>NZ_JAMYMD010000012.1:0-181484 GCF_040318335.1 Mesorhizobium sp. M1182
GCGGCGTGGGCGCCGTTGTAGCCGGCCCCCCCGCGACTCCCCCACCGGATCGTATTTCCCGGGCTGCACAGCTATGACCCCCCAATAGCCCGCAAAGCGCGGCCGGCCCGGGGGCCGGCCGCGAGTTGTTGGACTTCAGTTGCTGACCACTGCTTCGGCGTCTTCGGCCGTGCGGATCTTGATGCCCTTTTCCTTGGCATAGGCCTCGGACGACTTCTCGATGATCGGACGCAGCAGCTTCCAGTCGGGCGCAATCCAGTCGGAGACGACGTTCCACTTCTTGCCGTCCCACTGCTGGAAGGTCACGTAGCCGTCACCTTCGTGATTGTCCCAGGAGACGTTGATCGAGTGGAACAGGTCCTTGGCGCCCAGCGCCTCGACGCGTGCCGGATCGAGCTTGAGATGCTCGAAGCCCCAGCGGACTTCGTCGCCGGTGAGCGTGCGGTTGCCGAACTTGGCCTGCGCGATGCGGACCGCCTCGACATTGAGGATGCCGTTGACGATGCCGAGATTGTGGTAGACCGAGCCGATACGGCTCTTTTCCTCGATATTGCCTTTGCCGGCGCCGTAGACCGTTTTGACGATCTCCTGGACCACCGGATACTGCTCGCCTGACGCCTGGGTGGTGATGGCCGTATAGCCCTTGGCGGCATCGCCGGCGGGGATCACATCCTCTTCCGAATTCGACCAGACATTGCCGACGATGTGATCGGCCGGGAAGCCGGTCTTCTGCGCGGTCTTGAGCGCAACCGGGTTCATCACGCCCCAGCCGCGCAGCACCACATAGTCCGGATGCTCGCGACGGATCGTCAGCCACTGCGCCTGCTGCTCGTTGCCTGGATGCGGAACCTCGATCTGCGACAGCTCGAAGCCGTATTTCTGCGACAGCAGCTCATAGATCGGAATCGTCTCCTTGCCATAGGGCGAGCCGTGATAGAGCACGACGATCTTCTTGCCCTTGAGCTTGTCGAGGCCACCTTCCTTGGAGGCGATATAGTTCACGATGCCCGAGGTCTCGCTGTAGGGATTGAGCAGCAGCGGGAAGACGTAAGGGAACACGCGTCCGTCCGTGGTGTCGGTGCGGCCGTGGTTGATGGTAATCAGCGGCACCTTGTCATCGGTGATGCGGTCGATCATGGCATAGGCGATGCCGACCGAAAGCGGGTTCCAGGCGGCGATGCCGGGATTGCTCTTCAATCGTTCATAGACCTCGACGCCCTTCTCGACCTCATACTGCGTCTCGCCCTCGCTCCAGGTCAGTTTGACGCCGTTGACGCCGCCGTCGCGGATGTTGATCAGGTTGAGATAGTCGATGAAGCCGCCGAAGAAGCCGGTGCCGCCGGCGGCATAAGGGCCGACGCGGTAGCTCTGCAGGGGAAAATACTGCTCGTCGGCGTGGACCGCCGTCGCGCCGAGGACGAAAGCCGTGGCGATCGCCGCTTTCTTGAGGTGACTGAAGAAGGTCATGGATTGCGTCTCCTGAGGTTGTGGTCCGTGAGAGGATGTCGAGCGGCGCTCAGCTGGACCTTGAGCCGATCCGTCGTTTCAGGCGGTCGAAGAGGGCCGACAGCCCGTTCGGTTCCGCGATGAGGAAGATGATGATGAGCGCGCCGAGCACGATGCGCTGGCTCATGTCGAGAACACCCGAATCGAACAGTCCGCCAAACAGGAAGGCGCCAAGCCGCGACAGGATGAGCGGAAAGATGACGATGAACGCCGCTCCCAGAAAGGCGCCGCGTATCGAGGCCAGCCCGCCGATGATGATGATGAACAGGATCTGGAACGAGCGGTCGAGATTGAAGCCGGCCGGCTCGACGGTGCGCAGATAGGTGAAGGCCCACAGCACCCCGGCGACGCCGATGATGAAGGACGAGATGGCGAACGCGAGCAGCTTGGTCTTCAGCACAGGGACGCCGATCACCCGCGCGGCGGTTTCGTTGTCGCGCACGGCGATGAAATTGCGGCCGGTCGCGCTGTTGACCAGGCGCCAGACGAGCGCCGTGAGCACGATGACCGTGGTCACCGAGAGCAGGTAGCGGCCCGTCGCCCTGTCGAGCGAGAAGCCCGCAACGGCAAGGTGCGGCGCCGAGATCACCCCGGAAGGGTTGTCGTTGGAGAACCACCCGAACTTGGTCAGCGCCCACTGCACGAAGAACTGAGCGGCGAGCGTTGAGACGGCGAGATAGAAGCCGCGCAGGCGCAGGCTCGGCAATCCGAACACGACGCCGATGCCGGCGGCTGAAATCCCGGCCAGGATCATGGTCGCAGCCAGCGGCAGTCCTTCGACCCGAAGGTTGAAATTGTAGGCGGCGAAAGCGCCGACCGCCATGAAGGCGGAGGAGCCCAGCGAAAGCTGGCCGCAATAGCCGGTCAAAAGGTTGAGGCCGACCGCCGCCAGGCTGAGCGCAAGGAACGGCAGCAGGATCGCCTCGACGAGATAGCTCGACGCATAGGCGGGGGTCAGGCCGTAGGCCACGGCAATCAGGGCGACGGGCAGAGCTAACCTCTGCCAGTCGATGGGAAGCCTTGCGGCATCGAGCGCTTGCACGGCCATCGGTCAGACCCTTTCGACAGTCTTCTGGCCAAACAGGCCGGAGGGGCGCACCAGCAGGACGACCAGCGCCAGCGCATAGGCGAACCAGCCTTCGATGCCGCCACCGACAAAGGGTCCGAGGTAGACCTCGGCGAGCTTCTCGCTGGCGCCGATGATGAGGCCGCCGACGATGGCGCCGAGGATGGAATCGAAGCCGCCAAGCACCAGTACCGGCAGCGCCTTCAGCACGATCAGCGACAGCGAGAACTGGACGCCGAGGCGCGCGCCCCACAAAAGTCCCGCGACCAGTGCCACGAACCCCGCGGCCGTCCACACCGTCCCCCAGATCCGGGGCAGCCGCAGCCCGACGGCGAGCGCCGCGAACTGGTCGTCTGCGACGGCGCGAAACGCCAGGCCGATGCGGGTCCAATAGAAGAATGCGCTCAAGCCGGCGACCATCGCCGCGGCAATGCCTGCAGCAAGAAGATCGAACGACGATATCAGGATACCGCCGACCTCGAACGGCGTGTCGTCGATGCCGAGATCGAGCCCGTGCACCTGCGTGCCCCACACCAACTGGGCAGCGCCTTCAATGATGTAAGACAGGCCAAGCGTGGCCATGAACAGCGTCATCGGCGAGCGATTGACCAGCGGCCTCAGCACAGTTCGCTCGATGGTGAAGCCCAGCGCAACCATGATCGCGAGGGTAATGAGCAGCGAAAGCGCAAACGCGATGCCGCGTTCGACAAGGCTGACAAAGGTGAGTGCGGCGAACAGCACCATCGACCCTTGCGCGAAGTTCAGCACGCCCGACGTCTTGTAGATCAGCACGAAACCGATGGCGACGAGCGAATACATGACGCCTGAGAGCAAGCCACCGACCAGCACCTCGATGACGAAGAGGAAATCATAGTAGCTCATCAGATGCCCTCGCCATCTTCGCCTTGGGCGGTGCCGATATAGGCCTGGATCACCGCCGGATTGGCCCTGACCTCGGCCGGTGTCCCGTCGGCGATCTTGCGGCCGTAGTCGAGCACGGCGACGCGGTCGGAGAGCCCCATGACCACGCCGATGTCGTGTTCGATGAGGATGATGGTGACGTCGTGCCGGTCGCGCGCTGCGCGCACGAAACCGGCCATCTCGGCCTTCTCGGTCGCCGTCATGCCGGCCATCGGCTCGTCGAGCAGCAGGATCTTCGGCTCGGCGACAAGCGCGCGCGCCAGTTCGACCCGCTTCTGCAGGCCGTAGGGCAGCGTTGCGACCAGGCGATCGGCGACGGCCTCGAGATGCAGGAAGGCGATTGTCTGGTCGACCTTTTCAGCGATCGCGGCATCTTCGCGCCGGGCGCGCGGTAGACCGGCGATATGTTCGACAAAGCTGGCGCGCCGGGTGTGGACGCGGCCCGACGCGATGTTGTCGCGCACTGAAAGCCCACCGAACAGTGCCAGGTTCTGGAAGGTGCGCGCGACGCCGAGCCGTGCCAGACGGCTTGCCGACACCCGGGAGAAGGACTGGCCATCGATCGCGATCTTGCCCTGATCGGCGTGATAGAGGCCGCTGATGATGTTGATCAGCGAGGATTTGCCGGCGCCATTGGGACCGATCACCGCGCGGATCTCGCGGCTTTTGACCTCGAGGTCGACATCCCGCAATGCCATGACGCCACCAAAAGAAATGCTGATCCCGCCCAGCGCCAGGATCGCATCAGCCTTTGGCGACAGGCGCGCCGGGCGCGTGTCCTCGACGGGACCAGCACCAGCAAGAATCCCGGAGATTTCGGGCGCGCGCTCGTATGCGGCGGCTCCCAGCGAAGCACCAATCATGAAACGTCCCTGATTTTGAAGGCGTGCGGGCGGCGGCCTGAAGGCCGCGCCTGTCCTATTCCGCGGCGACGAGCTCCCTGTCGCGCGCCGCTTCCAGTTCGCGCACCAGAGGGATGACGCGCTTGCCGAAGAACTCCACCTCTTCCTGGAAATGCAGGAAACCGAGCAGGATCAGATCCGCGCCGGCATCCTTCAGCTTGAGGATGCGTTCGGCAATCTGTTCCGGCGTGCCGATGAGATTGCTGCGGAAGCCGTCATTGTATTGGACAAGATCCTCGAAAGAGGATTTCGCCCAGTTACCCTCGCCTTCCGGCGAGGCCTTGCCGGCGTTCTTGACCTGATCGGCGAAACCCTGCACCGCCTCCGGATTGGCCTTGGCGATGATCTCGTCGAGCACGGTGCGCGCTTCTGCCTCGGTTTCGCGAGCGATGGCAAAGGCGTTGACGCCGATCTTGACCTTGTGGCCATTGGCCTTCGCCTTGGTCTTGATGTCGTCAACCTGCTTCTTGATCTCTTCCGGCGTGTTGCCGTTGGTGAAATACCAGTCGGAAACCCGCGCAGCCATGTCGCGCGCCGCGCGTGATGAGCCGCCCTGGAAGATCTCCGGCTGCGGATCGATCGGCTTCGGCTTCATCGAGTAGTTGGTAAAGCGATAGAAGTCGCCCTTCAGAGTGAAATTGTCCTCGGTCCAGATGCCGCGCAGCGCACGGATGAATTCCTCCGAGCGGCGATAGCGCTCGTCATGGTCGAGCCACAGCTCGCCGATGGCGGCGAACTCACCGCGGAACCAGCCGCTCACGACATTGACGGCGACACGGCCATTGGTCAGGTGATTGATGGTGGCTATCTGCTTGGCCGCCAGCGCTGGATTCCATGGGCCGGGCAGGATCGCCGCGATGACTTTCAGCGTTGTGGTGGCAGCGAGCAAGGCATGGCTGAACGAGACGGATTCGTGCTGGTTGTCGGCGCCATAGCCGGCCGTGAAGCGTATTTGGCTCAGCGCGTAGTCGAAGCCGTTGGCCTCGGCGATCTGGGCGAGCTTGCGGTTATAATCGATGTCCCAGCCTGTCCGCTGCTCGATGTTGGAGATGACAAGGCCGCCCGAAACGTTCGGGACCCAGTAGGCGAACTTCACGTTGTCGGAATTCGAGGTCATTTCGTTTCGTTTCCCCTTTTTGATTGGCTTCAACCGACGCGCGTGGCGACGGCAGCATTTGCATGACTGGAATTAAGCAAGGAAATCGCTTCGGTAGCGGCCCGTGAGATGCGCTCGATAATCGCCGCGCCGACGATCTTGGCATCGACGAAATCGTCGGGCGCGCCGTAGACGCCGGTCGGGACGGTGACGGCCCCGAAAAAACCGAACAATGGCCGGAGCTGATGTTCGAGAACCAGGCCATGGTATGGACTTCCGCCGGTTGCCGCGAGAAGCACGGTCTTGCCCGTCAGTGCACGATGATCGACGAGGTCGAACAGGTGCTTGAGAGCGCCGGTGTAGGACGCCCGATAGACCGGCGTTCCGACCACGAGCAGGTCGGCCTTCTCGACACGCTGGATGATCGCTTCGCCAGACGCGCCGAGCGCACGACGAGACAGCCCGGCGAAAATCGAAGGCGCCGCCTCGGTGATTTCGATCACGCCGGTGTCTGCCGGGACGCGCAAGGCGACTGCCTTGACCAGCGCGTTGACCACCGCGGTAGTGCGCGATGGTGTGCTTACGCCGCCGGATATTCCGAGAACCGATAGCCTTGCCAACTCGTCAATCTCCCGGACCCTGCATGCGCATCGGGTCATTTCCAAACCGGGGCAGACGATATTCGACAAAATCTATAGAGATAAGGAACTACGTTCCGATTTTTCGGCCTCGCGGAGAAAAATGCCGTTCTGCTAATGGACGTAGCAATGTCCGTATAGCGAGCAGACCGAAGCTCAGGCCATCAATACGGCTTCGCATTCATCCATCACCATTTTCAAACGCGCCTAAGCCTTGGGCAATTAGGTTCGTTGCCATGACCAGTGAAACGATCGCGCCGGAATTGAAAACGACGACCCACCATTTACCGCCGGACAGGAAACCGTAGCCGTCGGCGACGGCTAGCCCCCAATCGGCCGACGGCGGCTGGATGCCGAGGCCCAGAAAACTCAGCGTCGCGATCGAAAAGAACCCGTAGCCCAGCCGAGTGACGAACTCGATGAGGATCGTCTCCCTGATGTTGGGCAATATCTCCAGGAACATGATGGCGAGCGCGCCTTCGCCGCCAAGCCGGGCGGCGCTGACATAGTCGCGCTGCTTCTGCTCGCGCACGGCGGCGCGGACGGTGCGCGCCACCAGCGGCGCATAGGCGATGCCGATCACCAGGACGACGGTCAGGTTCGACGGCCCGATCGCCACCAGCGTCATGGTGACGAGAACGATGAATGGAAACGCCATCAGTGTATCGAGCAGCCGCGCGCCGATGGCATCGGTGAGGCCATCGAAATAGCCGAGCACCAGGCCGATGATGCTGCCGGCGGCAACGCCGACCAGCGTCGCCAGCGGCGCAACCAGCAGGATATCGCGCGATCCGACGATAATGCGGGACAGCACGTCGCGGCCGAGCTGATCGGTCCCGAACCAATGCGAGGCATCGGGCGGCGTCAGCATCGCCAGAAAATCCTCGGCATAGGGATCATACGGAACGAAAAGATTGCCTGCTACCGCGCATACGACCCAGAACAGTAGCAGCAGCGTTCCGATCACGACCGATAGGGGCAGTCCGGAGAAGGCACTGCCGATCCTGCGCACCGCCGGAAAACCGGCCACGGCGCGCCGTGATGCGGGAAACTCCGTCAGATCGGTCATGGCGAGGTCCGACGGCGTTGCCGCGGATCGAGCAAAGCCAGCACGAAGTCGCCCGCCGCCGCCGAAAGAACAAAGATTGCCGCCATCACCAGCACCCCCGCTTCAAGCATCGGGAAATCTCGCGCCTTGGCTGCGTTCAGAACCAGATTGCCAAGTCCCTGGATGCCGAACAGCGCTTCGATCACAACCAGCCCGCCAAGCATGTATCCGGTCTGCGTCGCCAGCACCGCGATGGTCGGGGTCAGCGCATTGCGCAGCACGTGCCGAAGGATGATCTCGCGCCGCTCAAGCCCTTTCAGGACGGCGGTGCGTGCGTAGTCGGCGGCCATCGCCTCGATCACGCCGGCCCGCGTCATCCGGGCGATGTAGCCGGCAAGATTGAGCACCAGCGGCAGCGCCGGCAGGATCAGATAATAGCCTTGCGTCCAGAAGCCCGCGCCATCCGGCGCAACGCCTGAGATCGGGAACCAATTCAGCCACAGGCCGAAAACGATGAGCAGCACCAGGCCGGACACAAAATCCGGCACGATGCCGAAGGAGACGCCCGCCACCACGATCAGCCGGTCGATGAGGCGGCCGGCGTTGAGACCGGCGATGACACCGCCGCCAACCCCGAGCGGAATGAGAAAGACCAAAATAATGCCGGCAAGGGATGCGGAGCGCTTCAGGCTCTCCTGCACGAACGGGGCCACCGGCGCGCGCATCGAAAGCGAGGTGCCGAAATCGCCTGACACCGCCTTGCTGAACCAGAGCCAATACTGGACGAGAACTGGCTGGTCGGCGCCCAGCCGCTTGTTCAGCTCCGCCACCGCCTGCGCGTCGGCAAACGGCCCGAGCATCACGCGGCCGACATCGCCGGGCAAAACCTGTCCGGCGAAGAAAACCAGGACACTGACAAGCCACAGCGTGAGGACAAGAGTGCCCACACGCGCTGACAGAATGCGGCCGGTCAGCATGTCGCGATCATGCCTGGACGAAGGAAACGCGATCTAGCAGCAGATGCGAGATTGCGGTGAAGCGCACGCCCTCGACCTTCGAGCTGACAATCCGGCTGTATTGCGAGAAGTAGCTGATGATCGCCGGCGTCTCGTCAAGCAAAAGCGTCTGGATCTTGCCGGCAGCAAGGCGCTGGGCATTGAGGTCACGCGCCTTCGAGTAGTCGAGCAGCAGCGCATCATAGCCGGGGTTGTTGAAATGCGCCGCGTTCCAGGCTCCCGTACTCTTCAGCGTGGCGTTGAGGAAGATGTCGGGCGTGCCGCGATGGCCGTAGTCGGTGATGCCGAGAACCGAATCCAGCCAAGGCGAGCTGCCGAAGGTCGCCGAGCCGTAATAGGCGTCCTGCGGCAGGACATTGAGCTTGACATCGATGCCGATCTTTTTGGCGAAGTTCTGGATGATCACCGCATAGTCGGGAATGTCATAGGCGCGTTCGGTGGTCAGCGTCACCTCGAAGCCGTTCGGCACGCCAGCCTCGCCAAGCAGCCGCTTGGCTTCCGTGATATCGTGCTTGCGCTGCGGCACCGACGGATCGGCCGAAGGGAAGATCGGCGCGAACGGGGTGTCGTTGCCGACGATGGCGCGGCCCTTCAGCAGCCCCTTGACCACCGCCTCGCGGTCGATGGTGAGTGCCAGCGCACGGCGGATGCGCTTGTCGGTGAACGGCGCCTGGTCGGTTCTGAGATGCACCTGGTCATGCGAGCTTGCCTGCACGCTGAGCAGCTTGAAGTTGGGGTTGCCCTCGATCGCCAGTTCCAACCGCGTCGTGCTGGGGATGACGTCGAGCTGGCCGGCCTGCAGCGCCAGCACCTGCGCCTGCTCGTCGTCGAAGAACTTGATCTCGATGCGGTCGGGAAGTGCCTTCTCGCCCCAGTAATCCGGATTGCGCACGAAGCTGGCGCCTTGCTTGGGACGGAAGGATTCGAGCTTGAACGGGCCGGTGCCGTTGAAATTTTTCTCGAAATCGCCGGCATAGTCGGCCGGCAGGATGACGGCGTTATAGACGTCGGAAGAGACATAGAAAGGGAAATTGCTGTTCGGACCGTCCAGATCGAAGGCGACCGTTTCGTCATCGACCAGCTTGGCGCCACCCTTGGACAGGATGCCCTTGTAGGCTGAGAGCGCCGACGAGCCGCTGGCGGGATCGACCAGCCGCTCGAAGCTCGCCACCACGTCCTTGGCGGTGACGGCGCGGCCATCGTGGAATTTCACTCCTTGCCGCAATTTGAAGGTCCAGCGGCTGGCTGTCTCGTCGGCCTCCCAGGACAAAGCGAGCTTCGGCTGGAGACCGTCCTTCGGATCGTCGAGGATCAGATATTCGCCGACCTGGCTGATCACCCCGATGCTGGCCGGATCGGTCACCGAAACCGGATCGATCGCCTTGGTCGGCTGACCGAGCCCGACACGGACCGTACCGCCGGCGGCCGCGGCGCGCGCGGCTCCGAACCCCTGCGAGATGGCAAAGCCTGTCAGGCCGAGCAGTGCGGCGTATTTCAGGAGATCGCGGCGCTTGAGAAAGCCGCCCTGATATTCGTCGACGGCGACATTCCAGATGTCCCCCGACAGGCTGCGAAGTGCGTCGATATCCCTGCGTTTGGTCATGTTAAAACCCTGCTTTGAAATGAAAATTGAAAACCTATGCGACGGGTTCGCCGTCGAGATGGATGCGGTCAACGGCCTGCGGATAGAAGGCGATGAGGCCTTTGATCTTCGGCATTTCGGCGATTGGTTCCCGGTAGCTCCAGGCGATGTCCGGGCGCACCGTTCCGTCGCTCAGCAGCCCCGACCAGTAGGAGGCGATGCCCTTGTAGGGACATCGCGTCGTTGTAACGGACGCCGTCAGCCGCTCCAGCCGGATGTCTTCCGCCGGCAGATAGAAACGCGTCGGCAGATGCGTCTCGAACAAAAGCACCGGGCGGTGACTGTCGGCGATCGGCTCGCCGTCGAACCAGACCTGCACATGGCTCGTGCTTTGCAGCACATCAATGCGCGCATAAGGGTCTCGCGCATGGACGAAGACCTCTTCGTCCTCCTCGAACCATTGGTCGACGGCCTTCCAGGTGAAGGCGATCCGCCCGGCCAGGGACGCCAGCGCTTCGTCCGGCGGCGAGATGAACGCCCACGCCGCGTTGGCACTGCGCCTGTCGCCGCTGTCGATATCCCAATAGGCCGTCTCGCCACCGACTGGATGCGGTTCGCGATGCAGCGAGGGCTTCAGCACCGACGGGTCTACCGCTGACGGCGGGAAGAAATAGATCGGCAGGAAATGGTTGGAGCGCAGCACCAGCACGTTGCGGCTGTCGGCGATCGTGCGGCCGCCGAATTTGACGCGCACACGCTTGGGACTGTGCAGGACATTGACGAGCTGCGGCGCGGTGGCTTCGCGAGGCTGCAATCTTGGCGCGACGGTCATGATCGTTCTCCCGGTCAGGACACGGCGCGTGCGTTGTCGCGCTGCTCGGCGAAGCGGTTTGCCGGCCGCGCCAGACCGAAGCGGTCGCGCAGCGTTCCTGGCGCGTATTCGGTCGGGAACACGCCGCGACGCTGCAGCTCCGGCACCACCTGCTCGGCGAAATTCACCCAGTCCTCGGGCAGCAGCGGGAACATCAGGTTGAAGCCGTCGGCGGCGCCTGAAACGAACCAGTCCTGCAACTGGTCGGCGATCTGTTTGGGCGTGCCGGCGACGGTCGGCACCGAACCGCTGTTGGCGAGCTTGCGGGCGATGTCGCGTAGGCTGAGATTCTGCTTCGACCATTCCTTGACCCGGTTGAGCGATGTCCGTCCGCCATTGAAGGTGCTCTCGTCCGGCAGCGGCGGCAGCGGCCCGTCTGGCGGATAGACGGAGAGATCGATGCCGCTCCAGCTGGACAGAAGGTCGATGCCGACCTGATCGGGCAACAGGGTCTGGAGGTATTCCTGCTTTTCGCGGCCTTCCGCCTCGGAAGCGGCGACAATCGGCAGAATGCCCGGCAGGATCTTGAAGCTCTCCAGCTTCCTGCCATAGCGGGCGAGGCGCTCGTTGATGTCCTGCCGGTATTTGATGCCGTCTTCCCTGGTGCTGTAGATGGCGAAATGCACGTCGGCCTGGGCGGCGGCGAAGTTCTTGCCGTCCTCGGACGAGCCGGCCTGGACGATCAGCGGGTGGCCCTGCGGCGGCCGCGAGACGTTGAGCGGCCCGCGCACCTTGAAGTGCTTGCCCTTGTGATCGATGGGGTGGACCTTGTCGGGATCGGCGAAATAGCCCGTCTGCTTGTCGATCAGCAGCGCCTCGTCTTCCCAGCTGTCCCAAAGCGCCTTGACGATATCGAGGAATTCGGCCGCGCGCTCATAGCGGAACGCATGTTCTATGTTGCCGTCGCGGCCGAAATTGCGCGCCTCCTCGTCCATGGCCGATGTGACGACGTTCCACGACGCCCTGCCCTTGCTGATATGGTCGAGCGAGGCGAACATGCGCGCAACATTGTAGGGCTCGCTGTACGAACTCGACGCCGTGGTGATCAGGCCGATGTGTTTGGTCACGCTGGCCAGTGCCGACAGCAGCGTCAACGGCTCAAGGCGGGCATTGGCGTAGTGGGCGACACCGCTCTTGACCGAATCCCAGATCGAAACGTGGTCGGCGACGAAGATGGTGTCGATCCTGGCCCGCTCGGCCGCCTGCACGAGATCACGGTAGAACTCGAAGTCCAGCACCTCCCGGCCCGGCGCCCGCGGATGGCGCCACGACATCCGATGATCGCCCTGCGGGTTGAAGAAAAATGCGCTGAGGATCATGTGGTCTCGAGCCATGCCAGTCTCCTTCCAGATCTGCCCTGGAGCCAAATCTGCTCCGGAGATTGTCGCGCTGCTTCGGCAAGCGGCGACAATCGCTCTTGAGCCATGAAAGTTAGATTGCGCTCCGGCTTAATTCTAGTAATTTTATAGAGATAAAGCATTGCAAAAGTGGAAGCGATTGCCCTCGATCGCGACGCTGGAAGAAAGTGGTTTCAAGCTCCCAATGTCCTCCTCGGTTCTGAACGTCGACCAGCTTTCCATCGCCTATGACGGGCGCAATGGATCGCATCCCGCCGTCAGTGGCGTCTCCCTGCGCATAGGCGAAGGCGAAGCACTCGGCCTTGTTGGCGAGTCCGGATCGGGGAAAAGCTCGGTGGCGCTCGCCATCCTGCGCTATCTGCCGAAGAATGCCCGCATCGCGGCGTCAGCGCTGGAGTTCCAGGGCCGCGAAATCCGCGACCTCTCCGCCGAGCAGTTGCGCCAACTCAGGGGAAATCATATCGCCGCCGTCTACCAGCACCCGGGCGCGGCCCTCAACCCAAGCATGACGATCGGCCGCCAGATCACCGAGACGATCATGCGGCATCGCCCGGTGCGCCATGACGAGGCGCGCGAGCGGGCTTGCGAACTGCTCGGGTGCGTTCGGGTGAGCCATCCGGAGCGGGTGCTGGGGCTCTATCCACACGAACTCTCCGGCGGCATGCAGCAGCGCGCCAACATCGCCATCGCGATTGCGCTCGACCCGTCGCTGCTGGTGCTGGACGAGCCGACGACGGCGCTCGACGCCAGCGTCCAGTCCGAGATCATCGCTATCCTCTCCGGCCTGCGCAAGGACCACAAAACCAGCATTCTGCTGATCAGCCACGACATCAACATGATCCGCCGCTCCTGCGACCGGGTGGCGGTGATGCAGTCGGGAACCGTGGTCGAAAGCGGCGCCGCCGGCGATGTCTTCGACAACCCCTCTCACGCCTATACGAAGGCGCTGATCGCCTCGATCCCGGCGCTCAACTACACGAAGCGGAATGGAAGACTGGCGGAGACGGACGGCCTGCCATCGCACTCGGCGGTCCAGAATGAAGATGCCGGCGAGCGCAAAGAACGCCGAATCGCGATCGCCTGTAAAGGCATCAGCCATGCCTTCGGCAGCCAACCGGTGCTCAGCAATGTCGATCTCGATATCGGCCACGGCGAGACCTTCGGGCTGATCGGCGAGTCCGGTTCCGGCAAGTCGACCCTGGCAAGGATCGTCACCGGCCTACAGATGCCAGACGCCGGATCGGTCGAACTGTTCGGCAGGAAGGTCGCACCGCGCGTCGAGAAGAGAAGTCTTGGCGAACGCCGCGATGTGCAGATGGTTTTCCAGTCGCCGGATCGCACGCTCAATCCGCGTAAGCGAATCGGCAGGATCCTCGGCCGCCCGCTGCGCCGGCTCGCCGGCCTGCGCAGCAGTGAGATAAAGGCCCGCGTCAGCGATTTGCTGCAATCGGTTCGCCTTGCCGGCGCCACAGCCGAGCAGAAGTCGCGATCACTATCCGGCGGCCAGCGGCAACGGGCGGCCATCGCACGGGCCTTCGCCGGCGTGCCGCAGGTCGTCGTGCTCGACGAACCCACTTCGGCGCTCGACGTTTCCGTCCAGGCAACTGTTCTCAACCTGCTCAACGACCTGCAGCGCGACAAGGACACGACCTATCTGTTCATCAGCCACGATCTCAGGGTCGTGCGCTACATGGCCGACAGGATCGGCGTGCTGTACCGCGGCCGCCTGGTCGAAACCGGCTCATCCGACCAGATTTTTCACGGACCCAATCATCCCTATACGAAACTGCTGCTGGCGGCGTCTTCAGACGATGCAGCGCCGAAGATCATCTCTCAGGCCGACATCGCGGCGGGCCCGAGCCAGGGATGCGCCTTCGCCGGCCGTTGCTCGCTCGCTGTTGCCGATTGCTGGAAAGCCGAACCGCCCCTCAGCCAAGCTGGCGACGAGCACCTGATCGCATGTTGGCGGCTCGACCAAGGTTCATGAAGGACGGATCATCATTCTGAAGATCCGTCGCGCTCGCGAGGAAGGCGCGATGGAGCTGATCCCCGTCGCAAAGTGCCAAGAGACCGGGAGCTGCGGCCGTTCGAGGCGCGGATAGCAGGAAGCTTGGCGATCAAGCATCCACCGTAGTCACAGGCAAGCTCGCATGGTATTTCGTCTGAGGCTCGCTCCTTACAAGCCAATGTCTACAAGTTTGATAGACATTTGCTAAGAAGCCGGTCATACTGCCCGCTTCAAGTGCCTGACTTTTCGCCGTCCATGTTCGCAGGATCAGGAGATGACGATGACGCAGACATTTCTGGAAGCCGTTCCGGGCTGTATCAGGATCGTGATCGGCGCCCTTTTCCCGCCCATGGAGCGTTCACGTTATGCGCCGGATCAGGCGCAGGCGGACGACGCTTCTGACTCCGAGGCGAAATTTCGCCGCTCAGGACGGGATGAAGCCTTCTATTGGGGCATCGGCACTTGCGGCTATTGGGTAGGCGCCCGTCGCATCCGGCCATAGACCAATCATCGAAATGCGGGGGTTACCTGGCAGCATTGGCTGGCTGCCGCGATCCAGGAGGAGACCGATGACCACACGCCTTTTACCCGCACTGCATGAGGGCCATGCTCCGATTCATTTGCACGGAGCCTTCGACGATGCCTTGGAAGCTTACCAAACCTGGATTCCGGGAACGGACGAGCCGCACGTGGAATTTGAGGACCAGATGGTGCCGATCAGTTCGGTCTTCGGCCGCATGCGGACCTGCACCGATATTCTTCCTTGGCGCATCGAGGGCGATGTCCTAGAGGTTGTCGGCAATGCACTGGTTTTCGGCGGCGAAAAGGCGATCACTTACGCCGATGCCGCTCTGGTCCTTCGCGCTTTGTGCGTGAAGCGGCTCCGGAGCGGCGACGTCGGCAACTAACAGGCGACGCTGCATAGGTTCCCGTCAAAGCCGGAGGAGCCGGGCACAAGGCAGCTCGGCTCCGTATCATTCAGCCGGTATGCGTCGCGATCTGCCCTGATAGCCTCTATTTGCTCAGTCGGTCATGCGCGGCGATGGCCATAGCTCTGCATGGTGCGGATAGACTGGTGCTGCGAGAGAGGATTGAACTCTCGACCTCTCCCTTACCAAGGGAGTGCTCTACCACTGAGCTACCGCAGCCGCCGATGGCGGGGCTTCTGCCATATCGAACCGGCAAGCGCAAGGCCAAGACAAAGACGGGTTGAAAGGCCGCACCGGGCGATCGTTGCGGACATGGCCGTGCCACAAATGTTGGCTATCCCTTGATCCGCACCGGCGGGTCGCCGGCCGGGGACAGAACGATGAACGGCAAGACAGTTTCTCCGAACAAGGATGGATCACCGAAGAAGGATGGTTCAGCGAAAAAAGCCGGAACGGGCCGCAAGGACCGGCTGGCCGAGCAGTTGCGCGCCAACCTGCAGAAGCGCAAGGCGCAATCGCGGTCGCGACGGACCGGCGACGCCGATAAGCGGCCGGAGGGGCTGCAAGCGGTGATGAAAAAAGATTAACGCGAATCGGCTATGTTGGTCGCCGGTACTTTGGCCAAGTCGGCGTGGGCCAAAGTGGGGAGTAGCCTGTTTCTTGAACCAAGCCGGCCAATGGTCTAGATGGCCGCAACAGACTCAACCGATTTAAACCGGCCTTGGCGCCGAGGGGACGCTCTTCATGGATCGCATCAGAATTGTTGGCGGCAACAAGCTTGCCGGAAGCATTCCGATCTCGGGCGCGAAAAACGCTGCGCTGCCGCTGATGATCGCCGCGCTTTTGACCGATGACACGCTGACGCTGGAAAACGTGCCGCATCTGGCCGATGTCGAGCAGCTGATCCGCATCCTCGGCAATCACGGCGTCGACTATTCGGTCAATGGCCGCCGCGAAAAGCAGCAGGAAGGCTATTCGCGCACCATCACTTTCTCGGCCCGCAACATCGTCGACACGACGGCGCCTTACGAGCTGGTGTCGAAGATGCGGGCGTCGTTCTGGGTGATCGGACCGCTGCTGGCCCGCATGGGCGAAGCCAAGGTGTCGCTGCCCGGCGGCTGCGCCATCGGCACGCGGCCGGTCGACCTCTTCCTCGAAGGCCTGCAGGCGCTGGGCGCCGATATCGACGTCGACACCGGCTACGTCATCGCCAAGACCAGGAACGGCCGGCTTGTCGGCAACCGTTATGTGTTCCCGAAAGTTTCGGTCGGCGCCACCCATGTGCTGATGATGGCGGCCTCGCTGGCCAAGGGCGAGACGGTGCTCGAAAACGCCGCGCGCGAGCCGGAGATCGTCAACCTCGCCGAATGCCTCAACGCCATGGGCGCGAAGATCTCGGGCGCCGGCACGGCGACCATCACCATCGACGGCGTCGAGGCGCTGTCGGGTGCTCGCGTCAGGGTGATCCCCGACCGCATCGAGACCGGCACCTATGCGATGGCGGTGGCGATGACCGGCGGCGACGTCGTGCTGGAAGGCGCGCGGCCCGACCTGTTGCAGACGGCGCTCGACATCATTTCGCAGACCGGCGCCGAGATCACGCAGACTAATTCCGGCATCCGCGTCAGGCGCAACGGCGCCGGCATTTCGCCGGTCGATGTGACGACGGCGCCCTTCCCGGCGTTCCCGACCGATCTTCAGGCGCAGTTCATGGGCCTGATGACGATGGCCAAGGGCAAGTCGCGCATCACCGAGACGATCTTCGAAAACCGCTTCATGCACGTCCAGGAACTCGCCCGGCTCGGCGCCCACATCACGCTGTCCGGCCAGACGGCGATCGTCGACGGCGTAGCGAAGCTGAAGGGCGCGCCAGTCATGGCGACCGATCTTCGCGCCTCGGTGTCGCTGGTCATTGCCGGCCTTGCTGCCGAAGGCGAAACCACGGTCAACCGCGTCTACCATCTCGACCGCGGCTTCGAGCGGCTGGAGGAAAAGCTGTCTGGCTGCGGCGCGGAGATCGAGCGCATTTCGGGGTGACCATAGCAGGCTCAGGTCGGCGCTGCCCCTCATCTGCCTGCCGGCATCTTCTCTCCGTATAGGGACGGGGAGAAGGGACGCCTCGCGAAGGATTTCGCCAATCTCCAGCGTTGCGGGAGGGTGCCGAGGTTGCGGCCAGCCCCTTCTCCCCGTCCCTATACGGGGAGAAGGTCCCGGCAGGGGGATGAGGGGCAGCGCTGACCGGGGCGATTGCCTGGACAAGACCTCCGGCGCGGTTGCACGAGCAGGAAAGACCGCCTAACAGAAGGTCGAATAATCAACTCGCAGGTGCGAATTCCGCATGAATGGCCTCAAGCTTGTCGCGCTCGACGATCAGGATCTGAGCATCATCTCGGCGCATGTCCAGGATGCCGTCATGAAGGTCAGCGATCTCGAGTACCTGCCTTCGGTAAAGCGCTTCGTGCTGACCATGAACCGCTTCGTCTGGGAGGCGAAATCCGGCTTCTTCCGCCAGCACAATGAGCGGCGGCAGGCCGTGCTGCATTTCGACCGGGTGCTCGGCGCCAAGACCAGCGGCATTGCCCGCGACAAGCCGGACGAGGTGCTGTCGCTGCTGGCGATCAGCTTTCTCGCGCTCGACAAACCGGCCGGCATCGTCGAGCTGATCTTTTCGGGCGGCGGCGCGATCATGCTCGATGTCGAATGCATCGAGGCGCGGCTTGCCGATGTCGGCGGCGCCTGGGAAGCGACGTCGCGCCCGGTCCACAGGGTCTGATGTAATGGCTATCACGCTTCGCCAGTCCGACGCCGATTTCGAGCAGCGCTTTGCCGCGTTCCTGCTGACCAAGCGGGAAGTCTCGGCCGATGTCGACGCCGTGGTGCGCGAGATCATCGCCAAGGTGCGCGCCGAGGGCGACGCGGCGCTGGTCGGGTACACGCAGAAATTCGGCGGCGGCGACCTGGCCAGGCTCGGCATCGCCGTCTCCAGGGACGACATTGCCAAGGCTTACGAGGCCGCCGATCCGCAGACGGTCGAGGCTCTGAAATTCGCGCGCGAGCGCATCCGCGCCCATCACCAGCGGCAGCTGCCGCAGGACGACCGCTACACCGATGCCGCCGGCGTCGAGCTCGGCTCGCGCTGGACGGCAATCGAGGCCGTCGGGCTCTACGTGCCGGGCGGCACGGCGAGCTATCCGAGTTCGGTGCTGATGAACGCGGTACCGGCCAAGGTCGCCGGCGTCGAGCGCATCGCCATGGTGGTGCCGGCCTCTGGCGGCGAGGTGCCGCCGCTGGTGCTGGTGGCAGCCGATCTTGCCGGTGTCTCCGAAATCTACCGCGTTGGTGGCGCCCAGGCGATCGCGGCCCTTGCCTATGGTACCGAAACGATAAAGCCCGTCGCCAAGATCGTCGGCCCTGGCAATGCCTATGTCGCGGCGGCCAAGCGCCAGGTGTTCGGCACGGTCGGCATCGACATGATCGCCGGGCCGTCGGAAGTGCTGGTTGTCGCCGACGGCAGCAACGATCCGGACTGGATCGCCGCCGACCTCCTCGCCCAGGCCGAACACGATGTGTCGGCGCAGTCGATCCTGATCACCGACGACCGTGCCTTTGGCGCAGCGGTCGAACAGGCGGTGGAGCGGCAGTTGCAGAACCTGCCGCGCGGAGCAACGGCGGCGGCGAGCTGGCGCGATTTCGGCGCCGTCATCCTGGTGCCGACGATCGAGGCAGCACTGCCGCTGGTCGACCGCATCGCGGCCGAACATGTCGAGCTTGCCATCGACGACCCAGAGGGCTTCCTGGCGCGGATGCGCAATGCGGGTGCGGTGTTTCTCGGCCGTCATACGCCGGAAGCCATCGGCGACTATGTCGCCGGCTCCAATCACGTGCTGCCGACGGCGCGCTCGGCGCGCTTTTCGTCCGGGCTTTCGGTGCTCGATTTCGTCAAGCGCACCTCGATCCTGAAGCTCGGGCCGGAGCAGTTGCGGGCACTGGCGCCGGCGGCGATCACGCTCGCCAAGGCGGAAGGCCTCGATGCACATGGACGCTCCGTCGCCATCCGGCTGAACATGTAGAAATGTCCGACTACGACCAAACCCGCGCCAGGCTGATCGATGTCGAGCTCGACGAGACGATCGGCCGCTCGACGCCCGATGTCGAGCATGAGCGGGCGGTGGCGATCTTCGACCTGATCGAGGAGAACCGCTTCCAGCCGGTCAATGACGACGGCGCCGGGCCGTACCGGCTGAAACTGTCGCTGGCCGAATCCCGGCTGGTGTTCGCGGTGGCGCGCGAGGACGGCGCAGCCGTGGTCACCCACATCCTGTCGCTGACGCCGCTTCGGCGCATCGTCAAGGACTACTACATGATCTGCGAAAGCTATTACGATGCCATCCGCACCGCGACGCCAAGCCATATCGAGGCGATAGACATGGGCCGGCGCGGCCTGCACAATGAAGGCTCGCAGAGGCTGATGGACCGGCTTGCCGGCAAGATCGAGATTGACTTCGACACGGCGCGCCGGCTGTTCACGCTGGTTTGCGTGCTGCACTGGCGAGGCTGAAACTGGCCGCCCCGCTGCCCCGCCAGATCCTGCCCCGCTCGATCCTGTTTGTCTGCGGCATGAACGCCGTGCGCTCGCCGATGGCCGAATTGCTGGCGCGCAAGGTGCTCCCGCCTACCACCTTCGTCGCCTCGGCGGGAGTGCGCGGCGGCGAACGCGATCCGTTCGTCGATGCCGTGCTGGCCGAAGAAGGGCTGTCGCTCGGCGAACGGCACCCGAGAACGATGGATGACCTCGAGGACGATTATTTCGACCTGATCGTCACGCTGGCGCCGGAAGCCCACCACATCGCGCTCGAACTCACCCGCTCGCTGGCCGTCGAGGTCGAATATTGGCCGATGCCCGACCCGACCGGCGTCAGCGGCACGCGCGAGCAGATCATGGCCGCCTACCGCGACGTGCGCGAGCGGCTGAAGGGGCGGATCGGCCGCCGTTTCCTCGGCAACGGGGCTGAAAACGCCGCGGATTAAGCATGTTCACAAGCGGGCGTTTATCATATAGGTTCCGCGCAACTTTCCGGCCGGGGCGCTGGAAGTACCCATCCAAGCAAAGGTATCGAATGCCGAAGGAAGAAGTCCTCGAGTTTCCGGGTGTCGTGACGGAACTGCTGCCCAACGCGATGTTCAGGGTCAAGCTCGAAAACGAACATGAAATCATCGCCCATACGGCCGGCCGCATGCGCAAGAACCGCATCCGCGTTTTGACCGGCGACAAGGTCCTGGTCGAGATGACGCCCTACGACCTGACCAAGGGCCGCATCACCTACCGCTTCAAGTAAGTTCAAGGACCCGGCCGGGATCGCGATGGGCATTTTGCAGAAGCTCGTGCTTGCCTCGGGTTCGCCACGCCGGATCGAGCTGCTGCAGCAGGCCGGCATCGAGCCGGACCGTGTGCTGCCGGCTGATGTCGACGAGACGCCGCTGCGCGCCGAACACCCGCGCTCGCTGGCCAAGCGCCTGGCGACGCAGAAGGCCGAGAAAGCGCTGGCCTCGCTGAAAACCGAGACGGACTACGCGCCGAGCTTCGTGCTGGCGGCCGACACGGTGGTTGCCGTCGGGCGACGCATCCTGCCCAAGGCCGAGACGCTCGACGACGCCGCCAACTGCCTTGGGCTTTTGTCCGGCCGTTCGCACCGCGTCTATTCCGGCATCTGCCTGATCACACCTGGCGGCAAGCAGCGCTTGCGGCTGGTCGAGACCAGGGTGCGCTTCAAGCGGCTGCCGCGCGAGGAGATCGAGGCCTACATCGCGTCCGGAGAATGGCGCGGCAAGGCCGGCGGCTATGGCGTCCAGGGGCTTGCCGGCGCCTTCGTCGTCAAGCTTGTCGGCTCCTACACCAACGTCGTCGGCCTGCCACTCTACGAGACGGTAGCGCTTTTGAGCGGCGAAGGGTTTAAGGTGCACGCCAACTGGCTGTCGGGTGCGCGGATATGAGCCCGGACGACAAGGTCACGCCGTTGCGGCCCAAGCGGCCCTGCCCCGAATGCGGCAAGCCATCGGCGCGCGAAACCTACCCGTTCTGCTCGACGCGCTGCAAGGACATCGACCTCAACCGCTGGCTGAAGGGGGTCTACGTCATCCCGGGCCGCGACGACGAGGATCAGAACGACGACCAGAAATAGCACCGTCCACCTGCGGTTTTCCACAGGCTTGGGACGGTTTCGCAGCCGCGATCGTGACCGATGATCGGCCTTGCGGACTGCCTGTCGTTTCCCGCCTGCGATCAATGTCCAGAACCTGTTCCATCCGGGCACTGTCGGACGGAACAGGTTCTGGCGTTTTGTCTGAGCATGATCTTTTCCGAAAACCGGATTCCACTTTTCGGGATCATGCTCTAAGCGCTGGACAGGCCGGATTCCCGTGCTATAACCC
The DNA here is from genome assembly GCF_040318335.1 of Mesorhizobium sp. M1182. NCBI lineage: Bacteria > Pseudomonadati > Pseudomonadota > Alphaproteobacteria > Hyphomicrobiales > Phyllobacteriaceae > Mesorhizobium > Mesorhizobium sp. M1182. The sequence continues at coordinate 21,371 of NZ_JAMYMD010000012.1, forward strand.
ACGCGCTTTCAAGGGGTGCCGACGGCGCTTTCATGAACCCGGTGTGCAGATTGCCGCCTACCGGAGCAGGCCCAGATAGCTCAGTTGGTAGAGCAGCGGACTGAAAATCCGCGTGTCGGTGGTTCGAATCCGCCTCTGGGCACCATTTTTTCCCTGTACGGCTCGGAGACATGGGTAACAGTTTGTACCTAAGACATGGGTGACAACCTCGCGCCGATCGGATTGTCGATGGCGTGCAAGAATTATCGGGACCATGGCGCCAGCGGCTCCTGCTCGGCCAAATGTCAATGGAGAGCATCTTCGGCATCTTGCATCCCGCTCTGGCCATAACCGCTCTACAGACCGAGGGCGCAGCCGTCCTTGCGCGGTTCAGAACCGCCCAGCAGGGTCCCGTTTGCCCAATCGATGCGAATGGCCTGCGCACCGCCGATCGGGTCCGTGGCGGGAATGATTTCGAAACCGCGTCGGCTAAGTTCAGCTACGGTTTCGCCAGCGAGCCCGTGTTCGGCCTGGACGTTCATGGTGCCGCTGACGGGGGCGACCCGCGGCAGATCAATCGCCTCCTGCAGATCCATCCCGAAATCGAGCACCTTCGTCAGCAGGTGCGCGTGGCCCATTGCCTGGTAGTAGCCGCCCATAACGCCGAAAGGCATTTCTGCCCGGCCGTCTCTCGCAAGCATCCCGGGTATGATAGTATGCAAAGGTCGCTTGTTCGGCGCCACTGCATTGGGGTGCCTGGGGTCAAGCGAAAAGCTTTGCCCGCGATTGTGCAAGACGACACCGGAGCGTGGCGAGACCAGACCCGAGCCAAAGCTGTCGAAGACCGAGTTGATGAAACTGACCGCATTGCGGTCCTTATCGACAACGGAAATATAGACCGTGTCGCTGTGCAGCGGCATATCGAACGCCGGCAGGTCCGCGCGGGCGCGCTTTAGGTCAATCATGCCGGCCAGACGATCGGCCCAGGCATTCGACAACATGTCGGCCACCGGGACCTCGGAAGTGTCGGGATCGGCGACGAGCAGGTCACGCGCGGCGTAAGCGAGGCGTGTTGCTTCGATTTCCAGGTGAAGCCGGTCCGCGGATTGCGGGTCGCCGTGCGCTTCGAAGCGCGAGAGGATGTTTAGAATGAGCAGCGCGATCACACCCTGGCCATTCGGCGGACATTCGAACACATCGCAGCCTCGGAACGCCGTGCTGATCGGGGTCACGTATTCGCCTGTTGCCGAGGCGAAATCTTCAAGTGTGTGCAATCCGCCGAGCCCACGAAGATAGGCGACCATGTCGTCGGCCACAGGGCCAGTATAGAAGGCCTCTCGTCCCTTCTTGGCGATCAGCCGCAGCGTTGCAGCCAACTCAGGCTGGCGATGCACTTCGCCAACACGTGGCGCGCGGCCGTTTGGCAGGAAAATCCGTTTCGCGGCTACATCGGAGGCCAGAAGTTCTTCTTCCAACGCCCAGTCACGATGGACCCGCGGTGAAATGGCGTAGCCTTCCTCGGCGAAACGTATAGCGGGGGCCAGGATTTGATCGAAGGGCATATGTCCATGATCAGCGTGCAATCTGGTCCAGGCATCGATGGCTCCCGGGATGGTGACGGAGCCGGGAGAATTGCGGGCCACCTCGGCCATGCCACGTTCGAGGAACCAGTCAATTGTCAGGGCGGCGGGTGTCCTGCCCGATCCGTTGTAGGCGATGACCTCGCCGGATCCGTTTCGCGACAGAAGAGCGAAGCAGTCGCCTCCAATGCCGGTCGAGGCTGGCTCGACGACACATTGCACCGCGCAGGCTGCGATGGCGGCATCCATGGCGTTGCCGCCGGCCGCCATGATCTCGACCGCCGTCAGGGTCGCCGACGGATGAGAGGTGGCGGCCATGGCCTCGCGTGAAACGACGACCGAGCGCGTTGGTTTCTCAAAATTTCGCATGCTATGCCCTTCTGATCGTGCTCAAGAGGCGGCGTCGCTCATCGTCGAGGGGCGGTGCCGCAGATGCCGCGACATCCAGTATTCGAGTGCCGCCAAGGCCCGAATGATCGCGAAGTTCAAAGTGAGATAAATGGCGCCCGCGCAGATGAAGACTTCAAAGGCGCGGTAGGTCTGGGAGATCAATCCCTGGGCAATTCCAGTCACCTCCATCAAGGTCACGATGGAAGCCAGAGACGTGCCCTTGATCATCAGGATGATTTCATTGCCGTAACTCGGCAGCGCCTGGCGAAAGGCCAGCGGCAGGATAACGTGCCGATACGTCAAATAGGTGGACAGGCCGACAGACCGGGCCGCCTCGACAAGGCCGCGTGGCACCGATTGAATCGCGCCGCGGAGGATTTCGCTGCCATAGGCGGTGGTGTTGAGGGTCAGCGCGATGATTGCGCACCAGTAGGGTTCGCGGAAAGCGGTCCATAATCCAATTGCCGACAGTTGGTGCCGGAACTGACCAAGGCCATAATAGGTCAGAAAAATCTGCACCAGCAGAGGCGTGCCCCTGAACACGGCAACGAAGCCACGGATCGGCAAGACGACGAAGGGCGATTCCGATTGCTGGGCAAGCGCCAATGTGACGGCAAGAACGAAGCCGGCAACGATGGAAGTCAGGGCCAGTTCCACCGTGAGCGGCAGGCCGGCGAGTAGCTTCGGCAGGATTTCGAGGAAAAAACTGAAATCTATCATGCCGACCGGACGCGCCACGGCGCCTTCCGTTCCAGACGGTAAAAGGCGTGGCCCGTGACGGAAGCGATAGCCAGATAGAGCAAGGCTGCAGCAATGTAGAAAATGAACGGTTCACGGGTCGAACCTGCAGCGATCTGCGCCTGGCGCATCAGTTCAACGAGGCCGATTACCGATATCAGCGACGAGTCCTTCAGAACCAACTGCCACACATTGCCGAGACCTGGCAGCGCGTATCTCAGGAGCTGGGGAAAAATAACCTGTCGCAGCCGCTGCAGCCGGTTGAGACCAAGCGCGCAAGCGGCATCGTGCTGTCCCTGGTCGATGGCGACGTAAGCCCCTCGATAGACCTCGGCTTGATAGGCGCCCGAGATGATCGCGATAGCCAAGGTTCCGGTGGCAAAGGCCGGAACGCCGACGAATCCGGACCCGCCCAGGCTATGACCAAGCGAGGTCAGGGCGACGCTACCTCCATAGTAAAGCAGATAAATGGTCAGAAGGTCGGGCACGCCCCTGAAAACCGTGCAATAGCCAAGGGCCAAGAACCTCAATATTTTGGAGTTGCGGAGACGCCCGGCCGCTGCCAGCCCGCCAAATACAGCGCCAAGCGCAAAGCCCAGCATAGACAGGAGCACTGTGACCGAGGCCGCCATGAGAAGAGCAGCCCCCCAACCTCCGTGCTGGAAACCAAGCAGCCGGAATGCGTCAACCATTGATACCCCCGGCATTGATACCCCCGGCATTGATGCCCCCGGCATTGATGCCCCCGGCAGGACGAACGGCTCAGCTCCGGAACGTGGTCAGGAATGGCCGTTCGCCGGCAAGCGCTTACTTGACTGGAGTAACGTCGCTCTTGAGCCATTTAAGCGACAGGGTTTTGATCGTGCCGTCGGCGGTCGCGGCGTCGATGGCGCCGTTGAGCATGTCTTTCAGCTTGGTGTCCTCTTTGCGGATGCCGGCCCCGGAGCCAAGACCGAAGAGACCCCCGACAAATCCTGGTCCTGCAAGCGTATAGTCGCTGAACTCCGGCTTGCTCAGCGTGGCGGCCAGCGCTGTCTGTTGCGCGAAGAGCGCGTCGATGCGACCCGCGGCAAGATCGAGATCGTGTTGCTCGGTGGTCTTGTATTCGCGAATCTCGGCGACGTCCGAGAAGTATTTTTTCAGGAATTCCAGGTTCGCCGTTGCAGCCTGAACTCCAATGATCTTTCCCTTCAGCAATGGCTTGAGCTTGTCGATTGCCGCCTGCGAAGTGGCTTCATTGTCCAGCTTGAACCGCTCGTTGGAAATGCCGAGCTTGCCCAGTTCGCTATCCTTGGCGACCGCGAAACCTGAGGGGTCAACCGCATATGGCTGGGTAAAATCAATGACCTTCAGACGTTTTTCAGTGATGAACATGCTCGCCATGATCACGTCGAACTTGCCGACGGTCAGCGCGGGGATCATGCCGTCCCAGTCCTGTGCGACGATCTTGCACTCGATCTTCATTCGCCCGCACAGATCGTTGGCGAGATCGACTTCGAAGCCGTCCAGCTTGCCGTCGGCTGTGGTGAAATTCCAGGGCGCGTAGGCTCCTTCGGTGGCAATGGTAATTGCCTTTGGTGTTTCTTGTGCAACGGCGGCCTGGACCAGGCCGAACAGGACCGACGCAATGGCTGCGATGCGGCTAATTTTCATGTCATTCTCCTCTTTTTTGCCGGTACGGCAGTTCCCTTTCGTCGTGCCGGATTATCTTCCGGCTTCAACGAGTTAGATGGTATTCCCTAGCGGCGGCCGGGACTTGCGAAGTTGGCCAGAAGCGGCGCTGTCTCGACGATATGATCCCGCATGACGATCTCAGCCTTGCCGGCGTCACCTGACCGCAGCACGTCGATCAGGATCTCGTGCTCGGCACGCGCGCTGGCGGGCTTGTCGACATAGTCGAACCAGATGCGCAGGTAGGGTTCGATCACGACGTGCAGGCTGGCAATCTGCCGGACGAGTTTGGGTCGGTTGCTCAGTTGGCAAATCTGCAAATGGAAGGCCTGATGGCGCACGACCCAGTCGCTGCTGCCGGTCTGGCTGGCGCGCTCCATGCGGTCCAGCTGGCGTTCCAGTTCTTCAAGCACTTCGGCATCGATGTGCGGCATGGCAAGCCTCACCGCCAGCCCTTCGAGCACCGAGCGTATTTCAAAGGTTTCGTAGATCTCATCGAGGGTAAGCCCGGCGACGATGCAGCCACGGTTCGGGCGAATGACCACAAGACCTTCCGCGGCCAGTTGGCGGAATGCTTCGCGAACCGGCATGCGGCTCATGCCGATTTCCGTCGCGATCTCTTCCGGGATCAGCCGGTCCCCGGCCCGGTAACGCCCCATCCTCAGGGCCCGCTGAATGTGGCGATAAGCCTCCTCCTCGGCGGTCGTGATGCCCAACGGCTCGATTGCGTCAGCTGCCATGTCCCTGGTCCGATCAGAGCGTATCTGTGTATCCACTTATCCAGTTATCGAAACCTGTGTCAAGCACCGATGCTTGGGCGCTTTAGAATTTCTCTTGTGAGAATAAGCACTTGGCAGGGGAAATCGGGCTAAGCACACCGTGATCGGCTAAGCCGCTGATCGGCCTACTTTTCAACGTCCGGCAAAAAGGCCCGCCGCTCCATTTGCGAAGCGGCGAGGCCCCATATTCGGGGACGATTGCCGGGATTTCCCGGCATTGCCTGCAGTGCAATTCAGGTGCCAGATTTGTTGATCCAAAACGGGTCACCGCACCGGAGGCGCCAACGCGGACCTTCCGCGATCACGCTACTGCCGCGCTTTGCCGTTCCTGCTATGTTGCTTTGCGGCGGACGTAATTTTTCCGCCTGGCCGGCGCCCCATCAGGCAACTTACCCCAACGCGCCCCCCAGTGGCGCCGGCCAATTTCCTCTTATTGGGGCACGGGCGCGCCGATTCCGTTATGCGCTTTCGAGCTATGGCAATCCGCCGGCGAGCCGCCTTGTCCAGCCCGCAACCATCAGTCCGCACGCGATTCCCGCGCAGTCGGCCACCCAGTCGAATAAATCCGGGTCGCGCCCTATCAGTTGCACGGCTTGAAGCCCCTCGATCGCCGCACCCGTGAGAACGAGGAGTACGATCAGCTTCGCCTTGCGTTCCGGCCAGCCGAAACTTCCGAGAGCCGCCAGGACGACGAAGGCGGCGGCGTGATTGAGCTTGTCGTGATCAGACGTGAAAGCCAGGCCAAGGCCCCGCAGGAGTTGCTCCGGCAAAAGGGCGAACAGCAGAACGCCGGCAAACGCGGCCGGAAAAGCAACCCTTGCCACGATCTGATAAGAATCCAGGCGCGACAAGGGTAGAATAGCCTTTCATCCGAAATCTGCAGGGAGCATCGGCCGCCATAGTCGCGAGCGAGCGCGGTGTCCAATTTCCGCCGTCGGGGCGTCCGATGCATCGTCAGAATGAATGAATGCCGCGGTTCAGCCGCTGGGCAGGCCGAACTGCTGGGGAGGGCTCTGCAATGGTGCGGCTTCCGCGATCACGCAATTACCTGCTGCGCCAGCGCGGCTACAATCTGGCTGCGGCGGACCTGATTTCCGCTTGGCCGGCGCTGCGTCAGGGCACCTTACCCCATGCCACACGAAGCGGCGCCGGCCAGAATTCCATCGATTGCGTGATGACCGACCCGCGTCAAAAAAGCCCGCCGCCCTGTCGGACGACGGGCTCCGTTGCCTGGGCGCCAGGGCGCCGCGGTAGCGACAGATGTTACTAATGCTCCCGCAGGCCTCCAATATGCTGCTGCCGAACGGCGTTCCGCATCGGCTAAACAAACGAAGCCCGCGCCTCTGGCGGAGGGCGCGGGCCGATCGGGTTGCACCCGATCTGCAGCAGAAACCTGGGAGGTTCCCGCTGCTTAAGATAACAATTAGAGATTTCTAATGTTCCACGCCAGGGGAAGATGCCGCTGCACCAGAAATCTGATGGTCGGCGCGATGATGATCGAGCCGTCAGTTCGTGCGCAAGTCGATCCGGAAAATCCGCTCGTCGAAGTGCCGCGTTTCAACGGCAAAGGTCAAAGCCATTTCAAGGACCAGACCGCCACGGTCGTCCCGGACCTTGATTGCAATCCTGCGATGAGGAAGGCCATCCCTGGCCATCTCGGCCAGTGTGCGAAGGGCTTCTTTCCTGACTAGCGGGAGATCGTCATATAACGTTCCCTGATCGTCGGAATAGACAATTCCGTCTTCATCGGAATCGAGGAAGTAGCGGGGCATTGCGCTTGGCCGAAGCGGCGGCATCCGGGCACGTTGTCGATAGCTGGCCGGATCTCGGCCGATCGCGATCAGTGCCTTTTCACCGTTGGCTTCGCCGCTCGCGCAATGCCTTCACCGCCTGCGAGAGGATCATCCGGTCGCCGCCGGTCCTTTTGATCAGCTTGCTCACCTGGCTGGGCGAAACACCATTTTCCCGCGCGAAATATTCGACCTCATAATATTCATCCGCCGAAACGCGATTGCGGTCGCTGAAGTCTCGCTTGCTCTTGTCATCGGCCATTTCCGCTCTCCTCGCCCCTTCTCTTCGCTTCAGGGGGTCAACTTTGGTGCACGCAGCAATTTGAGGGTTCGCCCGCCACAAAGTGACGCGCGAACCCTTATCGGCGCAGGAAGGGACAGTGCTGCGCAGATGCCGGATTCGATCGGAATGGAAACAGCCAGGACCGGTGCGAGCAACCGTCGACCTTTTCCATGGAATCCTCCCGGAACGTGCAGCCAGCAACGGCCACGCGCCGCCACGGTTCCGGGTCACGCGGCAAACCCACCCTTTGCGCGCAAGGATCAGACTTAGGTCCTGCGGCAACACGTCGGTTGGTCCCTGCCGGGCGGGACCGAAGCCCCGTCGACGGAACGTTTTCAGCTGCCTTCCGTTCGAGTGAGCCTTGGCGTGAAGAGCGGACCGAGTTCGCAAAGGAGACGACCATGAGAATGCATCTTTCCACCGCGGTGGCGGGATTTTTGCTGCTGGCAGGCATCGGCGCCGCTGCGGCGCAAGACGTTGTCATCGAACCGCAGCAGGAAACGGTCATCAAGGAGTACGTGAAGAAGCAGCCGCTAGCCTCGGTGAAAATCCCTGGGGTGGAGCTCAATATCGGCTCGACGCTCCCCGATACCGTCGAGCTTCATGAAGTTCCCAACGTCAAGTACCGCTATGTCGTCGTCGACAACCGCACGGTCGTGGTCGACCCAGGCACGCGCAAGATCGTCAAGATCATCGATTGACGTGAAAGCTCGGGCAGTCGTCGCTCAGCAGGAACCCGCCGCACCGTCGAGGGCCGGGGGGCCTCACAGGCAGTTTCAATGCGAACAATCAGCAGACTTTTTGATTCCCATGACCAGGCGGCGCGAGCCGTCGAAGCACTTCAGGCGGCAGGAATTGCGCGCCACCAGATCAGTATCATCGGACCCTACGACGACGAAATCGGCGCCGTCTTGCGCGGTCCAGGCACCGGTGCCGCCCTTGGCGCGGCGGGTTTGTTGGCCGGCCTCGGCGCCTTCGATATCCCCGGCATCGATCCCCTCGGCGCGGGATGGCTGGCATCGGCCCTCGTCGGTGCAGCCTTGGGCTGCGTTGCCGGCAGACTTTTCGGCGCATTGTCCGATATCGGCAAGCAGCTAGGCAAGCCAGATGCCGCACAAGGTGTGATCCTGGTGCTGGCGCATGTCGATGAAAGGCAGGCAGACAGCGCACAGGCGGTGCTTGGGGCTTCCGTTCAGGCAACGCAGTCCTTGGCCAGGGCGGCATGAAGGTTCAGCTCGGGCAAGGCGCTTGACCAGGCCGCGCAGCGGGGCGGCGATCCAAGCGCGAATTCAAAAATCTCTGGCAAGCCGCCGCCAGAAAGTGTTGAACACCGTGCCGATCACATTCGGCGAGCGGTTGCGCTCGGCGAGGCTTGATGATTTGCTGTCGGTTTGCGGAGAACGAATAATGCATGAGCCTGTCGGTCAAGACGAATATGGGTCGACCAGCCCGTTCGATCCGGACGATCTGTCAAGGTTGAACGCAATCGGCCCGAGCGCCGGCAGCAACGATTTCGAGAAATACGCGGTCGCCGTGATCATCGTGTTCGGCGCCCTGATCATCGGTGGCCTGATGGCTGCCGGCTTGAGCTTCGGGCGCCGCAGCACCTTCTTTTTCGCGCTTGGTGGCGCCACCGCGGCATGGATATCCGGCAATGCGCTTCTGCTCGACCGGCCACGCATCTACGCCCTGTTCGTCGGCATCGCGGCGCTGATGCTGATAGCGTCCACGATCGCGCTGGTCACCTGATTCAGAGCGAAATCTTATTGTTGACCATGATCTTATCCGAAAAACCGATTCCCACTTTTGGGGTCTAATACCCGATAGCCTTGCCGGCTGCGGCGCGGCTGTCGATGGCGCCATTGTAGCGGGCGCCGCCACCCTTCTCGATTTCCGCCAGGCTCTTGCCGCCGACCAGGATGCCGGCCGCCTGGCCCCACGTCGTGTCGGCAAGATCGAGGCGGTAGCCCATGCCGGTAAGCAGCTTTTCGGTATCGGGCGACAGGCCGAAAGGTTCGATATAGACCGTGTCGGGCAACCATTGGTGATGGATGCGCGGTGCGTCGATGGCCTGCTGGATGTTCATACCGTGGTCGACGACGTTGACGATCGCCTCCAGCGTGATGGTGATGATGCGTGAACCGCCGGGGCTGCCGATGACCATGAACGGCTTGCCGTCTTTGGCGAGGATGGTCGGGCTCATCGACGACAGCGGCGTCTTTTTCGGCGCAATCGCATTCGCCTCGCCCTGGACGAGGCCATAGAGATTGGGCACGCCGGGTTTCTGGGTGAAATCGTCCATCTCGTTGTTGAGCAGGATGCCGGTGCCGGCGGCGACAACGCCGGCGCCGAAAGAGCCGTTCAGCGTGTAGGTTACCGCGACGGCATTGCCATCATTGTCGATGATCGAAAAATGCGTCGTCTCTTTGCTCTCGCCAAAACCCTTCGGCATCAATTCCTGCGAGACGCCGGCCCGGAACGGATCGATCTTTTCACGAATTTCCCTGGCGTAATTCTTGTCGAGCAGTTTTGCGACCGGATTGTCGATGAAGCCGGGATCGCCGAGCGCCGAATTGCGGTCGACATAGGCGTGGCGCATCGCCTCGACCATGACGTGAACCGTCTCGGCCGAACCGGCGCCGAGATAGGACAACGGATAGAACTCAAGCACGTTGAGGATCTCGCAGATGATGACGCCGCCGGAGCTCGGCGGCGGCGAGGAAATGATCTCGTAGCCGCGATAATTGCAGGTCACCGGCTTGAGCTCGCGCACCGCATAGCTTTCGAAATCAGCCCTGGCCAGAATGCCGCCCTTCTCGCCACTCGCCTTGACGATGGCGTCGGCGGTCGCGCCTTTGTAGAAGGCATCCGCCCCGCGGTCGGAAATGGCGGCCAGCGAAGCCGCGAGATCGGGCTGAACAAGCCGCTCGCCGACAGCATAGGGCTTGCCGTCCGGCTTGAGGAAAATGGCCGCCGCCGCTGGGTCCCTTGCCAACCGCTCGGCGCCGCCCTGGAGCGAGGCCGCATCGCCCTGCTCCAGCACGAAGCCTTCCTTGGCAAAGCGGATGGCCGGCGCCAGCAAGCCCTGCCGCGACAGCGTGCCGTATTTCTCCCGCGCCATCTCGAAACCAGCGACCGAGCCCGGCACGCCGACCGCCAGATAGCCGTCGAGACTGGCGCCTTTTACCGGCTTGCCGTCCTTGTCGAGATACATGGTTTTGGTCGCGGCCAGCGGCGCGCGCTCGCGAAAATCGAGGAAGGTCGAGCGGCCGTCCTTGAAGCGGATGGTCATGAAGCCGCCACCGCCGATATTGCCGGCGGTCGGATAGACCACGGCCAGCGCATAGCCGACGGCGACCGCGGCATCGACCGCGTTGCCGCCCTGCTTCAGCACCTCGACGCCGACCTCAGACGCAAGATGCTGGGCGGTCACCACCATGCCGTGCTCGCCCTTCGCCGGCTGCGGCGAGGCGGCAAGGGCAAGGAACGGGATAAAGGCCAAGGTGAGGGAGAGGCTGACGGCGATCAGCGTCCGGCGGAAATTGTGCATGGCCGTTCTCCGAGGCTTGGGGTGGGCCTAGGAAAGCGGTTTGGGGAGGTCGAGTCTACTGCGAAGATCGAAAGAATCGGGAGGGTTCGCACGCCTGTGCCGGTTCGCCTCGCAACCGCCGTTGCAATCTTCGGCGACTGCAACGGCATGGATCTTAGGGTCTCCGCTGCGTCGCGGAGACCCTAGGATCCATGCCGTTACTTCTGAGCGCCGCAGCGTTGGAAACAAGGCCACGCTTCATCGCGGCTCCCAGAATTTTCACGTTACAGCAATTTTGTTCTTGCTTTGTGCCGGCAGCTATGCTACTAATCTGCGTGTGGTGCTAATTGGCTCCGACGACCCGCCCTCCCGAGGCGGGTTTTCATTTTCACCCTCAACATCAAACAATCCCGCCGCCGACGCTCGCCACCGCCGGCCGTTCGGCTGCGACCTTCGCTCGGTAGCCGGCGGCGCGGTAGGCGGCGACCGGATCGATGGCGCCGCCGGTCTTCAGCCGCGCCATGGCAAGGATAGGCCGCAGCCACTGAGCATGGTACAGGCGCAAGCATGGCTGATCCGAAGCAATCCCAGATCCACAACTTCAAGGACGTAGCCCGCGGGCCTGAACGCGTCGGCGAGAAGCCCTTGGGCGAGCGGCTCAAGAAGCTGGTGAAGTACAAGCCGACAGAGAATTTGACGTGACCGACGAGCAGTTGGTTTTGGTAGCGATCCCATCGCTTGTGGCGGTTCTGCTCAATCGCGAACAGCAAAAGGGCTCGCCTTTGACTGAGGACGAAGTCGTGGCGATCAGGGACAGCGCCGCATGCATGGCGATGCCATACGACGTCGCCGCGCAGGTGGCGGAGAAGCGCGGCTATGATGACATCAGGCTTGAGAATGCTTGGGAAGACTGGAATGCGATCCGCCCAAGCCTGGGCTTATAAACGCAACAATCGCAATTGATTCGCACCGACGACCCGCCTTAGGCGGGTTTTCGTTTTTCAGCCAATATCAAACAATCCCACCGCCGACGCTTGCCACCGCCGGCCGTTCGGCTGCGACCTTCGCCCGGTAGCCCGCGGCGCGGTAGGCGGCGACCGGATCGATGGCGCCGCCGGTCTTCAGCCGCGCCATGGCAAGGATAGGCTCGACGTCGGTGCGATAGGCTGTCTTCAGCGTCTGCGTCGCCATCAGCGCGTCATTGGCGTCCTGGAAGCCTTCGAGCGCCTTGCGGTCGACCAGCAGCGCCTGGGCATAGGCGCGCTGCACCTCGACCGCCGACAACATCAGGCTTTCTATCGGATCGGTGACGTTATGGCTCTGATCGAGCATGTGGGCCGGATCGAAACCTTCGGCACCGGCAAGCTCGGCATCGACCAGTTCATTGAAGACGAGGAACAGCCGGTAGGGATCGATCGAGCCGGCGTCGAGATCGTCGTCGCCATATTTCGAATCGTTGAAATGGAAGCCGCCAAGTTTCTTGAACTGGATCAGTCGCGACACGATCATCTCGATGTTGACGTTGGGGGCGTGATGGCCAAGGTCGACCAGACAGAACGCCTTGTCGCCAAGCTCGTTGGCGATGATGTAGTTGGTGCCCCAATCCTGCACGACGGTCGAATAGAAGGCCGGCTCGTACATCTTGTGCTCGGTGAACAGTTTCCAGCCGTCCGGCAGTCCGGCATAGATCTCCTTCATCGCGTCGAGATAGCGCTCGAATGCCTTGGCGAAATTGACCTGGCCGGGAAAGTTCGAACCGTCACCGATCCATACCGTCAGCGCTTTGGAGCCCAGCGTCCTGCCGATCTCGATGCATTCGAGGTTGTGCTCGACCGCCTGCCGGCGTGTTGCTGCATCGGCATGCGACAGCGAGCCGAATTTATAGGACAGTTTTTGGTCCCTGGCGTCGGAGAAGGTGTTGGAGTTGATGGCGTCGAAGCCGAGGCCGAAGCGGGATGCCGCCTGCTTCAGCCGGTTCGGATCGGCCTTGTCCCAGGGAATATGCAGCGAGACGGTCGGCGTCGCCTGCGTCAATTGCCGGATGACGGCGCAGTCCTCGATCTTGTCGAAAATGTCACGCGGCTCTCCGGCGCCGGGAAAGCGGGCAAAGCGGGTGCCGCCGGTGCCGACGCCCCAGGACGGGATGGCGACGGCGAATTTCTCGACCTTGTCGCGGATGGCGTCGATGGCGATGCCGCGGCGGTCGAGGCGCTCGCCGAGGGACTCGTAGTCGCGCTTGAGATTGGCGTTGCGCGCGGCATTATCTTTCTCGACAACATCGGCGGAGATGATGGTTTCGGACACTAAAGTTTCCTCCCAAATGCGTTCGGTTGGCGCTGCCCCTCATCCGCCTGCCGGCACCTTCTCCCCGTATGGTAACGGGGAGAAGGGTAAAGCTCCGGCGTCGGCGCCAACCCTCAAACGACTGCTTATCGCGTAAAGCTCTGTGCGTTGCCGGCGTCGACGTTGATGATGTTACCGGTCGATTTGGCCGACATATCGGAGGCGAAGAAATAGATCGCCTCGGCGATGTCTTCGGGGAACACCGACCGCTTCAGCATCGAACGCGAGCGGTAGTGCTCCTCGAGATCGTCGGTCGACATCTTGTAGGCGGCGGCGCGCTGTTCCTTCCATTCGCCGCTCCAGATCTTCGAGCCGCGCAGCACGGCGTCGGGGTTGACGACATTGACCCTGATCTGCGCTTCCGCGCCTTCCAGCGCCAGGCAGCGTGCCAGATGGATTTCGGCGGCCTTGGCAGTGCAATAGGCGGCGGCGTTTGGCGATGCGGCAAGCCCATTCTTGGAGGCGACGAAGACGACGTTGCCGCCGATCTTCTGCGCCCGAAACAGCCGGAACGCCTCCCGCGAAACCAGGAAATAGCCGGTCGACAGGATGTCCATGTTCTTGTTCCACAGCGTCAGCGTGGTGTCCTCGATCGGCGCCGAGGAGGCCAGGCCGGCATTGGAGACCAGAATATCGATGCCGCCGAATTCGACCGCCGTTTCGGCAAAGCCGGAGATCACCTGATCCTCGGACGTGACGTTGATGACTACGGGCCGCACGAAATCCTTGCCATAGGCCTTGGCAAGCTCGTCATTGGCGCCGGCAAGGGCTGCTTCGTCGATATCGGCCAGCACGACGCACGCGCCCTCGCGCAGCAGCCGGCTGGCGGTGGCCCGGCCGATGCCGCCGGCGCCGCCGGTGACCAGCGCAATCTGGCCGGCAAGAGCCTTTGGTTTCGGCAGGCGCTGCAGCTTTGCCTCTTCGAGCAGCCAGTATTCGATGTCGAAGGCTTCCTGGTCGGGCAGGCCGACATAGGTCGAGACCGTCGAGGCACCGCGCATGACGTTGACGGCGTTGACGTAGAATTCGCCCGATATGCGCGCCGTCGCCTTGTCGCCGGCGAAGGTGAACATGCCAACGCCGGGCATCAGATAGACGACGGCGTTCGGATCGCGCACCGGTGGCGAATCCGCGTGCTTGCAGCGGTCATAATAGGCCTGATAGCCGACGCGATACTCCGCCACATCATCGGCAAGACGGGCAATGACGGCATCGACGTCGGGATTTTGGGGGTCGAACTCGATGACCAGCGGCCGGATCTTGGTGCGCAGGAAGTGGTCCGGGCAGGACGTGCCGAGTGCCGCCAGCGGCCGCAAATCCCTGGAATTGACGAATTCGAGCACGGCAGGGGAATCGTCGAAATGGCCGAGCTTGTGGCTGTTCTCCGAGATCAGGCCACGGATCCTCGGCATCAGTTTTGCGGCCACGGCGCGACGCGCAGGCGCATCGAGGGATTTGACGACTTCGCCGCCGAAAATCGGCTTGCCCTTGCTCTTGCGCTCGAACCAGTCGATCGCCTGGTTGATCACCGAGATCGTCGTCTCGTAGCATTCCTTCGGCGTGTCGCCCCAGCTGAACAGGCCATGACTGGCCAGTACGACACCCTTGGCTTCGGGGTTTTCGCGGCAGAATTTCTCCAGCCACAGGCCGAGCTCGAAGCCCGGACGTTTCCATGGCAGCCAGCCGATCGTGTCGCCGAAGATCTCCTTGGTCAGCGCCTGCGAATCCTTGGCGGCGGCAATGGCGATGATGGCATCGGGATGCATATGGTCGACATAAGGCTTCGGCACGAAGGCATGCAGCGGCGTGTCGATGGAAGCCGCGCGCGGGTTGAGGTTGAAGGTGCAATGGGGCAGATAGCCGACCATCTCGTCTTCATGTTCGAGGCCGCGATAGAGACCTTTCAGCGCGCGCAATTTGTCCATGTAGAGCGTGGCGAAGCCGTCGAGCTTGATCGAGGCGCTGTCGCCGCCCGAGCCCTTGACCCACAGCACTTCCACGCTCTCGCCGGTGAGCGGATCGTTTTGCCAGATCTTGGAGGAGGTGTTGCCGCCGCCATAATTGGTGACGCGCTTGTCGGAGCCAAGAACATTCGAGCGGTAGACCAGACGTTCGGGCTCGCTCATTGCTTGCGCTTTTGCGTCATCCCAAAGATTGGCGAGGCGCGTGCCGGAGCGCTTGTCGAGCATAGGTATCCTCCCTTTGGGACACGCAAACGGCGCGGGTCCCTTTTGTACGAATTTCTACGCAAGCGGCGGCCTTGTCAATCACAAACGATCAATATCAGTCATATTGCATTGCACAATGAAATTATCTGATCGGAAATGATTGACACTGCGCGCTTTGGGTGACTAGATGCTCCGGCAGGGAGGAACCATGCACGAGAAAGAGCGCCACAGGATCATTCTGTCCGCCGTCCAGGAAAAGCCTGTGGTGACGGTGCAGGAGATGGTCGACCTGACGGAGTCGTCGGAGGCGACGATCCGGCGCGACATCGCGGCATTGCATGTGCAAAAACGGCTGCGCCGGGTGCGCGGCGGCGCCGAGGCGCTTTCGCCGCCGCAGTTCATCGGCCTTGCCGGCCGGCCCTTTTCCGTCAACGAAACCATCAACGCTTCGCAGAAGCGGGCAATCGCGCGGGAAGCCGTGGATCTGTGCAAGGACGGCGAGCCGATCATCATCAATGGCGGTACCACCACCTTCCAGATGGTGCATTTCCTGACCGGCCGCCGCATGCCGATCTTCACCAATTCCTTCCCGATCGCGGAGCACTTGCTCAGGCACTCCAAGAACACGGTGATGCTGTCGGGCGGCACCATCTACCGCGAGCAGAACATCATCCTGTCGCCGTTCGACAATGACGTGACGCGCAATTTCTACGCGCGCCGCATGTTCATGGGCGCGCAAGGGCTGGGGCCGCTCGGTCTTATGGAAGGCGACCCGCTGCTGATCCAGGCCGAGCAGAAACTGATCGACCAGGCAGACGAATTGGTGGTGCTGGTCGATTCCTCGAAGTTCCGCAAACGCTCGAGCCTGATCCTGTGCGGCCTGTCGCGCATCGCCACGGTGATCACCGACGACGCCATCGAGGATCGCGAAGCCAACATGCTGGAGACTGCCGGCGTGACGCTGATCATCGCCCGCACAACGGCAACCAACAAGGAAGAATCTTCGCTGCAGGCCTGAGAACCACTCACGCCCGCAGCGGCGATGGAATGCAACGCTCAAGGGAGGATATTCGATGAGCTTTCTGAAGAAACTGATGGTTACGGCGGCGTTCTCCGCCGCCATGTTCGTGAATGCCGCCTACGCCGAAAACGTCAAGATCGCGCTGGTGGTGAAGTCGCTCGGCAACGGCTTCTTCGACGCCGCCAACAAGGGCGCCGAAGAGGCGGCCAAGGAGCTCGGCGATGTCGACATCATCTACACCGGCCCGACCAAGGCGACCGCCGAAGCGCAGATCGAAGTGGTCAATTCGCTGATCGCCCAGAAGGTCAATGCCATCGCCATTTCGGCGAACGACGCCGACGCGCTGGTGCCAGTGCTGAAGAAGGCGATGCAGCGCGGCATTACCGTCATCTCGTGGGATTCAGGCGTCGCGCCGGAAGGACGCCAGCTTCACCTCAACCCCTCCGATACCAACCTGATCGGCGAGACCATCATCAAGCTGGCCGCCGACTACCTGCCGGAAGGCGGCGATGTCGCCATCCTGTCGGCTTCTTCGACCGCGACCAACCAGAATGCCTGGATCGACGCGGCCAAGAAGGTGCTGCCGGAGAAGTTCCCCAAGATCAAGCTCGTCGCCACCGTCTATGGCGACGACGACTCGGCCAAGAGCACGGACGAAGCCAAGGGCCTGCTGAAGTCCTATCCGAACCTCAAGGCGATCATCGCACCGACCACGGTCGGCGTCGTTGCCGCCGCGCAGGTGGTGACCGATGAAGGCCTGATCGGCAAGGTCAACGTCACCGGCCTGGCGCTGCCGTCGGAGTTCAAAAAGTTCATCGACAATGGCGCCAGCCAGGCGGTTGCGCTGTGGAACCCGATCGATCTCGGCTACTCCGCCGTCTACCTCGCCCACGACCTGGCGGTGAAGAAGGAAGAGGCCAAGCCCGGTGCTACGCTGTCGATCGGCCGCGTCGGCAAGGTCACGCTCGACGACACCAACTCGGCTGCGATGGCTCCGCCCTTCCAGTTCGACAAGTCGAACATCGAAAAGTTCTCCAAGATCTATTGATCCTGGGACCTTCGAAACGGTGCGGCGGGGCTCAGGTCCCGCCGCGCTTTCAAACGAACCTTGCTACAGGGCTTGATACGATTATGGACACGACAGCCCAGCACGAAGTGGCACATGAAGCGCCTTTGTCATCCGGACCGCGCCTGACGCTGTCCGGCATCTCGAAAAGCTTTCCCGGCGTGCGGGCGCTGCACAATGTCGGCCTGTCGCTCTATCCCGGCCAGGTAACCGCGCTGATCGGCGAAAACGGCGCCGGCAAGTCGACGCTGGTCAAGATCATGACCGGCATCTACCAGCCGGATGCTGGCACGATCAGCATCGACGGCCAGCCGGTCATACTGCCCAGCGCCCACGCCGCGTTCGGGCACGGCATCACCGCCATCCACCAGGAAACCGTGCTGTTCGACGACCTGACGGTGGCCGAAAACATCTTCCTCGGCCATGCGCCGCGCACGCGTTTCAAAACCATCGACTGGCGCACCATGCGCAAGAATGCCCGCGAGGTGCTCGACACGATGGGCGCCGGCCATATCGACGCCGACGCCAGGCTGAAGGATCTCGGCATTGCCAACAAGCACCTAGTCGCGGTTGCCCGCGCCATGTCCATCGACGCGCGGATCGTCATCATGGACGAGCCGACGGCAGCGCTTTCGATGAAGGAGATCGAAGAGCTTTTCCTGCTGATCGAATTCCTCAAGAGCGACGGCAAGGCGATCCTGTTCATCAGCCACAAATTCGATGAGATCTACCGCATCGCCGACCGCTATACCGTGTTCCGCGACGGCGAGATGGTCGGCGAAGGCCTGATCAAGGACGCCGGCCAGAGCCAGATCGTGCGCATGATGGTCGGCCGCTCGGTCGATCACATCTTTCCGCAGCGCAAGGCCGAGATCGGCGCGCCGGTGCTGGCCGTCTCCGGCCTGTCGCACCCGACCGAGTTCGACGACATAGGCTTCGAGCTGCACAGGGGCGAAATCCTCGGCTTCTACGGCCTTGTCGGCGCCGGGCGCAGCGAGGTGATGCAGGCGATATCAGGCATCACCCGCACCAGCGGCGGCACGATCACGCTGGAGGGTAAGGCAATCGCGCCGAAATCGGCGGCGGATTCGATCGACGCCGGCATCGTCTATGTGCCGGAGGAGCGCGGCAAGCAAGGCGTGGTGATCGGCCTGCCGATCTTCCAGAATGTCTCGCTGCCCTCGCTCAAACGGACATCCAAGTCCGGCATATTGCGGCTGGCCGAAGAGTTCGCGCTGGCCCGCTCCTACACCGAGCGGCTCGATCTGCGCGCCTCCTCGCTCAGCCAGGACGTCGGCACGCTGTCGGGCGGCAACCAGCAGAAGATCGTCATCGCCAAATGGCTGGCGACCGCGCCCAAGGTGATCATCCTGGACGAGCCGACCAAGGGCATCGACATCGGCTCGAAGGCGGCCGTGCACGGCTTCATGGCCGAGCTCGTCGCGCAAGGCCTGTCGGTGATCATGGTGTCGTCCGAATTGCCGGAAATCCTCGGCATGTCGGACCGCGTCGTCGTTATGCGCGAGGGCCGCATTGCCGCGGTCTACGACAATAAAGGGCTCGACGCCGAAACCTTGGTCAGGACGGCAGCGGGGATCGCGGCATGAAGGCTCTTCTCAAACACCGCGAGGTCTGGCTGCTGGCGGCAATCGTCGTGCTGATCGGGCTGATCTCCACGCGGTTTCCAGGTTTTGCCGATCCGGCCAACCTGCGCCAGGTGTTCAACGACACGTCGATCCTGATGATCCTGGCGCTCGGCCAGATGGTCGTCATCCTGACCCGCTCGATCGACCTGTCGATGGCTTCAAATCTCTGCTTCACCGGCATGGTGGTGGCAATGCTGAACGCCGCGCATCCGGCGATCCCGATCCCGCTGCTGATCGTCATCGCACTGCTGGTCGGCCTGGTGCTCGGCGCCATCAACGGCCTGCTGGTATGGCGGCTGAACATTCCCTCGATCGTGGTAACGCTCGGCACCCTCACCATCTACCGCGGCGCCACGTTCGTTATTTCAGGCGGCGCCTGGGTCAACGCCGACCAGATGAGCGCTGATTTCATCGGGTTGCAGCGCGCGGCTTTCCTCGGCATTCCGGTACTGTCGTGGATCGCCCTGCTGGTTATTGCGCTGTTTTTCCTGGTGATGACGCGCACCGCGCTCGGCCGCTCGATCTATGCCATCGGCGTCAACCCGACCGCATCGGTCTATGCCGGCATCGATGTCGGCCGGACGAAATTCATCGTCTTCTGCATTTCGGGGATGATCGGCGGCCTCTGCGGCTATCTATGGATTTCGCGCTACGTCATCGCCTCGGTCGAGGTCGCCAACGGCTATGAGCTCAACATCATCGCCGCCTGCGTCATCGGCGGCATCTCGATCGCCGGCGGCATCGGCTCGGTCGGCGGCGCCGTGCTCGGTGCGCTGTTCCTCGGCATCATCTCCAACGCGCTGCCGGTCATCAATATCTCGCCCTTCTGGCAGATGGCGATTTCAGGCAGCGCCATCATCCTGGCTGTGGTGCTCAACGCGCGCGGCGAACGCCGGCAAGGCCGCATCATCCTCAAGAAAGCGGAAGCGGCATGACCGACACCCCTGCCCCACGCCACATTCCCGATCGGCTCGACAAGCCGTTGACGTCGGCGGTCTTCTCCTGGGAGGCGCTTCTGGTCGTCGTGGCGGTTGCCATCTTTGCCGTCAACAGCTTTGCCTCGCCCTACTTCCTCGACGCGTGGTCGCTGTCGGACCTGACCTTCAACTTCACGGAAAAGGCGCTGATCGCGCTGGCCATGGCGCTGCTGATCATCTCCGGCGAAATCGACCTGTCGGTGGCCGCCATCATCGCGCTGGCGTCAACAATGATGGGCATGGCGGTGCAGGCCGGCGCCGGCATGCCTGAACTGGTGGCAATCGGCCTCGTCGCCGGGCTCGGCTGCGGCGCCTTCAACGGACTGCTCGTCACCAGGCTCGGCTTGCCGTCGATCGTCGTCACCATCGGCACGATGAGCCTGTTTCGCGGCATTGCCTTCATCATCCTCGGCGACCAGGCCTACAAGGGCTATCCCGCGAGCTTCGCCTTCTTCGGCCAGGGCTATGTCTGGTGGGTGGTGTCGTTCGAACTGACGCTTTTCCTGGTCGCGGCAGTCGTCTACTGGTTCCTTCTGCACCGGACGAGCTTCGGCCGCCGGGTCTTTGCCATCGGTAACAACCCGGTCGCGGCGCAGTTTTCCGGCGTACGCGTCGGCCGTATCAAATTCATCCTGTTTTGCCTGACCGGCCTGATGGCGGGCATCGCCTCAGTGCTGATCACATCGCGGCTCGGCTCGACCCGGCCGTCGATCGCGCAGGGCTACGAGCTGGAAGTCATCACCATGGTGGTGCTTGGTGGCGTCAGCATCCTGGGCGGGGCCGGCAGCATAGTGGGCGTGGTGCTCGCGGCCTTCATCATGGGGCTGGTGACCTTCGGCCTCGGCCTGCTCAATGTGCCAGGGATCGTTATGTCGATCTTCATCGGCCTGCTGCTGATCATCGTCATCGCGCTGCCGATCCTGTGGCGGCGAGTACGGCGGGAGCGCTTTGCCTGATGCCGGAGAAATACGCGTTCAAGATGAAGCTCAATCCGGGCATGAAGGCCGAATACAAGAAGCGCCACGACGACATCTGGCCGTCGCTGGTCGCGCTGCTCAAGCAGGCCGGTATCTCCGATTACTCGATCCATCTCGACGAAGAGACCAACACCTTGTTCGGCGTGCTGTGGCGCCGTGACGACCACGGCATGGACGAATTGCCGAAGCATCCGGTGATGCAGCGTTGGTGGGCCGGGATGGCGGACATCATGGAGACCAAGCCGAACAACGAGCCGGTGGCGGTGCCGCTGGAAACAATGTTCCATATGGAATGACCCGCCACGTCGCCGTCATCGATATCGGCAAGACCAACGCCAAGGTGGCGCTGGTCGATCTTGCCGCAGCAAGCGAAGTCACGCTGCGCAGGATGGTGAACGAGCCGGTTCGGCAAGGCCCATACCCGCACCATGACGTCGAGCGGTTATGGGCGTTTATCCTTGGCAGCCTGGCCGAGATCGACTGCGAGCAGCGCATCAATGCGATATCGATCACCACCCATGGCGCAACGTCCGTGCTGGTCGACGCATCAGGCGAGCTGGCGCTGCCGGTGCTCGACTACGAATTCGACGGTCCGGATGCCCTTGCCGGGGACTATGACACGATCCGTCCGGCGTTCTCCGAGACCGGCACGCCGCGCCTGCCGGCCGGCCTCAATCTCGGCGCGCAGCTGTTCTGGCAGCAGAAGCGCTTTCCGGCGGATTTCGCCAGAACCGCCGCGATCCTGATGTATCCGCAATACTGGGCCTTGCGCCTGACCGGCGTCGCCGCCAGCGAGGTGACTTCGCTCGGCTGCCACACCGATCTGTGGAACCCGTGGAAAGCGGATTTTTCGTCGCTGGTCGACCGGCTGCAATGGCGCCGGCTAATGGCGCCGGTGCGGCAGGCCAAGGACCGCTTGGGCCCGATCCTGCCCGCGCTTGCGACACGGACCGGGCTCGACCCGCAAACGCCGGTGTTTTGCGGCCTGCACGATTCCAACGCCTCGCTGCTGCCACATCTCCTGTCCGACCGACCGCCTTTCTCCGTGGTCTCGACCGGCACCTGGGTGGTGTCGATGGCGGTTGGCGGCAACAAGATCGCGCTCGACCCGGCCTGCGATACGCTGGTCAATGTCAACGCGCTCGGCGATCCCGTGCCGTCGGCGCGCTTCATGGGTGGCCGCGAGTTTTCCGTGCTGACCGAGGGCCAATCGGAGAACTGGACGGAAGACGATGTTGCCACGGTGCTGGCGCGCAAGACGTCCCTGTTGCCCTCGACCCAACAGGGTTCGGGCCCGTTTCCGCATCATACCGCATCATGGCTTAACGCGGACGGTATGAGCGTCGGCCAGCGCTTTGTCACCATCTCGTTCTACCTGGCGCTGATGACCGCGACCTGCCTCGACCTGATCGGCGCGGACGGTCCCACCATCGTCGAAGGACCCTTCGCCCGCAACCGGCTGTTCACCCGCATGCTGGCTGCGGCGGCGGCGCGCGCCGTCATTGCCTCCGAGGCTGCGACAGGCACCAGCATCGGCGCCGCCTTGCTGGCGTCGGACCACGGGACACCGCAAGGCAGAGGCGAAAGGACCGAACCGTCGGCCGATCCACTCTGGACAAGTTACGTGCGCTCCTGGCGTTCGGCGGTCGACGAACGAGCCTGACCGCCGAGCTCATGGCGCCCTGATGTCCGGAGATGCCTAGTTCCTGTAGAGCAATCCTTGCGGATCGATCTCCGGCTTGCGGCCGGCGACCACGTCAGCAAGGAATTTTCCCGAACCGCAGGCCATGGTCCAGCCGAGATGGCCGTGGCCGGTGTCGAGGTGGAGATTGTCGTACCGCGCCCGTCCGATGACCGGCACAGAGTTCGGCATCATCGGGCGAAGTCCAGCCCAGAGCTCAGCCTTGCTCTCGTCGAAAGCGCCGGGGAACAGGTCCTTGCCGGTGTTCAGGATCGAGTTGAAATCGCGTAGCTTGAACGTGCGGTCGAACCCGGTGAACTCCGCCGTCGAGGACATCCGCAGCCGATTTCCCAGCCTGGAATAGCCGATCAGCCGGTCCTCGTCGGCGCCACCAATGATCGGCCCCTTGCTTTCATCTTCCAGCGGAACAGTCACAGTATAGCCCTTCACGGGATAGACGGGCAGGTCGATGCCGTAGCGGCGGCCGAGCAGACCGCTCTCCGGCCCCATCGAGATGACCACAGCGTCGCCGATTATCGGGCCGGCCGAGGTCATCACCGCGCGCACTCGGCCACCGTCGATGTCGAGGCCTTCGACAGTGGTGCCGTAGAGGAATTGGACGCCGAGTTTCTCGGCGGCGTAGGCAGCGAGGCGCTGCGTGAATTGGCTGGAGTCGCCGGTCTGGTCGATCGGCGAATAGACGCCGCCGGCTATCTTGTCCTTGGCGCCGGCAAGGCCGGGCTCGAGCTCGACCAGCCGGTCGCGGCCGACGATCTCGATCGGCAGGCCGTGTTCGCCGAGATAGCGATAATTGTCGGTGCCGGTATCAAAGCTCTGCTGCGAGCGGAAGAAATAGAGAATGCCTTTCTTGCGCTCGTCATAGTGGATGCCGGTCTCGGCCGAGACGGCGTTGATGCAGTCGCGCGAATAGAGCGCCAGACGCAGCTTGACGTCGCTGTTGGCGCGCATGCGCTTATGCGTGCACTGGCGCAGGAAGCGCAGGCTCCAGGCGAAAAAATACGGATCGAAGCGCAGCCGCACCTTGATGCCGAGATCGTGGTTGTAGAGGCCGCGCAGGAACGTCTTCAGCGCGGCGGGCGAGGCCCAGGCGGTGGCGTCTCCGGGCGACACAAGGCCGGCATTCGACTGGCTGGTGCCGCGTGCCGCCGCCGGATGGCGCTCGATCACCGTCACCTCATGGCCGTCGCTGGCCAGATAATAGGCCGCCGCCGTACCGACGACGCCGGCCCCAAGCACCAGGATTTTCATTCCGCCCCCAGCCCGCTGAACCAACCTTTGCGGAGAGCCCACTTCACCCCAGAGCCGAATTCTTGCTGGTCAGGATGCGCTCCCAGGCAAGCGCATCGGCAACTATCTGGTCGAGGTTGTCGCGCTGCGGGGTCCAGCCGAGCTCGCCGCGCGCCAGCTCCGAATTGGCGACGACCGCGGCGGCGTCGCCGGCGCGGCGATCGCCCACCCGCACGTCGAAATCATGGCCGAAGACGCGGCGGACGCTGTCGATGACCTCGAGCACCGAATAGCCGTGGCTGTAACCACAATTGGCGACCAGGCTCGATCCGCCGGCACGCAGCCGCTGAAGCGCCAGCCGATGCGCCGCCGCCAGGTCGCTGACGTGGATATAGTCGCGCATGCAGGTACCGTCCGGCGTCGGATAGTCGGTGCCGAACACCTGCATGAAGGGGCGCTTGCCGAGCGCCGTCTCGCAAGCGACCTTGATCAGATGCGTGGCACCGGGCGTCGACTGGCCGGTGCGGCCCTTCGGATCGGCGCCGGCGACGTTGAAATAGCGCAGCGCCGTATAGCGCAACCCGTGGGCAATCGCCGCGTCGCGCAGCATCCATTCGCTCATCAGCTTGGACAGGCCATAGGGCGATTCCGGCGCAAGCCGGGCATCCTCGCGCACCGGCTCCAGGCCGGCGCCGCCATAGACGGCGGCGGTCGAGGAAAAGATGAAATTGGGCACGCCTTCGCGCACCGCGGTCTCGATCAGGGTGCGCGTCTTGCAGGTGTTGTTCTCGTAATAGGCAAGCGGGTCGGCGACCGATTCGGGGACCACGATCGAGCCGGCGAAATGGATGATCGCGTCGACCTTATTGTCGCGAATGATCGAGGCGACCAGTTCCCTGTCGGCGACGTCGCCGACGACGAGCTTTGCTTCCGGGGCCACCGCCCATTCAAAGCCGGTGGAAAGCCGGTCGAGGACGACGACGCTGTCGCCCGTGTCCAGCAATTCCCAGACCATATGGCTACCGATATAGCCGGCCCCGCCTGTCACCAAAACCGTCATCCGCATCCTCGCTATTCATGATTTGTCGGAACTGTCTCAATCGTCGCCGTACTGGAAAATCCGCCGCCAGGCCATTAAAACCTGCGGTAACCAGTCTCATCGGCGCGTGGCATTGTCCTGAAACAAGATTGATCCACATCAAGGGAATAGGCCACGTTCCGTGGTCGTTAGGAACAGGCTCGGGGCGTGGCATTTTGACCAAAAAGGCCAGGTGGACGACGAATGGGCCAATGACTATGATCCCGCGCAAAAATGGGAAGGCGACATGAACTATCAGCGGTTTTTCGAGGAAGCGATCGACCAGCTCCATGCAGAGCGTCGCTACCGCGTCTTCGCCGACCTTGAGCGTATCGTCGGGAAATTCCCGCGCGCCATCTGGCGCGCCAATGGCCGCGCCGAGGAAATCACCGTCTGGTGCTCCAACGACTATCTCGGCATGGGCCAGCATCCCGACGTCATTGCCGCGTTCCAGAAGGCGGCAGGCAAGATGGGGTCGGGGGCCGGCGGCACCCGCAACATCTCCGGCACCAGCAACCCGCTGGTCGAGCTCGAACTGGAGCTGGCCGACCTGCACGACAAGGAAGCCGCACTGGTTTTCACCTCCGGCTTCGTTTCCAACGAGGCGTCGATCTCGACCATTGCAAAGCTGCTTCCCAATTGCCTGATCATCTCGGACGAGCTCAACCACGCTTCGATGATCGAGGGCGTGCGGCGCTCGGGCGCCGAGAAGAAGATCTTCCGCCATAACGACGTCGCGCATCTCGAAAGCCTGCTGCAGACGGCCGGCCGCGAGCGCGCCAAGCTGATTGTCTTCGAGAGCGTCTATTCGATGGACGGCGACATCGCGCCGATCAAGCAGATCGTCGACCTCGCCGAGCGCTACAACGCCATGACCTACATCGACGAGGTCCACGCCGTCGGCATGTACGGGCCGCGCGGCGGCGGCATCACCGAGCGCGAAGGGCTGGCCGACCGCATCGACATCATCGAGGGCACACTGGCCAAGGCGTTCGGCACGCTTGGCGGCTACATCGCCGGCAACACTGCGGTGATCGACGCGGTGCGCTCTTATGCGCCGGGCTTCATCTTCACCACGGCGTTGCCGCCGGCGATCGCTGCCGCGGCAACCACCTCGATCCGCCATCTCAAGCGCTCGCAGGCCGAGCGCGATGCGCAGCTGCGTCAGGCGACACGGACCAAGCAAGTGCTGGCCGCGGCCGGCCTGCCGGTGATGGAGTCGCCTACCCACATCGTGCCCCTTCTGGTCGGCGATCCCGAGCTCTGCAAGATGGCCAGCGACCGCCTGCTCGGTGTGCACGGCATCTACATCCAGCCGATCAACTACCCGACAGTGCCGCGCGGCACCGAGCGGCTGCGCATCACGCCGACACCGTTCCATTCGGACGCGTTGATTGCGTCCCTGCAGGACGCGCTGGTCGAGACATGGGACGCGTTGGGGATTCCCTACGGTTCGGCGGGCCGACCGTCGGTCGCCAAGAGCGACCGCGTCATTCCGTTGCTGGTGCCGAAGTCGGGCGGCTGAAGCCCGTTTGAAACTCTACTCCGGCGGCCATCTGACGCGGCTTTCTGCGCTTCCGGTGCTCACGGACCCAAATGTCCGCTGCGCTCCGGTTCTCGAACCCACGCCAGCTGACTCGCCGGAGCGAGTTTCAACTCGGGCTTCGAGGCAGCTCACACATTCTTCATCCATTTCGCCAGCCGGTGTGCGGCTTCCTCGAGCTGGTCGAGACGGCGGTGGAAGCACAGCCTGAGGAAGGCTTCGCCGCCGGGGCCGAAGGCGGTGCCGGGAGCCAGGCCGACATTGGCGCGGTCGACCATGTCGAAGGCGGCGGCGCGGGAATCGGTGATGCCGTCGACCGCGAAGAACAGATAGAATGCGCCCTGCGGCACGGTGAACCGCGCCCTGCCGGTTTCGGCGAGAATGCCGCAGACCAGGTCGCGTGCCGCCCTCGCCCGCTCCACCTGCTCGACGATGAAGGCGTCGCCCTCATCGAGGGCAACAACGGCGCCGCGCTGCATGAACTGCGCAACGCCGGAAGTCGAATACTGGACCAGGTTCTCGAACACCTGCTGCAAGGCGGGATGGATCTTGATCCAGCCGATGCGCCAGCCGGTCATCGCCCAGTTCTTGGAAAAGGAATTGACGAACAGGATGCGATCCTCATCGACCATGATGTCGATGAAGGACGGCGCGCGACTATCGCCGTAATGAAACAGCGAGTAGATCTCGTCGGCGATGATCCACAGGCCCCTTTCACGGGCAAGGTCGAGGATCGCCTGCAGCGTCTCCTTGTCGGCGGTCCAGCCGGTCGGGTTGGACGGCGTGTTGACGAACAGCGCCTTGGTCCGTGGCGTGATCGCCGCTGCGATCTTGTCGACATCGCAAGACCAGCCATTGCCCGACTGGTCGAGCGTGACCGCGACTGGCACGGCGCCCGCGACGCCGGCGGCGGCGGCGAAGTTCGGCCATGCCGGCGACAGGTAGACGAGTTCGTCGCCCTTGCCGGCCACCGCATCGATGGCCATCTGGATGGCGTGCATGCCGGAGCCGGTGACGATGAATTCCTCGTCGGCGAAAGTCTTGCCGAAATGCCTGGTGTAGTAGCGGGCGAGCGCCTGCCTGAGTTCGGGAATGCCCCGCTGCCAGGTGTAGAAGGTCTCGCCGCCGGCGAGTGCCTTGGCGGCTGCATCGGTGATGAAGGCAGGCGTCGGCAGGTCGCCCTCGCCGGCCCAGAGCGGGATCATGCCGTCGCGGCCGCGGCCACGGTTCATGACGGCGACAATGCCGCTTTCAGGCGCCGCCCGCGCTTCGGCGCGCAAAGTATCGATCAGGGTCATGGATGGGTCCGTTTTCGTTTGCTCGACTGCTAGCGTGTTTCAGGGCGGACGAAAACAGAAAACCCCGGCCGCAAGCGACCGGGGTTTTGGTCCAGAAAGTTGCCGCAGGCGCTATTTTCTGGCGAGGAGATCGCGAATTTCGGTGAGCAGCGCGACGTCGGCCGGCGGCGGAGCGGCCGGGGCGGCCGGTTTCTCGCGCTCTAGCCGTTTGCGCAGATTGTTCACCGCCTTGACCATCAGGAAGATGATGAAGGCGAGAATAAGAAAATTCAGCGCCACGGTGATGAAGCTGCCATAGGCGAAGACCGCCCCCTGTTTCTTCGCATCCGCCAGCGAAGTTGCATTCACCGCAGAAGACAGGGGTATGAAGTAGTTGTTGAAGTCCAGTCCTCCGAAGATCGCGCCAACAATAGGCATGATGATGTCGTCGACCAGCGAGGTGACGATCTTGCCGAAGGCAGCGCCAATGATGACGGCGACGGCCAGGTCCATCACATTGCCCCTGGAAATGAATTCCTGAAATTCTTTCAGCATTCGACCCTCCTTGTCCTGACCGGCCGTTCTGCCGCTCCTCCGGCATCGACCGGCGGGCAGAATAGCAAAAACCTGCGGTTGCAACAGGATCAAAAGCTGGTTTCAGCCGGTCACGATTGCCCGACGCAGCCGATATAATACGCCGAAAGCCGCGATGGACTTGATCGCCAAGCTGTGATTGCGTCTGCAAGGCCGGATGAAAAAACCGGCGCAGGGAGGAAGTTCGAGGCGTGCAGGGCTGGTTCATCGTCATCATCGCGATCGCCTATGTGACGTTGCTGTTTGCTATCGCCAGCCTGGGCGACCGGCGCTCGACGTCATCGGGGCCTGGCCGCGCCCGGCCCTTCATCTATGCGCTCAGCCTCGCCATCTACTGCACCTCCTGGACCTTCTTCGGCTCGGTCGGGCTGTCCTCCGAGCGCGGCCTGGAGTTCCTCGGCATCTATATCGGACCGGTGCTGGTGTTCGTGTTCGGCTTTCCGCTGCTGCAGCGCATCGTCAGGCTGGCCAAGACCGAGAAGATCACCTCGATCGCCGACTTTCTCGGTGCCCGCTACGGCAAGAGTTTTGCTGTCGCGGCGATCGCCACACTGATCGCGACCATCGGTGCGGTGCCGTATATCGCGCTGCAATTGAAGGCGATCTCCGGCTCGGTCAGCCTGATGGTCGAGCACTATACCGGCTCGCCGCCGTCGTTCGATCCGTTCGTCAGTGACATCTCGCTGGTCGTGGCCATGCTGCTGGCGCTGTTTGCGGTGCTGTTCGGCACGCGCCATGCCGATGCCACCGAGCACCAGGACGGGCTGGTGCTGGCTGTGGCGGTCGAAACCGTGGTCAAGCTCGCCGCCTTCCTGGCGATCGGCCTGATGGTCACGTTCCTGATCTTCGGCGGGCCAGGCGATATGTTCGACCAGCTCGCCGAAAACACGCAGGTGCGCCAGGCGATGGGCTACAACACCTCGCTCGCTACCTGGCTGGTGCTGACATGCCTGAGCGGCTTTGCCATCCTCATGCTGCCGCGCCAGTTCTACGTCACCATCGTCGAAAACCGCAGCGAGGCCGAGCTGCGCACCGCGACATGGGTGTTTCCGCTCTATCTGGTGGCAATCAACCTGTTCGTGCTGCCGATCGCATTAGCCGGCCTGGAACTGGTCGGCCCCAGGACCAGCAGCGACCTTTACGTGCTGTCGCTGCCGCTGTTCAGCGGCCACGACGTGCTGGCCATGGCCGCCTTCATCGGCGGGCTGTCGGCGGCGACCGCAATGGTGATCGTCGAAAGCGTCGCGCTGTCGATCATGATCTCCAACGACCTGGTCATTCCGCTGTTCGTGCGCCGGCTGCTGCGGACCACGACATCCGAGAACGAGGACTGGTCAACGCTCATCCTCAATGTCCGGCGGGCGGCGATCTTCATCATGCTGTTCATCGCCTTTCTTTACTATCGCGAGAGCACCAACAGCGCGCGGCTGTCCTCGATCGGCCTGATGTCGTTCGCCGCGATCGCGCAGTTCGCGCCGGCAATGATCGGCGGCCTGGTCTGGCGCGGCGCCAACGGAAGGGGTGCCGCACTTGGCATGGTCGCCGGCATCGTCGTCTGGAGCTATACGCTGCTGCTTCCCTCGCTCATCGCGCCCGATACCGGCATCCTCGTCCACGGCCTGTTCGGCTTCGATGCATTGCGGCCGCAGGCTCTTTTCGGCACCGTCGCCGAGCCGCTGAACCATGGCGTGCTGTGGAGCCTGTCGATCAACACGCTGTTTTTTGTGTTCGGCTCGCTGTCGCGCGCCTCAGTGCCGCTGGAACGCATCCAGGCATCGATCTTCGTCCCGCGCGAGGCGGGCCCGCTGCCGAGCCTGCGCCGCTTCCGCACCACCATAACCGTCAACGACCTCAAGGACACGATCGCGCGCTATCTCGGTGTCGAACGCACCGAGCGGTCGTTTCAGTCGTTCGAAAAGAGCAGCGGCACTTCACTGCACGGCAACGAACAGGCCAGCATGGATGTCATCCGCTTCTCCGAGCAGCTTCTGGCCAGTGCCGTCGGCTCCTCTTCGGCGCGGCTGATCCTGTCGCTGCTGCTGCGACGCAACGACCGCGAATCCAAGGACGCCTTCCGCCTGCTCGATGACGCCACGGAGGCGCTGCAGCACAATCGCGATCTGCTGCAGATCGCACTCGACCAGATGGAACAGGGCATCACTGTCTTCGACCGCGATTTCCGGTTGATTTGCTGGAACCGCCAGTACCGGGCGCTGTTCGACCTGCCCGACGAGATGGGCCAGGTCGGCGTCTCACTCGATCGTATCCTGCGCCACCTTGCCGAGCGCGGTGACATACCGGCAGACCAGCGCGTCACCATGCTCAACCGCCTGACCAGCTTCGTCAGCCCATGGCAGATGGAGCTGAAGACCAGCGGGCGCATCCTGGAATTGCGCTCCAATCCGATGCCGGACGGCGGCATCGTCGCCACCTACGCCGACATCTCTGGACGCGTCGAGCAGGATCTGGCGCTGAAGCGCGCCAACGAATCCCTGGAACAGCGAGTGAAGAGCCGCACCGCCGAGCTCACCCGCGTCAATGAGGAGCTGGCGCAGGCGCAGATGCTGGCCGAGGAGGCCAATCTCGGCAAGACCCGCTTCCTCGCTGCCGCCGGCCACGACATCCTGCAGCCGCTGAACGCCGCCCGCCTCTATTGCTCGTCACTGATCGAGAAGACTGGCAAGGGACCTGCCGGCAAGGCGGCGATGAACATCGAATCGTCGCTGGAATCGGTCGAGACCATCCTCGGCGCAGTGCTCGACATTTCGCGCCTCGATGCCGGCGCGATGAAGCCGGACGATACGAGCTTCGGCCTCGACGGGCTGCTGCGCCAGATCGGCAACGACTTCCGGCCGCTTGCCGCCGAAAAGAAGCTCGAACTCTCGATCATGCCGTCGTCGCTCAGCGTCATGACGGACCGCAATCTGCTGCGCCGGCTGATCCAGAACCTGGTTTCCAACGCCATTAAATATACGCGCCGTGGCCGCATCCTGGTCGGCGCGCGGCGGCGCGGCGAACTGGCCGAGATCCAGGTTATCGACACCGGCATCGGCATTGCCGGCGACAAGCTCAACACCGTGTTTCGCGAATTCACCCGGCTCGACGAGGGCGCACGCGAGGCGGAAGGCCTCGGCCTTGGGCTCTCCATTGTCGACCGCATCGCCCGCGTCCTGCGCCTCGAAATCCGGATCTTCTCCAACCCAGGCAAGGGCACACGCTTTTCCGTGTTGCTGCCGGTGGTGGCCGTGCAGGCACCGCGGCGCGAGGCCGAGGCGAAGCCGCCTGCCCGTGCCGCGGCCTCGCTTGCCGGGCTCCATGTGCTCTGCATCGACAACGACGCCCGCATCCTCGACGGCATGCGGCTGCTGCTCGAGGGCTGGGGCTGCAGCGTCGACACGCTTTCCGGCGCGGAGGATCTCGAGAGGTCCGGCGTGCATCGGCCGGACATCGTGCTTGCCGACTATCATCTCGACAACAGGACCGGCCTCGAATTGATCGCCCAGTTGCGTGCGATCCATGGCGAGGACCTGCCGGCCGTGCTGGTCACCGCCGACCGCTCCAGCGAGGTTCGCGCCGCTGCCGGCAGGCTCGACGTGCCGGTGATCAGCAAACCACTGAAACCGGCGATGCTGCGCTCGATGATGGCCAGGGTCAGGCCGCTGGCGCCGGCGGCCGAATAGGAATCAGCCGGCCGCCTGAACCGGGTCGCTGCCGATTTTGGACAAAAGGATGACCGCCTGGGTGCGGCTGTCGACGCCGAGCTTCTGCAGGATAGCCGAGACATGCGCTTTGATCGTTGCTTCGGAGACCCCGAGCTCATAGGCGATCTGCTTGTTGAGCAGTCCCTCAGCCAGCATGCCGAGCACGCGCGTCTGCTGTGGGGTCAGCGCCTGCAGTCGCTTGATCAGGTCGGAAATCTCGGGATCGCGCTCGACGCCGAGATCGACCCCGGCGGGTGCCGCGATATCACCTGCGAGCACCGACTGCACCGCATTGCGGATCTCCTCCATGCTGGCCGATTTGGAGATGAAGCCGGAGGCGCCGAGATCGAGCGCGCGCCGGATCGTCACCGGATCGTCATGCGCCGAGACCACCATCATCGGCACCGCCGGATGGATGCCGCGCAACGAAATCAGGCCGGAAAGGCCGCTTGCCCCCGGCATCGAGAGATCGAGCAGCACCAGATCGACGTCCTCATTGGCCAGGACCAGCGCCTTGGCGCTTTCGAAATCGCCGGCCTCGTGAATGGCGGCAACGTCTCCGATGCCCGCGAGTGCCTCCCTCAATGCACCGCGAAAAAGCGGATGATCGTCGGCAATGACGAATGTGTAGCCCAACGGTGATATCCCTCCCCGAATCCCGTTGGCGATTTTCCGCCTTGCAGGATCTGAACGATCATAACGCTACGCCTGCTGTTCGGCGTGGCCGGCTTGCTATTCCCGCCCCAGGTCTTTTTGCGAATTGCCTAGGTCTTTTGCGAATTGGGCTTGGCGCCGTCTTCGTCCTTGTCCATGTCCTTGACGATGTCCATGAAGCTGCGCAGGAAGCGCTCCATGTAGCCCATCGTCTTGTTGAAATCCTCCTCGCTGGGCAAAGTCGATTCGAAACGCGCGGCAAGCGAATTTTCGAGCTTGGCGACGCGCTCGTCGAGCGCCTTCACCGAATTTTGCAGCCGGTCGACCTCATCCTGGAGGGCGGCACGTTCGTCGGCCGCCGTCTTGCAGACGAGCTGGCCGGAGCGTTCCTCGCAGAGCGACATGGCGCCGGTTTGCGTATCCATGCGGACATAGCCATTGGCCGATTTCTCCAACCGGTAGCGATCGGCTTCCTCGGAAAAGGCCGACGCCGCGATAAGCGACACCACTGCTGCGGGGATCAAGACGTGTTTCAGACGCATGTTTTCCTCCATGAGCCAGTCAGCGCAATCTATCACAGTTTGCGCCTGAAATGGGGACGAACCTGAAATGGGGAAGAACACGGGCCTGCCCTTCCCCGCGTGGTCGGTTCGGACTATAGCGCAACCATGTCCGAGATCATCTACAAGATAGTTCCCAAGGCGCTGTGGCGCGAGGCTGAAAGAGAAGGCCGCTTCACCGGCGCGCCTATCGACGTTGCCGACGGCTTCATCCATTTTTCCACCGCCGGGCAGGTTCGGGAAACGGCAGTAAAACATTTCGCCGGCCAGGCCGGGTTGCTGCTGGTTGCCGTCGACAGCGCGCGCCTCGGCGATGCGCTGAAATATGAGGTCTCGCGCGGCGGCGCCCTGTTCCCGCATCTCTATGGCGGGCTCGGCCTCGATGCGATCGTTTCGGTGCAGGCATTGCCGCTCGGCGCTGACGGCCGGCATGAATTCCCGGCGCTGGAGGCCGAATGAGCGCGTTCGACCGGATCGGCCAGAAACTGCTGTTCACGCTCGATCCGGAAACCGCGCATGGGCTGTCGATTGCCGCGCTGCGATGCGGGCTGCCGGTCGCCGGTCGTCCGCCGCAGGACAACAGGTTAAAGGTCAGCCGTTGCGGGCTGGATTTCCCGAACCCGCTCGGCATGGCCGCGGGTTACGACAAGAATGCTGAAGTGCCGGACGCGCTGCTCGGCCTCGGCTTCGGCTTCGCCGAGGTCGGCACGATCACGCCGCTGCCGCAGACGGGCAATCCGAAGCCGCGCATCTTCCGGCTGCCTTCGGACGGGGCGGTGATCAACCGGCTGGGCTTCAACAATGAAGGCCACGCCGCCGCAGAGAAGCGTCTTGCCGCCCGAAAAGGCCGCCCCGGCATCATCGGCATCAACATCGGCGCCAACAAGGACAGCGCCGACCGCGTCAGTGATTATGAGCGCGGCGTGATCCGGTTCGCGCGATACGCCGGCTATCTGACAATCAATATCTCCTCGCCGAACACGCCGGGCCTGCGCAATATGCAGGCGCGCGAACAGCTTGGCGAGCTCCTGTCGCGGGTCATGGCCGCGCGTGCGGCGGCACCGGCAAAACCGCCCGTGTTCCTCAAGATCGCGCCGGATCTGGTCGAGGCCGAGCTTGAGGACATCGCTGCCGAGATCAGCGACAAGCAAATGGACGGCGTCATCGTCTCCAACACAACGATCGCGCGAGCCGGCCTGAGCAGCGCCGGCCTTGCCGGCGAGACCGGCGGGCTTTCGGGGAAACCCTTGTTCGAGCGCTCGACTATCGTGCTGGCAAGGATGCGAAAACTGCTTGGCCCGGATCCTACTATCATCGGCGTCGGCGGCGTCGATTCCGCCGAGACGGCGCTGGAAAAGATCCGTGCCGGCGCCGATCTCGTCCAGCTCTATACCGGCATGATCTATGCCGGGCCCGCGCTGCCGGGGCGCATTCTTTCCGGCATGGCCCGTTTCATGGACAATCAAGGGCTGAAGTCGCTGTGCGAGCTTCGCGACAGCCGCCTCGATCACTGGGCGGCGAAACCGCTTTAGCGATCAGTTAAAGGCTGTGCGCACCCGCAGCCGCAATATGGCGAGCAGGCTGAAGCCGCGTACCAGCAGGAAGACATGCAACGCCGCCCACAAGCCGTGATTACCGAAGGCCGGCGCCAGGATCAGCAGCGCGGCGCTGAACGCCAGGAATGACAACAGCATCATGTTGCGCATGTCGCGCGACCATGTTGCGCCGATGAAGACACCGTCCATCTGGAAAGCCAGCACGCCGCTGAGCGCGGTGAACGCCGCCCAGGGCAGGTAGATGTCGGCAATGGCGCGGACGTCCGTCGAGGTCGTGATCAGGGCGATCAGATCCGTGCCCTCCAGCAGGAAGAAGAGCGTCGCCGCGCCGGCCAGACCGAGCCCCCAAAGCAGCGTCAGACGCACCGCCTGATCAAACGCCGTGGCGGCACGGGCGCCGATGGCGCGCCCGGCGAGCTGTTCGGCAGCGGTGGCGAAACCATCGAGGAAATAGCCGGCAACCAGGAAGAGGTTCATCAGCACGGCGTTGGCGGCCAGCGTCAGAGTGCCGAATTGTGCGCCCTGGCGCGTGAACAGCGCGAAGGCGGCGAGCAGCGAAAAGGAGCGGATCATGATATCGCGGTTGAGCGACATCATGCGCAGGAATGCCGGCAGATCGAGGACGCGGTGGCGCGGCAGCCTGGGCGCCGCCCAAAAGCGCCGGCCGACAATGGCGAGACCAAGCAGCATGGCGACGAATTCGCCGGTGACCGTTGCCCAGGCAACGCCGGCAACGCCCCAGCTGAGCTCCAGGCCAAGCAGGAAGCAGAGGGCGATGTTGATGCCGTTCAGCATCAACTGCAGCATCAGCCCGAGCCCGCCCTCGCCGCGCCCAAGCACGTAACCGAGGATGGCGTAATTGATCAGCGAGAACGGTGCCGCGAGCATCCTGATGCGGATATAGACGTCCATCGCCGCGCTGACGCGCGGTTCGGCGCCTATGAACCATTGCCCGGCGGTGGAGACCAGCGGCGCAAGCGCGGCAAGCACGAAGCCGGCGACGACCGCGATCAGCACGGCGCGCCAAAACACCGCCTGCTCCTCCAGCGCATCGCCGCGCCCGAAGGCCTGGGCGACGAGGCCGGTGGTGCCGGAGCGCAGGAAATTGAAGGTGGTGAAGACGACATCGAAGATCAGGGCGCCGGCCGCCAGGCCGCCGAGAAGGGCGGCGTCGCCGAACTGCCCAACCACCGCCGTGTCGACAATTCCAAGCAGCGGCGTCGTCAGATAGGCAAGCGTCATCGGCACGGCGATGGCGAGCACCGAGCGGTTGGTGACGACGAAGGCCCCGGCTTCGGTGGTGTGGGCTTCGATGGGTAAAGCCTGCTCCAAACGCGTGTTGCTTCCTGTTGCGGCTTGATCGGCCAGCCGATGTGCCCCAGTTTGCGGACCTCGCGCAACCATCCACGCCGCTATGGTCAACCGAAATCCGCCTCTGGCGCACCGGCCGCCCCATGCCCCTGCAGATCGTTCATCATCCCGACTACGACGCCGGCTTCGCCGTCAACCACCGCTTCCCGATGAGCAAATATCCGCGGCTGATGGATGCGTTGCGG
Source organism: Mesorhizobium sp. M1182 (assembly GCF_040318335.1). NCBI lineage: Bacteria > Pseudomonadati > Pseudomonadota > Alphaproteobacteria > Hyphomicrobiales > Phyllobacteriaceae > Mesorhizobium > Mesorhizobium sp. M1182. Next base: position 57,756 of record NZ_JAMYMD010000012.1, read on the forward strand.
GCACGCGGCCTGGCGCAGCCCGAAGCGCTCAACATGCCGGAGGCGGCGCGGCCATCATGGCTGAAGCTTGCCCACGCGGTCGACTATGTCGACCAGGTGCTTGCCTGCAAAGTGCCGGTGGCGATCGAGCGCGAGATCGGCTTTCCCGTGGGGCCGCGGGTTTCGCTGAGGGCGCAGCTCGCAACGGCCGGCACGGTGCTGGCGGCGCGGCTGGCGTTGCTGAACGGCATCGCCTGCAACACCGCCGGCGGCAGCCATCATGCACGGCGCGCGCAAGGCGCCGGCTTCTGCACCTTCAACGACGTAGCCGTTGCCGCGCTGGTGCTGCTCGCCGAAGCTGCTGTCCAAAACATCCTGGTCGTCGACCTCGACGTGCATCAGGGCGACGGCACGGCGGATATCCTGAACGACGAGCCGCGCGTGTTTACCTTCTCCATGCATGGCGACCGCAACTACCCCGCGCGCAAGATCGCCTCCGATCTCGATGTCGCCCTGCCCGACGGCGCCGGCGATGCAGCCTATCTGGAGCGGCTGGACGCCATCCTGCCGGAGCTGTCGGCCCGGAGGCGCTGGGGCCTCGCCTTCTACAATGCCGGCGTCGATGTCCATATCGAGGACCGGCTCGGCAGGTTGTCGCTCACGGATGACGGGCTGCGCGCCCGCGATGATATGGTGATCCGCCATTTCCGCACGCTTGGCATACCGGTATGTGGCGTTATCGGCGGCGGCTATTCGACGGATGTCGCAGCACTTGCTGCACGGCACGCCATCCTGTTCGAGGTGGCGGCGGGCTACGCCTGAAAATTCACCTCCGGTAGTTAGCGATCCTGAGCAGGATGAAGGCCGGCACGACGATCGCGGCACCGAGCAGGATGTAGCCGAGAAAGCGGTCGATGGCGTGGAAGCCCATATTCCACAGGTCGGTGAAGAATTTGCGGATGCCGTAAAGCACATCCATCGGCGACCAGCCGAAGGCATTCATGACCAGCCCGACGAGGAACGACACCACAAGCAGCTTCAGGATCACCCGGAGCGGCGTATCGCCGAGAAAGCGGTTCAGTGCGGACAAGGCTGTCTCCACAGTCGGGTGCCGCGATTCGGGCACATGCCTAGAAATACGCAGTTGGTCGTCCGGCATCAAGCCGAGCCCTCAAACCGGATTGCGCATCGGCGCCGGGCCATGATATCGGAGGAACCAGCGCGGGTATGATGTAATGGTAGCTTGTCAGCTTCCCAAGCTGAACGCGCGGGTTCGATTCCCGCTACCCGCTCCAGCTTTTGCCCCCCGGTGCATTGCACTTGTTCTGGCCAAGCTGAAAAACCAGCGGATTTATAGGCAGTTTTACAGCCCGGGCTGGCCGTCTTTCATCTGTTTGGCCGATGTGCCAGTTCGTGGAATATCTCACATTGAGGGTCGGCGGGGCCTCGAATGACCCCAACCGGAAAGTCTACCCTTGGTCCGCTGGCTTCTGCTGGCGGGCCTTTTTTGAGCATCAGGCAGTAGTGGCCGACGTGCATCGGCGCCGCTGCTGGCGGGCCTGTCTGGTCGTCTGGCCGGCCACGGGATGCGCTCCGCTTGCCGCTCCAGCCCTTATCCCACCTCCCGCAGAATAAAGTCGTGCAGCATCTTGGCTGCCGGTGACAGCGCGCGGTTCTTCACCGTGATCAGGCTGTAGGGCCTGACCTCGATGTCGAATTCAGTCTGGACAACATCGATGGCGCCGGCCAGGCCTTCGGGGTTCTGGATGAACTTCGCGACCTGGATCGAAACCGGCGCAATGGCGTCGGATTGCGCGACCATGACCAGAGTCAATAGCAGCGAGCTGGTGTTGAGGATGCGGTCCGGCAGCGCGATGTTGCGGTTCAAAAAGTTGCTTTCCATCGCCTGGCGCAGCGGCGAGCCGCCCGACTGGAAAACCCAGTCATAGGCGGCGGTGTCTTCCAGCCGCACCGCCTTGCCCTTGGTCAGCGGGTGGCCGCGGCGCACGATCAGGCAGGCTTTCTCGACGCCGATGACGCGCGCTTCGAACAGCCGCGGATTGAGGTCGTCGGGGATGCGGGCGATGATGAAATCGTGGCGCGAGGCGATCAGCTCGCGTGCCAGGACGTTCGAGGTCTCGACCTGCATGGTGATTTCGATGCGCGGATAAAGGCGCCGGATCTCGCGGATCGCCGGCACCGCCAGCTCGATCGCCGGTGCTGTCACCGCGCCCAGGAATACCGAGCCGCCCTTGCCCGCCTTGAGCTCGAAAATCTCGCGGTCGACCTCACGCATCTCGAGCAGGATCGATCGCGCGCGCCGTGCCAACGCCTTGCCATAGGGTGTCAGCGTGATGCCGCGCGGCAGCCTTTCGCAGAGCTTGACGTCGAGCACGGCCTCCATCTCGGCGATCATGCGCGAGGCCGCCGGCTGCGAGATGTTCATGACCTGGGCCGCGGCGCTCACTCGGCTGTGCTCGTCGAGGGCTGCGATCATACGCATGTGACGCAGGCTCAAGCCGCTGCGCAGCAAGGTTCCGCCATCACCCGGGATTTCATCGTAACTGGCTGATATTCCGCCAGGATTTCGCAGCGCTGCCATGATTCTTCCCTACTCTTACGCCCGGCGCCCTGGCAGGATCCGGCAGCGTCGTCACTAGCCTAAGCCATATCAGTCTCGATATAGCAACCATCAAAGATCGCATTTGACAGTTATGGCAAAGCGACACACCCTTCGCGCGTCCTGAGGCTTGACGGTCGGTGACGAGGGAAAACTCGTATCGATTGAAACCAGAGTCTCGGGGCCGATTGGGAGGATACCGGAGATCGATTGACGGCAGCGGCGCGTTTGGCGCTCCTGCACGATTGCGCGGCCCACGAAACCCAAGGGTACGCGTCCATCAACCAGGGAGAGTTAATGTGAAGATTATCAAGACACTGGCCGCCGTCGCGGCCCTAGGCATCGCGGCCATGACGCTGCCGGCGCAGGCGGGCGAAGGCCTGATCGGCGTGCTGATGCCCACCAAGACCTCGCAGCGCTGGATCAACGACGGCGACGCCGTCAAGTCCCAGCTCGAGGCTCTGGGCTACACTGTCGACCTGCAGTACGCGCAGGACGACATTCCGAACCAGCTCAGCCAGCTGGAAAACGAAATCACCAAGGGCCCGAAGGCGCTGATCATCGCTTCGATCGACGGCACCACGATGGGCGATGCGTTGCAGAAGGCGAATGACGCCGGCGTTGTCGTCGTCGCTTACGACCGCCTGATCAAGAAGACGCCAAATGTCGACTACTACACCACCTTCGACAATTTCGGCGTCGGCGTCATCCAGGCCAAATCGCTGCTCAAGGGTCTCGGTTATCCCGAGAAGAAGGGCCCGTTCAACATCGAGCTGTTCGGCGGTTCGCCGGACGACAACAATGCGTTCTTCTTCTATAACGGCGCCATGTCGGTTCTTCAGCCGCTGATCGACGACAAGACCCTCGTCGTGAAGTCCGGCCAGATGGGCATGGACAAGGTCGGCACGCTGCGCTGGCTGGCGGCAACCGCCCAGGCCCGCATGGACAATCTGCTCTCCGCCAACTACTCGGACGGCAGCCGCGTCGATGGCGTGCTCTCGCCCTATGACGGCCTGTCGCGCGGCATCATCGCTTCGCTGCGCGCCGTAGGCTACGGCACCGCCGATCAGCCATGGCCGATCGTCACCGGACAGGACGCCGAGACCGCTTCGGTCAAGGCGATCATCGCCGGCGAACAGTATTCGACCGTGTTCAAGGACACCCGCGAACTCGCCAAGGCGACGGTCGAACTCGTCGACAAGGTGCTCTCGGGCGGCAAGCCGGAAGGCCTCGACACCACGACCTACAACAACGACGTCAAGGTCGTTCCCTCGATCCTGTTGACACCGCACGACGTCGACAAGTCGAACTATCAGGCCCTGGTGGTCGATTCCGGCTACATCAAGGCCGAAGAGCTGAAGTAATCGCGGTTACAAAGCCTGGGGTCCTGCGCAGGCAGGGCCCCTTTTCGTTGGCGAGCCAGCCCGGTATTGTTTGCGGACCTCGCAGGAGTGGTATTCTCAATGGCATCGACGATTTTGGAGATGCGCGACATCACCAAGACGTTTCCCGGCGTCAAGGCGCTGTCGAACGTCAAGCTCATGGTCGAGGAAGGCGAGATCCATGCCGTGGTCGGCGAGAACGGCGCTGGCAAGTCGACGCTGATGAAGGTGCTGTCGGGTGTGTATCCGTCCGGCACCTATGATGGCCAGATCATCTATCGCGGCGATGAGTGCCATTTCAAAGGCATCCATGACAGCGAGCGCAAGGGCATCGTCATCATCCACCAGGAGCTTGCGCTGGTGCCGATGCTGTCGATCGCCGAAAACATCTTTCTCGGCAACGAGCACGCCAGATACGGCGTCATCGACTGGAATGCCAATGAGGCGCGCACCAGCGCCCTGCTCAAGAAGGTCGGCCTCAAGGAAGACCCCAACACGCTGATCACCAATATCGGCGTCGGCAAGCAGCAGCTGGTCGAGATCGCCAAGGCGCTCAGCAAGGAAGTGAAGTTGCTCATTCTCGATGAGCCGACCGCGAGCCTGTCCGAAAAGGACAGCCAGGCGCTGCTCGATCTGCTGCTCGAATTCAAGCGGCAAGGCATCACTTCGATCCTGATCTCGCACAAGCTCAACGAGGTGAACCGGGTCGCCGACAAGGTCACCATCATCCGTGACGGGCGGACTATCGAGACGCTGGCCAAGAAGGACATCTCGGAGGACCGCATCATTACCTCGATGGTCGGCCGTTCGCTCGACGACCGCTATCCGCCGCGCGAGCCGAAGATCGGCGAGACCGTTCTCGAAGTGAAAAACTGGTCGGTCTACCACCCCATCCATGCCGAGCGGCAGGTCATCAAGGGTATCAACCTCAACGCCCGCAAGGGCGAAGTGGTCGGCATTGCCGGGCTGATGGGTGCCGGCCGGACCGAGTTTGCCATGAGCCTGTTCGGCCGGTCCTATGGCCGTCGCATCACCGGCGAGGTGTTCCTCAACGGCAAGCCGATCGACGTCTCTTCGGTGAGCAAGGCGGTGGAACACGGCATCGCCTACGTTACCGAGGACCGCAAGACCTACGGGCTCAACCTGATCGACCACATCAAGCACAACATCACGCTGGCCAACCTGCCCGGCGTGTCGCGCCACGGCGTGATCGACGATTTGCGCGAGCTTTCGGTCGCCAACGATTATCGCGGCAGGACCAATATCCGCGCCTCGAGCGTCTACCAGATGACCGGCAACCTTTCTGGCGGCAATCAGCAGAAGGTGGTGCTGTCGAAATGGCTGTTCGCCAATCCGGAAGTGCTGATCCTCGACGAGCCGACACGCGGTATCGACGTCGGCGCCAAGTATGAAATCTATACGATCATCGCGCGTCTCGCCTCCGAGGGTAAGGCAATCATCGTCATCTCGTCGGAAATGCCCGAACTGCTCGGCATCACCGACCGCATCTACGTCATGAACGAAGGACGCATCGTCGGCGAAATGGCGGCAAGCGACGCCAGCCAGGAAAAGATAATGCGCGCCATCGTCCGCGGAGAAGGAAAAGCATCATGAGCACCGAAAGCGCTCCCGGGCCGCAGACCGGCGTTGCCCAGGATCTACAACAGGGACCTCGCATTGCCGTCTCGGCGCTGGTCACCAACCTGCGCGAATACGGGTTGGTGCTGGCGTTGATCGCAATCATGGTGTTCTTCCAGTTCACCACGTCCGGAACGCTGTTCAAGCCGGTGAACCTCAGCAATCTCGTGCAGCAGAACAGCTTCATCATCGTGATGGCGCTGGGCATGCTTCTGGTGATCGTTTCGGGCCACATCGATCTCAGCGTCGGCTCCGTCGCCGGCTTCATCGGCGCGCTGGCGGCGATGATGATGGTCATCTGGCCGCTTGGCCCATTGAGCAATCCGCTGGTGGTGTCGATCATCTGCCTGATCGTCGGTGGTGCGATCGGCGCGGCACAAGGCTACTGGATTGCCTATCACCGAATACCGAGCTTTATCGTCACGCTGGCGGGCATGCTGATCTTCCGCGGCATCTGCCAGGCGCTGCTGGGTGGCGGGTCTTCGGTAGGGCCGCTTCCCGTCGGCTTCAAGGCGCTCAGTTCCGGCTTCATTCCGGACCTGATCGGCCCATTGACGCTGATACCGCCAACCGTGAACGCCGCCGGCAAAACCATTGTCGGCAGCGGCCTGACGCTGCACCTGACGACGATCGTGATCGGCCTCGTCGCCGTGCTCGCCTATGCCTATTTCGGGCTCAGGGCACGGCGCACCCGCGAGAAGCATGGCTACGAAGCCGAGCCCTTCTCGCTGTTCGTCGTCAAGACCCTGGTGATCAGCGCGCTGGCGCTGTTTCTCGTCTACCAATTCGCCACCTATAGGGGCCTCCCCATCGTTCTCATGGTGATGGGCGTGCTGATCGCGTTGTTCGTCTTCGTTACCAAACGCATGACGATCGGCCGTCGCATCTATGCGATGGGCGGCAATGCCAAGGCAGCCCAGCTATCGGGCATCAAGACCGAACGGCTGACGTTGATGGTGTTCATCAATATGGGCGTGCTGTCGGCACTCGGCGGCCTGATTATCGCAGCGCGCCTGGGGCAGGCTGTGCCGGCGGCCGGCCTCGGCAGCGAGCTCGACGTCATCGCCGCGGTGTTCATCGGTGGCGCTTCGGCGATGGGCGGCGTCGGCCAGGTGATCGGCGCGGTGGTCGGCGGCTTCATCATGGGCGTCATGAACAACGGCATGTCGATCATGGGCGTCAATGTCGATTGGCAGCAGGTGGTCAAAGGCCTGGTGCTGCTCGGCGCCGTCGTCTTCGACGTCTACAACAAGAACAAGGCTTGAGAGGCAACCAGGAGGCATACGGGTCACATCGCACGTTGCCGGGCGGCGCAAAGAAGTCCCCCGAGGGACCTGATCCGCGAGCGCAATCCGGACGAAGAATTTCAACCGAGGCGCGGACAGGGTCCGGGCCGCGCAGGGTAGGGTTTGCCGAGAAAGGGCAGGCCAGCCCACAATTCAGAGAGGGTTACCATGCTGATCTCACAAATCCTCGACGACGCCGAGACGATCCGCGTCGTTGCCCGCAACGGCGGCAAGACCCGCGTCATCAACGGCGCCCGCAGCGTCTATTCGCTGGCGATGGAAGCCGCGCGTACCGGCAGCGGGCTTGTCGCCCTGATCGAGCGCAAGGGCTTCGGCGAAACCGTCGACCTCGACGCTGCCTACAAGAAGGGCCGGCTGCTGTCGCCGATCAACCATCCCGATCCGGCGCATCTCCATCTCACCGGCACCGGGCTGACGCATCTCGGCTCCGCCGCGACCCGCGATTCCATGCACAAGAAGCTCAGCACGGACGGCGAGGAACAGCTGACCGATTCCATGAAGATGTTCCGCATGGGGCTTGAGGGCGGCAAGCCGGCGAAGGGCCAGATCGGCGTGCAGCCGGAATGGTTCTACAAGGGCAACGGCACCATGGCGGTGGCGCCCGGGGCGGCGCTTATGTCGCCGGCCTTCGCCCAGGATGCCGGCGAGGAGCCGGAAATCGCCGGTATCTATGTGATCGGCGACGACGGCGCCCCGTTCCGCGTCGGCTTCACGCTGTCTAACGAGTTTTCCGACCATGTCACCGAGCGTGTGAACTATCTCTTCCTTGCCCATTCCAAGCTGCGCAACGCTTCGTTCGGGCCGGAGATCCTGATCGGCGATCTGCCGTCCGATATCCGCGGCGCTTCACGCATCCTGCGCGACGGCAAGCTGCTTTGGGAAAAGCCGTTCCTGTCGGGCGAGGCGAACATGTCGCACACCATTGGCAATCTCGAGCATCACCACTTCAAATACTCGGCCTTCCGCCAGCCGGGCGACGTGCATGTGCACATGTTCGGCACGGCGACGCTGTCCTTCGCCGACGGCATCAGGACCGAGGCCGGCGACGTATTCGAAATCGAGGCGCAGGATTTCGGCCTGCCTTTGCGCAACCCGCTTGAAATCGAGCAGCCGGTGAAGGTGGTGGTGAAGGCGTTGTAAACTGGTGACATAATTCAGGGGCGAGAAATGAACGGCCTGCGGATTGGCACTGTGTTCGTAAGTTTAGTCCTGTTCCTCGCCTATTTCTCCCCAGCGGCTTACAGCGCCGGACAATGCAGCGCAAAATCCTATCGCGAGGCCCGGATGTTGATGACTAACCGGCTTCTGGCCACCGGCTATTCGAAATCGCAAGTGAGCTTTCTGATGCGCAACGCGGATCGCATGACGTCCGCACTCCGCGCTGACAGACTGAACGACAATGGCAGAGCCTGCGGTGTCGACTCCGCCAGAGCCCATGTGCTGGGATGTATCGACAAGCAGTTGTTCCCCTTGCAGTCCAGCTCAAGCGCCTCACTTGACGACGAGAAGCAAACCAGAGGATTTTGGGGGAAGAAGCGATTGGCAGTGCGAGAACTGCTCTTTATCGGTCAGTTTCATGGCTGCCTTGGCGCCGCGAAAGAATATCTGTTTCGCGGCTGACGGAATTGCGAACAAGCTCAGCGGGCGGCGCGGAAATGCTTGGACAGTTTCAGGCCCTGTGCCTGATAATTCGAGCCGAGATCAGTGCCGTAGAGCGCCTGCGGCCGTTTCAGCATGTGCTCGTAGACCAGCCGTCCGACGATCTGGCCGTGGTCGAGGATGAACGGCACTTCGTGGCTGCGTACCTCGAGCACCGCCCGGCTGCCGGTGCCGCCCGACGCCGAATGGCCGAAACCCGGGTCGAAGAAACCGGCATAATGGACGCGGAACTCGCCGACCAGCGGATCGAAGGGCGTCATTTCGGCCGCGTAGAGCGGCGGCACATGCACCGCCTCGCGCGACACCAGAATATAGAATTCGTCCGGATCGAGCACCAGCTCGCCGGCACCGCTCTTGTAGAGCGGCTCCCAGAAATCGACGACATCCTGCGCGGCGCGCTTGTCGACGTCGACCAGGCCGGTGTGGTGCTTGCCGCGATAGCCGACAAGCCCATCCTTGTCGCCGTCGAGGTCGATCGACAGCGCGATGCCGCCGCCTGAGATGTTGGGTGGTTCGGTGGCGACCAACATTTCGGCGTGGTGCAACTCGTGCAGCTCGTTTTCCGACAAGAGCGCATTGCCGGTGCGGAACCTGACCTGCGACAGCCGCGAGCCGGTCCGCACGACAATCGGGAAAGTGCGCGGGCTGACCTCCAGATAGAGCGGGCCTTCATAGCCGGCGGCGATCTTGTCGAACTCGTGGCCACGGTCGGTCATTACCCGGGTGAAGATATCGAGCCGTCCGGTCGAGCTTTTCGGGTTGGCGGAGGCGGAAATATGGGCGGGCAGCGCCAGGCTCTCGAGCAGCGGCACGATGTAGACGCAGCCGGTTTCCAGCACGGCACCTTCGGCGAGGTTGATCTCGTGCAGCTTCAGCCGGTCGAGCTTGTCGACAACCCTGTGGTCCGGGCCGGGCAAGAAGGAAGCACGCACCCGCCAGGCCTTGTCGCCGAGCCTGAGGTCAAGGCTGGCCGGCTGGATCTGATCGGCATCGAGCGTGCGCGGCGATTTCAGCGCGCCCGTCTGGAACAGCGCGGAAATATCCTGATCGGGAAGAATGCCTGTCTGCCGCAAGGGTCTGGCTCCGTTCGAACGCCGGGCGAGGTCTTGTTCTGTCGCAGGTCCGACCGTGGACGCGTTTGGCACCTGCTTGGTACAACCCTCTTAATCATGCCGGCAATTGACGCAAGCGTGGCGCGGGTCTAAAGCTCGTTATCCCGTGGTGATTTGGCCGGTCGGCTTGCAGCCACGTTAAACAAGTCGCTAAAGGACCGTCGGGCCGCAAGGCCATATGGACCGGTTGCGACTTTCGCGACCGGTTTTTTGTTGTTTGGACCAATTTTGGTGTTTGGATGGAATGATGACCAAGAAGCGCGACTGGAAGCCTCAGACCGCACTCGTGCATGCCGGAACGCTGCGTTCCGGCTTCGGCGAGACCTCCGAGGCGATGTATCTCACCCAAGGCTATGTCTACGAGACGGCGCAAGCGGCGGAGGCCCGCTTCAAGGGCGAGGAGCCGGGCTTCATCTATTCGCGCTATGCCAATCCGACGGTCGACATGTTTGAAAAACGCATGTGCGCGCTGGAAGGAGCCGAAGACGCGCGCGCCACGGCATCCGGCATGGCGGCGGTGACGGCAGCACTGCTGTGCAGCGCCAAGGCGGGCGACCATATCGTGGCGGCGCGCGCGCTGTTCGGCTCCTGCCGCTGGGTGGTCGAGACGCTGGCGCCGAAATACGGCATTGAGGCAACGCTGGTCGACGGCACCGACATCGCCAATTGGGAAAAGGCGGTCAAGCCAAACACCAAACTGTTCTTCCTGGAAAGCCCGACCAATCCTACGCTGGAAGTGATCGACATTGCCGCCGTCGCGGCACTTGCCAATGCGATCGGCGCCAGGCTGATCGTCGACAATGTGTTCGCCACGCCCTTGCAGCAGAAACCCCTGCAGCTCGGCGCCCACATCGTCGTCTATTCGGCCACGAAGCATATTGACGGCCAGGGGCGCTGTCTTGGCGGCATCGTTCTGTCGGACAAGAAATGGATCGACGAGAACCTGCATGACTATTTCCGCCACACCGGCCCAAGCCTCTCGCCCTTCAATGCCTGGACGCTGCTGAAAGGCCTGGAGACGCTGCCGCTACGCGTACGCCAGCAGACGGAAAGTGCCGGCCGCATCGCGGATTTCCTGGCCGAGCGCCCGCAAATCGCCCGTGTCATCTATCCCGGCCGTGCCGACCACCCGCAAGCGGCCGTGGTCAAGAGGCAGATGTCGGGTGGCTCGACGCTGATCTGCATGGATGTGAAGGGCGGCAAGCAGGCGGCCTTTGCCTTCCAGAACGCACTCGACGTCGTGCTCATTTCCAACAATCTCGGCGACGCCAAGAGCCTGATCACCCATCCGGCGACGACGACGCACAAGAACTTGACCGATGAGGCCCGCGCCGAGCTCGGCATCGGACCGGGAACGCTCAGGCTGTCAGTTGGCCTTGAGGACGCCGACGACCTGCTCGAAGACATCGAGCAGGCACTGAGAGTTGCCGGATAAGGGCTGGCCGAACAGAGGCGAGCGGGAACGCGCCCGATCAGGCGCCGGACGGGGTCTCTTCCAGCTCCGCGACGGTCTTTGTCTGGATAGTCATCACGTTGCCGCGCCAGTCGACGGCGCCGCTCAGCCATCCGCGCGCCCAAATGGCGGGAAGCATCAGGTCTCGCGCCATCATCGCCGGGATCGTGCGCGGCGACAGGTGCCATCCCTTGGCCGAGGCCAAGGCGCATTCCGGCAGGTAGGCCGCGACCAGCACGGCGATGGCGGTTGCCGGCAGGCTGACGCCGGCGTCAGCCGCCGCGATCAGCGCAAACACCAGCGGCGGCGCCGCGCCGATCAGGATCTCGGGGGCGAAGAACAGCGCGAAGGTGACGCGGCGCAGCCGCGCCCAGCGCGCCTGCCGCGACCAGATCTCGCCAAGCGTGCGCCGGCCGAGCGGCTGTTCGAAGGGCGAGGCGACAAGATTGACCCGCAGTCCGAGCCCGTTGACCAGCTTGGTCGCGGCCGCGTCCTCGGCGATCTCGGCGGCAAGCGCGCGGATGCCGCCATTGGCGTCGAGCATCGGCTTGTTCCACAACATGCTCTTGCCCTGCGCGAAGCCGAGGCCGAGCGCCTCTCCGGCGTACTGCCAGCGTGCCTGCAGCGTGTTGAGAAAGGCGCATTCGACCTCCCCCCAGAAGCCGTCCGGCCGCGAGCCGATCGGCGTCGAGCAGACGAGGCCGGTGTCGTGCCGCCATGCCGCCATCAGCTGCTGGACGTAGTCGCTCGGCATAAGCACATTGGAATCGGCAAGGATGACCCAGCGATAACGCCCCGCCTCCCAACCCTTCACGCAATTGTTGAGTTTTGGATTGCCGCTGATGCGGTCGTCACCGACTAGAAGGCGGGCGCGAATAGCTGGAAAGCGCGCCATTGCTGCGGTGATCGGCTTGACCACCGGGTCGTCGGCATGGGCGACACAGAAGATGAGTTCGTAGCGCGGCCAGTCGAGTGAGAAGGCGCGCTCCAGCGTCTCTTCGGCAAACGGCTCGACGCCGCGTGCCGGGATGACGATCGATACCGGCGGCGCGTTGGCGGGCGGTGCGATCCTGGCTGGTCGCTTCAGCTTCAGCGAAGCTAACAGGATGCTGGCGAGATTTGAAAGAAGGAGGGCTATGGAAAGGAGGGCGGCTGCGAATGTCGGTTCCATCGAGATCTGGTCACTCCAGAAGTGCCGGCCGCATGACGGCCGTTTTCAACAATTCGACAGAACGCTGAGTCGCCCGGCACAAGCCTGCACACCATCATTGTCATGTGTCACTTAAATGACATTGTTTTTCGGCACCTGCGCTCGAGTCGGGCAAGGAGATGACGCGCATCGTTGATCAAACTGCGCTGAGCGTCGAAAGTTCCATCTACATTGCTTTGGAGCAGTTTATGTACAGTGCCGTCACCCGCAACATCGAAGTGCAGGTCAGGCCGTTCTATCTGGAGGATCACTCCGACCCGCCGCAAAACCGCTATGTCTGGGGATATCAGGTGACCATCGACAATCAGTCGGATGAGTTCGTGCAGCTTCTGTCGCGCTACTGGCACATTACCGACGGCACCGGCAAGGTCGAGGAAGTGCGCGGCCCCGGGGTCGTCGGCGAGCAACCCGGACTCAACCCCGGCGACAGCTATCAGTATACGTCTGGATGCCCGCTCTCGACGCCATCCGGCATCATGGTCGGGCACTACACCATGCGCAACAGGCGGGGCGAGACGTTCGACGTCGCCATCCCCGCCTTCTCGCTCGACTTGCCGGGAATGCGGCGCACCGTCAATTGACGGCCGTCATCCGGCCGCTGCAAACTCCGCCGGGTCGAAGTCATATTGCTTCGAGCAGAATTCGCAGGCGACGTGAATGCTGCCATCCTCGGTGCTGTCCCTGATCTCCTCGGCGGAAAAGCCTTCAAGGATGCCGTGGATCTTCTCCCTTGAGCATGAGCACTGGTCGGCGACCGGCACCCCGCCGAACACGCGGACGCCATGCTCGTGGAAAAGCCGGTAAAGCAGCCGTTCGGCACCGATCGTCGGATCGATCAGCTCGGTCGGTTCAATAGTACCAAGCAGCGCCAGCAGCTCCTGCCAGGAATTGTCGGTCGGGTCGTGGATTTCCTCACGCGGATCGCCGTCGCCACCTGGAAGGTCGGGTACGCGCATGCGCTCCGCCGATTGCGGCAGGAATTGTGCCAGCAGGCCACCGGCCCGCCATTGCTCGCGGGCACCGCCGACGCCGGGCGTCAGAAGCTTGGCAACCGAAAGCCGGAGGTCGGTCGGAATCTGCTCAGACTGGCGGAAATAAGTGCGTGCGGCATCTTCCAGTGTGACGCCGTCGAGCTGGACGATGCCCTGGTAGCGTTGTGTGTGAGCGCCCTGGTCGATGGTCAGCGCCAGGACGCCGCTGCCGAGCAGCGTCTGCGGTGACGTCTCGCCGGCAGAAGTCAAAGCCTGCAGCCGGTCGGCATCGAAGCGGGCATAAGCGCGCAGCGCGTGCGGCGTGGAGAAATCCGCGACCAGCATGTCGACCGGCCCGTCGGTGCGGGTCTGCAGAATGAACTTGCCCTCGAACTTCAGCGAAGTTCCGAGCAATACCGTCAACACACAGGCTTCAGCCAGGAGCCGGGCGACCGGCTCGGGATAGTCGTGGCGGCTGAGAATAGCATCGAGCATCGGCCCGAGCTGGACGGTGCGACCGCGCACGTCGAGCGGGCCGACCTCGAACGGCACGACATGGTCGTCGCCGGCGTAGCCGAATTCGCCGAGCTTGGGTTTATGTTCAGCCAATTGATGAGTTTCCAACATGACAAAGCTCCGGGGCGCGGCGATGCCGCCCTCCGGGGCGCATGCGACGAGACGCGCTCGATTTGCGTGATGCGCCTGAGATAGGCACCACCAACTCCCGGATCAAGGCGGCCCAGATCAAGGCGGCGCAGATCAGGCCGGCCCGGATCACCGCGGCTCGTATCAAGCGCCCAGGCACCAGGCCAGGACCGCCTTCTGGGCATGGAGCCGGTTCTCGGCCTCATCGAACACCACCGAATGCGGTCCGTCGATGACCTCGTCGGTAACCTCCTCACCGCGATGCGCCGGCAGACAGTGCATGAACAGCGCATCCGGCTTGGCTTTCGCCATCAGTGCCGCATTGACCTGATAGGGCAGGAAGACATTGTGGCCGCGGGCACGGTGCTCCTGGCCCATCGACACCCAGCAGTCGGTGACGATGCAGTCGGCCTCGTGAACGGCCTCCTCGGGCGAACGGGTGAATTTCAGCTTGCCGCCATTGGCTTTCGACCAGTCGACATGCTTCTGGGCCGGTTCGCTGCCCTCGGGCACGGCGACATTCAGCTTGAAATGGAACCGCGCGGATGCCTCCAGCAGCGAATGCAGCACGTTGTTGCCGTCGCCGGTCCAGGCGATCGTTTTACCGGCCACCGGACCGCGGTGCTCTTCGAAGGTCATGATGTCGGCCATCAGCTGGCAGGGATGGGTCTCGTCGGTCAGCCCGTTAATGACGGGGACCGTAGCGTTTTCCATCAGTTCCAGCAGCCGGTCATGCGAGGTGGTGCGGATCATGATGGCATCGACGTAGCGCGACAGCACCTTGGCCGTGTCGGCAATGGTCTCCGAGCGGCCAAGCTGCATCTCGGTGCCGGTCAGCATGATCGTCTCGCCACCCAACTGCCGCATACCGACGTCGAACGACACGCGCGTGCGCGTCGACGGCTTGTCGAAGATCATCGCCAGCACCTTGCCTTCGAGCGGCTTGCTGCGTTCGCCGGCCTTGAGCCTTGCCTTTCGCACCGCTGCGTCGTCGAGCATGAAGCGCAGATCGCCTTCGGAAACGGCGGAAAGATCGGTGAAATGGCGAAGGGACATCAGGAATTCCAGGATTACTTCGCAGCGGCAGCGACGATGGCATCTGCCAGGCTCTTGGCGCCGGCACGAATGCGCTCGAGCGCTTCGTGGATCTCGGCGTCGGTGACGGTGAGAGGCGGCAGCAGGCGGATAACGTTGTCGCCGGCCGGAACCGTCAAGAGATGCTGGTCACGCAGTGCCACCGTGACCTTGGTGTTGGGCATCGCGCATTTAAGCCCGAGCATCAGGCCGGTGCCCCTGATGCTTTCGATAACATCCGGAAATTCGTCGGCGACGCCAGCGAGCCCCTGCTTCAACAGCAGTGCCTTGCGCTGGACGTCTTCGAGAAAGCCGTCTTCCAGTACCACGTCGAGCACGGCGTTGCCGACCGCCATTGCCAGCGGATTGCCGCCGAAGGTGGTGCCGTGCACGCCGGCGGTCATGCCGACCGCTGCCTCGTCGGTGGCGAGGCAGGCACCCATCGGGAAGCCGCCGCCGATGCCTTTGGCCACCGCCATGAGGTCGGGGGTGACACCCGCCCACTCATGCGCGAACAGCTTTCCGGTGCGGCCGACGCCGCATTGGACCTCGTCGAAAATCAGGAGCAGTCCGTGCTGATCGCAGAGCTGCCTGAGCCGCTTCAGCGATTGCGTCGGCACTTGCCTGATGCCGCCCTCGCCTTGCACCGGCTCGATCAGGATCGCCGCGGTTTCAGGCGTGATCGCCTTCTCGGTGGCATCCACATCGTCGAAACCGACCTGGTCGAAGCCGTCGACCTTGGGGCCGAAACCTTCCAGATACTTGTACTGCCCGCCGGCGGCGATGGTCGCCAGGGTGCGGCCGTGGAAGGCGCCTTCGAAGGTGATTGTGCGGTAGCGCTCGGGATGGCCCTTGACGAAGTGGTAGCGCCGCGCCGTCTTGATGGCGCATTCGAGCGCCTCTGCGCCGGAATTGGTGAAGAACACCTTGTCGGCAAAGCTTGCGTCGGCCAGCCGCTCACCGAGCCGGCTCTGTCCCGGAATCTCGTACAGATTAGAGACGTGCCAGAGCTTGGCGGCCTGCTCGGTGAGGGCCGCGACCAGATGCGGATGGCTGTAGCCCAACGAATTCACGGCGATGCCGCCGGCGAAATCGAGATATCGCTCGCCCTTGTCGGTGACCAGCCAGGTGCCTTCACCGTGGTCGAAAGCCAGGGGTGCGCGAACAAAGGTCTCGAAAAGCGCCGAACCGCTCATTATATGCGTCTCCGGAACCGGAAAAATCAAAAAGCCGCCAAAGCGGCGGCCCTTGTGGCTTATCGTGTTTTTCGGCCGTGAAGTCAACGAAAAGGTCGCGCAAGGTCGCGCGGCAAGCCCCCCAGCATAACGCCGGCTCCTAAGCGACCGGGCAAGTTGGGGAAAACCGAAAAAACCGATTCGTGTTGGCCTTGGGACTCTTGTCACCGAGTCAGCGCATAAGGTAATTGTAGCAGAGAAATAACTAGATTTCGTGCGGCGGACCTAATCACCCGATATATGTGGTGTCTGCCCGGCAGAAGCCGGGTCGGGAATGGATTCCGATTGCCGCACGTTTCAGCAGGAGCGCGGTCTCATGAACTGGACTGACGAGCGAGTCGAACTTCTCAGAAAATTGTGGTCGGAGGGCCTCAGCGCCAGCCAGATCGCCGCACAGCTTGGCGGGGTCAGCCGCAATGCGGTCATCGGCAAAGTGCACCGGCTGAAACTGTCCGGTCGCGGACGCACGACCGCCTCACCGGCACGCCAGAAGAAGACGGTGCAGGGATCGACGATCCAGAAATCGGTGTCCCGGGCAGCAAGCGCCACGCGCCATGCCACCACCTCGATGTCGATCGGTGCGACCGCGCTCAAGGCGCAGTTCGATGCCGAACCGGTGGCGCGCCACTATATCCGCCCGGTCGAGAACGTCGTCGTGCCGATCTCGCGGCATCTGCAACTTGTCGAACTCAACGAGCGCACTTGCAAATGGCCGAACGGCGATCCGCTTTCGGAAGACTTCCATTTCTGCGGCAACGACGCCGCCGAAACCGGCCCCTACTGCAAGTACCACGCCCGCGTGGCGTTCCAGCCGGCATCGGAGCGGCGGCGGAGCAGATAGTTAGGGGAATAGGGGAGTAAGGCAGTACGGCAGTAGGTGAATTGTAGAGAAGCGCGCTCCCGAAGCGATAGCCTACTGCCCTACTGCCCTACTGCCCTACTGCCCTACTGCCCTACTGCCCTACTGCCCTACTGCCCTACTGCCCTACTGCCCTCGCTTCAAAGCCACCCATTCTTGCGAAACCGCCAGTAAAGAAACGTGCAGATCAGGGCAATTGCCGCCAGGACGGCCGGGTAGCCATATTCCATCCTCAGTTCCGGCATGTCGCTGAAATTCATGCCGTAAATGCCGGCGAATGCCGTCGGCACGGCCAAGATTGCGGCCCATGAGGCAAGCTTCTTGGAGATCGCCGTCTCCTGGCTTTGACCGACCAGAAGGCTCGCCTCGAAGGCGAAGGCGAGAACCTCACGCAGGCTGTCGATCTTTTCCTGGACAGTGCGGATGTGGTCGGTGACGTCGCGAAACAGCGGGTGCATGGCTGTGTGGATTTGCGGCAGATCGGCGCTGGTGAGCCGCCGGCAGACCTCCACCAGCGGCAGGGCCGCATTACGCAGGCGCAAGAGATCGCGGCGCAGCATGTAAAGCCGTTCGATATCGGAGCCGGTCATCGGTTTCAGCAGAACCTTGTCCTCGATCGCCTCGACCTCGTTTTCGATCTGCTCAAGCACCGGCATATAGTTGTCGACGATGAAATCGAGAATGGCGTAGAGGACGAAATCCTCGCCCTTGGCAAGGGAATGCGGGCAGCTTTCCCAATGCTGGCGAACGGCGGCGTAGGAGGTCGACGGGCCATGCCTGACGCTGACGATGTAGCCCGCGCCGACGAACAGATGCGTCTCGCCGAAGGTGACGCGGCTGTCGATCAGCTGCGCCGTGCGGGCAACGATGAACAGGGCATCACCATATTGCTCGATCTTCGGTCGCTGGTGCGGATGCTCGGCGTCCTCGATCGCCAGCTCATGCAGATGGAATTGCGCCTGGACGCGCAGCAACAAATTGCGGTCGGGCTCCAGCAGTCCGATCCAGACCACGTGGCCCGGCTTCCCGGCCCATTCGCCGGCTTCCTCGATCGGAATGTCGGCGATGCGCCGCCCAGCCGTATAGACGCCGCAAGCGATTATACCCGACATCGGCGGCGCAGGAGCAAACTCGCGGACATATTCCATCGCAGCCTCCTGAAGGCGGGGCCTTCATCGCGGAACTGAGAAGTCGGCGCGTCGAAAGCTTAGCGCAATTTTCTGTCGGGTGGCGAATCCGAAATTCGCATCAGTGCTGAGAGAACTCACTTCGCTGGTTGGGTTGCGGGAAGAATAATCTTGTCCGTCTTATCGCCCTTCGGACGATCGGCCGGCATCTGATCGCCGGTGACGATATAGTAGATCGTCTCGGCGATGTTGGTGGCGTGGTCGCCGATGCGCTCGATGTTCTTGGCGCAAAACAGGAGATGTGTGCAGGGGGTGATGTTGCGTGGGTCTTCCATCATGTAGGTCAGCAATTCGCGAAACAGAGAGGTGTACATGGCGTCGATCTGGTCGTCGCGGTCGCGCACGAAACCGATTTTCTCCACCGACCGCGACGCATAGACGTCGAGTACTTCCTTGAGCTGGGTCAGTGCCAGATTGGCCAAAGCCTCGAGGCCGCGGAACAGACTGTTCGGCTGGCGCCCGTCTGCGACGGCAACCACCCGCTTGGCGACGTTCTTGCCGAGGTCGCCTACCCGTTCGAGGTCAGCCGAGATGCGGATCGCGCCGACGATTTCGCGCAGATCCGTCGCCATCGGCTGGCGTTTGGCGATGATGATGATCGCCTTGTCGTCGATCTCGCGCTGTCCCTCATCCAGAACCAGGTCGTCCCGAATGACTTTCTGGGCAAGCCCCGGATCAGCATTGACCAGCGCCGCGACGGCCTGCTCGACCATGCGCTCGGCATGCCCGCCCATCGCCGCGATGCGCTTCGACAGATATTTCAGCTCCTCGTCATAGGCGCTGACGATATGCACGGACTGCATGGACGAAATGCCTTCCCGGGATCTCGTGGTTGAGTCGTTCCCTCGAATCCCCGCTGATACGCTAGCCGGATGACAGAAAAAAGAAACGGCCCATTATGTGCTAGAGATAGTACTACGCTAGCGAGCCGGCAAATGGACCGTGAACGCCGCACCCTTGCCGACCTCCGACCTGATGGAGAGTCTGGCGTTGTGGCGGGTCAGGATATGCTTGACGATGGACAGGCCAAGGCCGGTGCCCTTCTGGGTTCGGCTGTTCTCGACGTCGACACGGTAGAAGCGCTCGGTGATGCGCGGGATGTGCTCTTCGGGGATGCCGGGGCCGAAATCCCTGATGGTGACGTCGATGCCCGGTTCGGGATCGCTGTCGCTGCGTATGATCGACACCACGACACGTCCGCCCGACTGACCATATTTGCAGGCGTTTTCCAGCAGGTTTTCGAAGACCTGGAAAAGCTCGTCCCGATCGCCGGGCACGTCGAGCGGCCCTTCCGCGAAATCACGCTCGATGACGACGCCGTTTTCCTTTGCGAGCGGCCCAAGCGAATCGATGACGCTGTCGATGGCCTGGCGCAGATCGACCTCGGTTCCCGGCTTGAGATAGGGCTTCATCTCCAGGCGCGACAGCGACAGAAGGTCGTCGATGAGGCGCGCCATGCGGCTGGTCTGGTTCTGCATGATCTGCAGGAACTGCTCGCGCGCCGCGGGGTCGTTGCGGGCCGGCCCGCGCAGCGTCTCGATGAAGCCGGCGATCGAGGCGAGAGGCGTGCGCAGCTCGTGGCTGGCATTGGCAATGAAGTCGGCACGCATTCTGTCGATCCGGCGCGCCTCACTCTGGTCCTTGAACACCAGCACGTAGAGATCCGTGGCATGGCCGACTGAAGACGCGCTCACCCGATAGGCTCGTTCGACCGGCAGCTTTTCTATGTAGTCGACGCTGTCCGAAGCGACGTTGCCCGCCAAGATGCTATCCAGCAAGGCCTGCATTTCCGGCGCGCGGAATTTCAGCGACAGCGACATGCCGGGGGCAATCCCACCGAAGGCGGCAAAGGCAGCGGCGTTGGCGTGGACGATGGCGGCGGAGCGATCGAAAATGATCAGCGGATCGGCAACCGCCGCCGCGAGATATTCGCCGGAAAGTTGTTGCACGCCCGACTCGATGGCCGCGGCATTTTCGGTCGATTGGCGGGCGATGCCGGCCGGCAGCATCGCAGCGGCAACCAGCACGGCGCCAGCCAGCAGCACCACATAGCCAGACATGCCGGCAAAACCATAGACCATCAGAACCGCAACGAGACCGGCCGCCAGCAGCCAGCGGCTGTTCCACAGCCGCATGGCGACGGTTTGCGCCCTGCCTCTCCGCTCTGTGCCGATGTCGGCCATTTGCGCTCCGTCTGCGGCCACTTCAAGAACTTCTTGCTGGACCGGCGCTAGAGCGCAGTGCGTCCAATTGGGCGCACAAAGGACGCTCTACCTCTTTATCTGCTGCATCGTTCTTTCCGAAAATCGATTCCGATTTTCGGGCCGATGCAGTAAGGCTCCCAATAGCACGAGTCCGGAAGCTGGAAAGGTTCGCCTCGATGAAAAACGCCAACGAAAGCCCCGCCGCACCCTCATCGGGGCCGCTGAAGATCATGATCGACGGCAAGGAGAGGGCGTTCGACATCGAGGCCCCCGCGCTTCCCGACTGGGTCGAGGACCGCAAGCTCACTGCCGGCGGTTACCCTTACGACAAGAAGATGAAGAGCGAGGAGTATGACGAGAGGCTAGAGAAGCTGCAGATCGAGCTGGTCAAGGCGCAGGCGTGGCTGCAGTCGACAGGCAGGCGGGTAATGTCGCTGTTCGAGGGGCGCGACGCTGCCGGCAAGGGCGGCACGATCTTCGTTTTGCGCCAGTATCTGAATCCTCGCACGGCGCGCAACGTGGCGCTGACCAAGCCAACGCCCACCGAGCTTGGACAATGGTACTTCCAGCGCTACGTCGACCACTTCCCGACGTCGGGCGAATTCGTCACCTTCGACCGCTCCTGGTATAACCGCGCCGGCGTTGAACCGGTGATGGGATTCTGCACGCCCGAGCAGCACGAGCAATTTCTGGACGAGGTTCCGCATTTCGAGCGGATGATTCGCAACGAGGGCATACATTTCTTCAAATTCTGGCTGAACATCGGCCGGGAAACGCAGCTCGAGCGATTCCACGACCGCCGCTGGAGCCCGCTGAAGAGCTGGAAGTTTTCGCCAATCGACATCGCCGGCATCAGCAAATGGGACGAATACACCAAAGCGCGCGACCTGATGGTCGAGCGCACGCACAAGGAGTTCGCGCCCTGGATCATTGTGCGGGCGAACGACAAACGGCGCGCGCGGCTGGCCGTCATGCAGCGCATTCTCCTTTCGCTTCCCTATGACGGCCGCGACCTCGACGTCATCGGCAAGGAGGACAAGAAGATCATCGGCGAAGGGCCGACTTTCCTCGAAAAATAAGCTCACCTCATCGATACGCGGCTCTCATGCCGCCAGCCGGGCAATCCGCTGCAGTCGCTTCAGCGTGGTGTCGTCCTGCAGCGCCTGCTGGAAAAGCGAGATCTCCTGATCGATGCGGTCGCAGAGCGCGCCGGTGTCGCCCCTAAGCAGGTCGCGCGTCTGTAGCAGCGCCGCGACAGGCTTCTTGGCGAGTTGCCTGGCTCTTGCCAACGTGGCTTCCTCGACGCTGCCGTCCGTCACAATCTCGCCGACAAGGCCCAGTGCCCTGGCATCTTCGGCGGCGAGCGTGTCGCCCAGGCAGAAGAAGCGGAACGCCCCGGCATAGCCGAGCTTCTGCGGCGCCAGAATGCTGGTCGCCGCGTCCGGCACCAGGCCGAAATCGACGAACGGCACCCGAAACGTGCTCTTGCTCGAGGCGATCACCATGTCGCAGTGGAACAGGATGGTGCAACCGACGCCGACGGCGTCGCCGTCGACACAGGCAAGGACCGGTTTCGGAAACGTCGCCAGCGTGCGGAACATATCGGTGACGGCGGCGATCAGTCGCCGATGTTTGGTGGCGTCGAGAAATTCGGAGAAATCGGCACCGAGGCAGAAGCACCCGGCCAAGCCGCGCAGGACCACTACGCGGACGTCGTCGTCGACAGCGGCTTCGTGGAATGTCCTGGCCAGGCTTTCATAGGCCCGCCTGTCCAGCACCGGGCGGCCGTCACCCGACGATACCGTGACGATCAGCGTGTGATTGCGGAATTCTGCTTTTGAGTGAACGTTCATGGCCTCTCTCCAATCTCACGAGGCGCGTCTCTGTCCGAGCATGTCCGGATACCCTCTGGCCAGCACCGGCGCAAAGTGGTTGCGGCGCGAACGCACCACGTCGAGCGTGTGCTCGTTGAAGGTGAGCAGTGTGGCAACCACCTGCTGGTTGCCATAGGTACGCTGGTAACCGAGCGGCGTTGCCAGGAAATGCAGCTGCAGCGCGCGAAGCACCCACATCGGCTCGAATTCGATGATCACCTGGTTGACGTTGCGCTTCAGACCCCACTCGACGAAGCCGGCGATCAGCTCGGTGCCGACCGTCGACACGCCGCGCCGACCGTCGCGGAATCCCGGCGCAACCGCATAGCGGGTCAGTTCATAGACATTCGGGCCCGACGGTGGGGTTCCCTCATAAAGGTCCGCCAGCACATCGGTTAGAAGATGGGCCCGGGTTGTCGGCAACATCCGCTGATAACCGGCGAGCTCGCCATTGCGGATGACGATCTGGTGCACTGCCTCGTCGTGGTCGAATTGATCGATCTCGAGGCCATCAGGGCGCTGCAGATCGGTCCATCCCATCTCTTCGACGAAAACTCTGTAACGCAAACGATGAACTGCCTCCCAGAGGTCGGGCCGTTCCATCAATTCCTGGGTTGTGAGGGAAAAAAGCATTTGCCGTCTCCTAGTTTCAATAGGAAGATACGGCCGTGCTTTCCCAAAAAAATTACGCGATCACGCAAGCAAGAATTTCTAGGCCGGCGCGGCCGACCTAGTTAATATAGCCGCGCCTTATCGCTTCCGCGACGGCCTGGACCCGGTTGACGGCACCGAGTTTGCTTTTGGCGTTAAGAAGGTGTTTCTCTGACGTGTGTTCCGAAATGCCGAGAATTTGTGAAATCTCCCATTCGGACTTGCCAACAGCAGCCCATTGCAGGCATTCGCGCTCACGCGGCGTTAATTCGACATGATCGATGGTTTTGCCCGCCATGGTGTGGAGCTGCATTGCGCGGCCAATCGCATAAGTCGAGACCAGCGACACCAACCCGAACTCGGCGCTCGACAATTCGACAGCCTCGCCGCCTAGCGACACCATGACGATCTGGCCATCGAGCGTGATTAGCGGGAAGGCCAACCCGTCGCGCAGCTTGAATTCCCCGGCATCGCCCATCACCTCGCCGCCGCTCTTGCCGATGCGGATGCCCTGAGATGCTTCCCGCCACTGGAATGGCGCTTGAAGCTGCTTCATGTGGCTGACGACGGGGTCGTGATCGACGTAGTTGCGCGCGACGTAGCGCTCAAGCCATTCAGCCGGCCAGTCGCAGAGCAGCACATGGTCCTTTTGCTGGTTTCTCGGCGTGCCAGGTTGCGGAACCGTCCCGGCCATCAGCGCCGTCAGCCCGAACCCGCTTGTTACCCCCAACAGCTTTTCGCAGACGGCGGCGGCTGTGCCGGCGTGCTGCAACTGATCTATCAACTCCAGCGTACGATCGAAATGACCCATCGCAACATCTACCCCATGTTGCCTTCCGCTCTTGAGGCCAATGGCAGTGATCAACCCGCACCACGCCATCAACCCCGGACTGCAAAGCTGCCTCCCCCGTGCGTCCTACTGCTCCTCTTCAGCCGGCATCACGCAGTCACTTGCAAACTCACTAAACAATATCCCTAAATTGCAATGATGAAACCAAAAACCGTCGCACCTGTGTTTTTTTCGTACAAAAACCTGTGTTATTTCGTACGAAAGCCGGGGCAAGACCGAACGGAGTCGTCGCGTGGCGTTTCGGCGCATATCCATTTCATTGATCTCGATATTGATCGGAGCGCAATCGCTTGCGGCTGCTGCGCTCGCCGCGGAGCCGCAGGTGCCCGTGTTCTGGGACGCCAAGGAGCGGCTGCCAAAGCCGGACCTTTCGATGCTGCCGCGGCTGCGATTCCTGACCACCACGGATTTCCCGCCGTTCAATTTCCTCGATGGGGCAGGCCGGCTGTCGGGCTTCCATGTCGACCTGGCGCGCGCCATCTGCGCCGAGCTCGGCGTTGCCGAAAAATGCCAGATCCAGGCGCTGCCCTGGGCCGAGCTCGAAGGTGCGCTCGGGAAAGGCGAGGGCGAAGCGATCATTGCCGGCATCGCCGCGACGCCGGAGTCGCGGTCGAAATACGCATTTTCACGCTCCTACCTGCAATTTCCGGCCCGCTTCATCATGCTGAAGACACAGGCGCTGACCGAACCAATGTTCGACAAGCTGCGCAGCAAGCGTGTCGGCGTGATCGCCGGCTCCGCGCACGAGCGGGTGCTGCGCGATTATTTCGGCGACGTCCAAATCGTCCCGTTCGCAAAGCCGGAGGAGCTTTATGGCGAGCTGAAAGCCGGCAAGATCGACGCCGCCTTCGGCGACGGCATGCGTTTCGCCTTCTGGCTCGGCGGTTCGGATGCAGCGGGCTGCTGCCGCTTTGCCGGCGGCCCCTATCTGGCGCCCGAATATCTCGGCTCAGGCATGGCAATCGCCACCAGGGCCGACGATCCGGCACTGGCCGCCGCTTTCGACTACGCGCTGCAGGAAATCTCGGTGAAAGGCACGTTCGCCGAGTTCTATCTGCGCTATTTTCCCGTCAGTTTTTTCTGAGCTTGGCCGCCGGCTCAGGTCAGCGTGCGAAGGCGGGCCTTGGCGGCTCGCGCAATGGCGGCGACCGTCAGCGCATCGAGGTCGAGTTCCCGGCGGACGAGCTGCAGAACGCGTACCTCCTCCAGGCGCATTTCGAGATCGACAGCTGCGACCTCGAAGGCGGCGGCATAGGCGGTGTCACGCAGGCGTTCGGGCAGCGCCTCGGCGACGCGCGCCAGGACGCCCTCCAGCCCATCCTTTTCATGCAGCATTTTCTGGCAGGCCTGGGCGACCTCGACCAGCCGCTCCTGGTTGAAATCCTCAAACACCGGCCAGGATCGAACGACGTCGCCGATCCGCGCCAGTTCGACGTCGGTCATGTCGCGGTCTGACGCCGAGGTGATGACCATCAGGTAGATCATGGCTTCGTGTGGCGACAATGGCATTTACAACTCCTTGAGATGGTCCCGAAGTTAGGAACGAGGGACCGGCGCCGCAAGGAAAAACAGCCGCGATCGTTGGCGCTCCGATCACGCCTTGGAAGTTGATCCATCCTGACTATCGGGACGGGGGCTTCTTGCCTGATCACGGTCCTGCCCGAAAACCGGGTTCCACTTTTCGGGATCATGGTCTAGAGCATGCGGCTGCCGGCATCGATGCTGGCAACGTTGCAGGAATAGCATCATGGCCGAACAACAGCCGATCGATCTCAGCCCGGAAGTCCTCGCCGCCGCCGCCGAAAGCAAGGCGTGGCCATTCGAGGAAGCGAAAAAGATCGCCGCCCGCTACGCGAGCAGCGGCTACCCGGAAACGGTGCTGTTCGAGACCGGCTACGGCCCGTCCGGCCTGCCGCACATCGGCACGTTCGGCGAGGTGGCGCGCACATCTATGGTGCGCCACGCCTTCCGCGTGCTGACTGAAGACAAGGTCAAGACGCGGCTGCTGTGCTTCTCCGACGACATGGACGGATTGCGCAAGGTGCCTGACAATGTGCCTAACAAGGACATGCTGCGCGCCTACCTCGGCAAGCCGCTGACCAGGATACCGGACCCGTTCTCCAATGAGTATCCGTCCTTCGGCGCCGCCAATAACGCACGGCTGCGCACTTTCCTCGACCGTTTCGGCTTCGATTACGAATTCGCTTCCTCGACCGACTATTATACTTCCGGCCGCTTCGACGCGACGCTGCTCAAGATGCTCGAGCGCTTCGATAAGGTGATGGCAATTATGCTGCCGTCGCTGCGCGAGGAGCGGGCGCTGAGCTATTCGCCCTTCCTGCCGATCCATCCCAAGACCGGCATCGTCATGCAAGTCGCGATCGACGAGCGCAAGCTCGACGCCGGCACCATCGTGTGGCGCGACCCGGACACCGGCGAGCGCTTCGAGACGCCGGTGACCGGCGGTCATGCCAAGCTGCAATGGAAGCCAGATTGGGCGATGCGGTGGGCAGCACTCGGCGTCGATTACGAGATGTCCGGCAAGGATCTGATCGATTCCGTCAAGCTCGCCGGGCAGATTTGCCGCGCGCTCGATGCTCCGGCACCGGAGGGCTTCAATTACGAGCTGTTCCTCGATGAGAACGGCCAGAAGATCTCGAAGTCGAAGGGCAATGGGCTGACCATTGACGAGTGGCTGACTTACGCGCCGACCGAGAGCCTTAGCCTTTATATGTTCCAGCGCCCGCGAACCGCGAAGAAGCTCTATTTCGACGTCATCCCGAAGGCGGTAGACGAATATTACACGTTCCTCTCTGCCTATCAGAGGCAGGACTGGAAGGAGCGGCTGGGCAATCCGGTCTGGCACATGCATGACGGCAATCCCCCGGCAGTCGACCTGCCGGTTCCGTTCTCGCTGCTGCTCAACCTGGTCAGCGCCTCGAATGCGCAGAACAGGGACGTGCTGTGGGGTTTCATTTCGCGCCACGCGCCGGGTGTGACGCCGACAACCCATCCCGAGCTCGACCGGCTGGCCGAATATGCCATCCGCTATTTCGACGATTTCGTGAAGCCGGCGAAAGTGTACCGTGCTGCCGACGCGGTCGAGCGCGAGGCGCTGACCAAGCTTTCGGTAGCGCTCGCCGCGCTGCCGGCTGATGCCGACAGCGAGGCAATCCAGAACGCTGCCCTCAATGTTGCGCGCAAGATCGAGCGCTACCAGGACCATTCCAAGCAGAGCCCGGAGGGCGGACCCGGTGTCTCCGTCGCCTTCTTCCAGATGATCTATCAGGTGCTGATAGGTCAGGAACGCGGACCGCGCTTCGGCTCCTTCGCCGCGCTCTACGGCATCGCCGAAACGCGCGAGCTCATTCAGCGGGCGCTGGCTGGTCAACTGGCGGCATGAGGACGCCGTCTTGCTCCTCCAGGATCGAGCTAGGCGCTACAGGCGCGGATCGCGACGCAGCAGCCGGGAGCGGCGGCAGGCCTGAAACGCTCGGCGCCGGCCCGAAGACGCCTTTTTTTGCTGCACGCGCCTTCTCGCCGGCTTCTGCGTAAGGGCCGCCCTTGGCGGCGCGCGCCCAGCCATTTTCGACCAGCCATTGGCCGATATCCTGATTGCCGATCCGGCACTCGGCGGCGATCAGATCACGACCGCCTTCGGGCGGCACGGCACAGACCACCGCACGACTGCGGAGAAAGGCGCGGAAGGCCGTTCGCGCCCGAATGCCGCAATTCCAGGACTCGCCGCCGTCGGTGCAAGTCTCCTCCTGCTTGACGATGTCGATACCGGAAACCGCAATCGAATAGCCCTTTGCTTCGATGACCCCGGCGGCCGACGCGACGGGCTGGAATAGTTTCGTGCCTTTCCAGTCGTCAGGCATTTTCGTTTTTGGCGGCTTGGGCGGTGCGGCCAATGCCAGATCGCTCAACGGGGCGCGCGGCTCTATCCGTTCAAGCTCGTTGGAACCGGGCTGCGGCGGCACCACGATTTCTGGATCGATTGCCCTCGAATGCGCCGCCTGCTTGGCCGGAACTGGTTTCGGGATGGCCGACGTAGCCGGCGCGGCGGGCTGAGGTTCAGCGCCGACCTGGATTTGCTCCCAGGGGCCGCCGCCTTCGCTCTGGACGGCGCGGCCGCCGGCGACAATTGCCGTGGCCATCGCCGGGATCGCCAGAACAGCCCAGGCAAGGTGAGGCAGACGCACCGGCCCCGCGCCTACTGGCTTGCCCAGACAATCCGCGCCACCCATTCGATATTGTGCATGGGGATGTCGCGGTCCGGGTGATCGGGATTGAGGGAGACCAGCGCGATCGACCTCGGTGTCTGGCGGTCGAGCACCTTGGCCATCACCTCGCCGGCATTGGTCTTGACGACGACGCGATCACCCTTTCGTATGGTAGCCCCTGGCTCGACGATCAGGACATCGCCATTGCGATAGAGCGGC
Source organism: Mesorhizobium sp. M1182 (assembly GCF_040318335.1). NCBI lineage: Bacteria > Pseudomonadati > Pseudomonadota > Alphaproteobacteria > Hyphomicrobiales > Phyllobacteriaceae > Mesorhizobium > Mesorhizobium sp. M1182. The sequence goes on from NZ_JAMYMD010000012.1 coordinate 86,111, forward strand.
AGCATGGAATCGCCCTGGACCTTCAAGGCATAGGAGGTTTCGGTTGCCCGTGCCGGAAGCTCGATAAGGTCCCATCCCTGCCCCGCTGGGAACCCGGCGTCGTCGAAGAAGCCACCGGCGCCCGCCTGGGCGAAGCCGAGCAGCGGCACCGACGATCTCTGCACGGGTAGTGCGCCGGAATTACCCCGACCCTCGACCAGCCCCGCAAATTCGTCCAGCGAGGCGCCGGTCGCCTCAATGATCTTGGCCAGCGATTCGGTCGACGGCCAGCGCGGCCGTCCATCTGAGGACAGCCGCTTCGATTTGTTGAAGGCGGTCGAGTCGAGGCCTGCGCGCCTGGCCAGTCCGGAGGCCGAAAGCGAATAACGCTCGGCGAGAGCGTCGATGGCGGCCCAAACGCGGTCGTGCGAGAGCACCTTGCTCTCCTTCGAAACAGGAAAAAATACCTTCTCTGTTCTACCCCTTGGCCGCCATCTTGTCCACCGCCGAAGACGGCGTCAGGCCGCCTCCTTGGCCTCGTCCCTGGTATAGGGATCGAAGCGCTCGTAGAAGGTCTCGCCCTTCTCGGCCATATCAAGCAGCAGCTTCGGCGCCTTGAACTCGGTGCCGTATTTCTTCTGCAGGCGCTTGGCGATTTTGACGAATTTCTTAGCGCCGATGCCGTCGATGTAGGACAGTGCACCGCCTGTATAGGGCGCGAAGCCGAAGGCCAGGATCGAGCCGACATCGGCCTCGCGTGGGTCGGTAACGATGCCCTCTTCCATCACCCGTACCGCCTCAAGCGCGATGGTGACCAGCAGCCGCTGCTTCAGTTCCTCATAATCGACCTGCTCCGGCGCCAGCTGCGGGTAGAGATCCCTGAGGCCTGGCCACAGCTTCTTCTTGGCCGGTTTTGCCGGATAGTCATAGAAGCCCTTGCCGTTCTTGCGGCCCAAGCGACCATGCGTGTCGACTATCGTGTTGATCAGCGCCATCTGCTTCGGATCGACCGCCTTGTCGCCGAGGTCGCGCATGGTCTGCTTCATGATCTTCTGGGCAAGGTCGATCGCGGTCTCGTCGGTCAACGCCAGAGGACCGACCGGCATGCCGGCGGCTTTCGCCGCATTCTCGATCATCGGCGCCGGAACACCTTCGATCAGCATCTTGTAGGCTTCCGACATGTAGCGCAGTACGCAGCGATTGACGTAAAAACCGCGCGTATCGTTGACGACGATCGGCGTCTTCTTGATGGCGCGGACGAAGTCGATCGCGGTGGCCAGCGCCTTGTCGCCGGTCTTCTTGCCGAGGATGATCTCGACCAGCATCATCTTGTCGACCGGCGAGAAGAAGTGGATGCCGATGAAATTCTTTGGCCGCGCCGAATTCCTGGCCAGCGATGTGATCGGTATGGTCGACGTATTCGAGGCGAAGATCGCCGACTGCTTGAGCACAGCCTCGGCCTGTTCGGTGGCATCCTTCTTGACGGCCGAGTCCTCGAACACCGCCTCGACCACAAGATCACAGCCGGCAAGATCGGCGTAATCGGCCGTCGGCGTGATCAGCGACAGCAATCTTTCCTTGTCCTCTGGCTTGGCGCGGCCCTTCCTGACCTGATCCGAGATCAGGTTGTCGGAATGCGCTTTGCCCTTGGCGGCGGACTCTATGTCGCGGTCGAGCAGCACCACCGGAATGCCGGCCTTGGCCGTCACATAGGCGATGCCGGTGCCCATGAAGCCGGCACCGAGCACGCCGATCTTCTTGAACTTCGTTTCCGGCACACCGGCCGGGCGGCGCGCGCCCTTGTTCAGTTCCTGCAGCGACACGAACAGCGAACGGATCATCGCTGCCGCTTCCCTGGTCTGCATGATCTCGGTGAAATAGCGTTGCTCGATCCGCAAGGCGGTGTCGAACGGCACCAACAGGCCCTCATAGACGCATTTCAGGATGGCGGCAGCGGCGGGATAATTGCCATAGGTCTCGCGGCGCAGAATGGCGATGGCCGGGGGCCACAGATTGGCACCGGCCACCGAATAGATCGGGGCGCCGGGCAGCTTGAAGCCCTTTTCATCCCATGGCGCCACCGGTTTCAAGCCGTTCCTGATCATCGCCTTGGCGGTTTCGACCAGCTTGTCCGGCTCGGCAATCTCATGGATCAGGCCCATCGACTTGGCCTTCTGAGGCGACAGCGTCTGGCCGGACGTCAGCATTTGCAGCGCCTGCTGCTGGTCGGTCAGCCGCGGCACGCGCTGGGTGCCGCCGGCGCCCGGAAAAATGCCGATCTTCACTTCGGGAAGCGCCATCCTCACTTTGTCTGAATCGGCCGCGACACGGCCATGGCAGGCGAGCGACAATTCGAGCGCGCCACCCATGCATGTGCCGTTGATCGCCGAAACCCATGGCTTTCCCGAAGTTTCCAGCTTGCGGAATAGGCCGTTCATGGTGCCCGCATTGTCGAACAGGGCCTTGGTCGCCTTCTCCGGGTCCTTCGCCTTGTCGGCGGCGAGGGTCGCCAGCATCTTCTGCAGCATGGTGATGTCGGCGCCGCCCGAGAACGTATCCTTGCCGGAGGTGATCACCGCGCCCTTTATCGCTGCATCGCTCGCCACTTTGTCGACGATGGTATTCAGTTCGAGCATCACCTCCTCGGTGAAGACGTTCATCGAACGGTCCGGCATGTCCCAGGTGACCAGCGCAATGCCGTCGGCGTCGATGTCGAGGGTGAAATTGGTGTAGCTCATCATCTCTCTCCGTCAGACGCGTTCGATGATCGTTGCAGTGCCCATGCCGGCGCCGATGCAAAGCGTCACCAGCGCGGTGTTGAGGTCGCGGCGTTCCAATTCGTCCAGCACCGTACCGAAAATCATCGCACCGGTGGCGCCGAGCGGATGGCCCATGGCGATGGCCCCACCATTGACGTTGATCCGGTCATGCGGAATGTCGAAAGCCTGCATGTAGCGCAGCACCACCGAAGCGAAGGCCTCGTTGAGCTCGAACAGGTCGATGTCCGACAGCTTCATCTTCGCCCGCTTCAACAGCTTCTCGGTGACGTCGACGGGGCCGGTCAGCATCAGCACCGGTTCGGAGCCGATGTTGGCGAACGCACGGATGCGTGCGCGCGGCTTGAGGCCGAGCGTCTTTCCCGCCTTTTTCGAGCCGAGCAGCACGGCCGCCGCGCCATCGACGATGCCGGAGGAATTGCCGGCATGGTGGACGTGGTTGACCTGTTCCACCTCGGGATGCTTCTGCACGGCGACGGCGTCGAAGCCGCCCATTTCGCCGGGCATGACGAAGGACGGGTTGAGCGCGGCAAGCGACTGCATGTCGGTCGAGGGCCGCATATGTTCATCATGGTCGAGGATGGTCAGGCCGTTCTGGTCCTTGACCGAGATCACCGAATTCTTGAAGCGGCCCTCGCCCCACGCCTTGGCGGCACGCTTCTGGCTTTCGACTGCGTAGGCATCGACGTCGTCGCGCGAAAAGCCGTATTTGGTGGCGATCAGGTCGGCCGAGATTCCTTGCGGCACGAACCAGCCGGGTAGGCCGACCGATGGGTCCATGAACCAGGCGCCGCCGGAGGCGCCCATGCCGACGCGCGACATCGATTCGACGCCACCGGCGATGACGACCTCGTCGGCGCCCTGCGCGATCTTGGCGGCGCCGAAATTGATGGCGTCGAGGCCCGAGGCGCAGAAACGCGATATCTGCATGCCAGGCGCCTTGGTGTCGTAGCCGGCCTCGAAAGCGGCGGCACGTGGAATGACCGCACCCGCCTCGCCAACCGGATCGACACAACCGAAGATGATGTCGTCGACGGTGCCGGTGTCCAGCCCGTTGCGGTCGCGGATGGCCTCGAGCACCTTGGCGCCGAGCCGCACCGCCGGCACTTCGTGCAGCGAGCCATCCTTCTTGCCCCTGCCGCGCGGCGTGCGCACGGCATCATAGACATAAGCTTCGGCCATTTTCCTGCTCCTTGGGTTTGCTGAAACTCGCTCAGAGCGAGCGCCCGATCAGCAATTTCATGATCTCGTTGGTGCCGCCGTAGATGCGCTGGACGCGGGCGTCGCGGAACATGCGCGCAATCGGATATTCATTCATGTAGCCATAGCCGCCATGCAATTGAAGGCATTCGTCGACGACTTTTCCTTGCAGGTCTGACAGCCAGTATTTGGCCATCGAAGCGGTCACCGGGTCGAGGCCGCCGTTAATGTGGCGGGCAACGCAGTCATTATAGAAGACGCGGCCGATGGTCGCCTCGGTCTTCAATTCGGCAAGCTTGAACTGGGTGTTCTGGAATTCGATGATGGCCTTGCCGAAGGCCTTGCGCTCCTTGACGTAGTCGATGGTAAGCGCCAGCGCCCGCTCGACCATGGCAATAGCAGTGGTGCCGATCTGCAGCCGCTCCTGCGGCAATTGTTGCATCAACTGGACGAAGCCCTGGCCTTCGTGGTTGCCGAGCAGGTTCGAGGTCGGCACACGTACGTCGTTGAAGAACAGTTCCGACGTGTCGTTGGCCTTGAGGCCGATCTTGTCGAGGTTGCGGCCGCGCTCGAAACCCTCCAGCTCGTCGGTCTCGACGACGATCAGCGAGATGCCCTTGGCGCCCTTCTCAGGATCGGTCTTGGCAACGACGATGATGAAATTGGCGAGCTGGCCGTTGGTGATAAAGGTCTTCGAGCCGTTGAGCTTGTACTGGTTGCCGTCCTTTTCGGCGCGCGTCTTGACGCCCTGAAGGTCGGAGCCCGCACCGGGCTCGGTCATGGCGATGGCGCCGATCAGCTCGCCGGTCGCCAGCCTCGGCAGCCATTTCTTCTTCTGCTCGTCCGAGCCGTAATGGAGGATGTAGGGGGCAACGATCGAATTGTGCAGGCCAATGCCGAACCCGTCGACGCCGACATGGCCGATCGCCTCGATAATGGCGCTCTCATGCGCGAAGGTGCCGCCCGATCCGCCATATTCCTCCGGCATCGAGGCGCACAGCAGGCCGGCAGCACCCGCCTTCAGCCAGCTCTCGCGGTCGACCATTTCGTTCTTCTCGAACTCGTCGTAACGCGGCGCGATCTCTTCCGACATGAAGCGGTGCGCCATGTCGTAAAGCATGCCGACCTCGTCCGCCGCCCAGGCGGGCTTGGGAAGGCCAAGGATTTCGGCGGGGTGGGTCATGGTTTCTCCCTCGCGCCGACGTTCCCCTCCCCCTCGAGGGGAGGGTGGCCGCGAAGCGGCCGGGTGGGGTCGCCGATGACTTGCTCGACCTTATCTTTTACAACCTGCGCCATGTGCCACGGCATTGCGATCATTTTCCTCCAAGGCATGCACCAGAATGGAGGTCGGCGCACTGCACGCAGGACCCCTCCCGGCCCTTCGGGCCACCCTCCCCTCGAGGGGAGGGGAACGCCGAAGCTAGAACGCTTCCGCCGGCAGTGCCATCAATGTGTCGGCACCGCTGGAGATGCGGGCAAGATGTGCCGACGTCTCCGGCATGATCCGCTCTATGAAGAAGCGCGCCGTCACCAGCTTGTTGTCGTAGAAAGACGAAGCGCCGTCAGCGCCATCAGCCAATTTCGCTGCGGCCACCCTGGCCATCCGGGCCCACATATAGCCCAGCGCCACCAGGCCGAAGAGATGCATGTAGTCGGTCGAGGCGGCACCGGCATTGTCGGGCTTGGCCATGCCGTTCTGCACCAGCCACATCGTCGCCGCCTGCAGATCGTTGAGGCCCTTTTTAAGCGCCTTGGTGAAGGGCGCCATCGTCTCGTCGGTGCGGTTCTCCTCGCAGAACTCTCCGACTTCCCTAAAGAAGGCCTGGACCGCGCGGCCGCCATTCAAGGCCAGCTTGCGGCCGACGAGATCGAGCGCCTGGATGCCGTTGGCACCCTCATAGATCATGGCTATGCGGGCATCGCGGACGAACTGGCTCATGCCGTGTTCTTCTATATAGCCGTGGCCGCCGAACACCTGCTGCGCCATTACCGCGTGATCGAAACCCTTGTCGGTGAGCACGCCCTTGACCACCGGCGTCATCAGGCCGGTATAGTCGTCTGCGACCTGGCGATCTTTGTCGTCACCGGAGCGGTGAGCGATGTCTGACTTGATTGCCGTCCACAGCGCCAGCGCGCGCCCGGCCTCGTTGAACGCCTTCATGGTCATCAGGCTGCGGCGGATGTCCGGATGGACAATGATCGGATCGGCCTTCCTGTCCGGCGCCTTCGGTCCTGACAGCGAGCGGCCCTGCAGACGGTCCTTGGCGTAGGAAACCGCATTCTGATAGGCGACCTCCGATAGCGAGAGGCCCTGCAGGCCGACGCCAAGCCGCGCCTCATTCATCATGGTGAACATTGCTTTCAGCCCGCCATTGGCCTCGCCGAGCAGCGTGCCTTCAGCGTCGTCGTAATTCATGACGCAGGTCGAGTTGCCGTGGATACCCATCTTCTGCTCGATCGAGCCACAGGAGACGGTGTTCTTCTCGTCCGGATTGCCTGAGGCATCGAGCTTGAGCTTCGGCACGATGAACAGCGAGATGCCCTTCACGCCATCCGGCGCGCCCTCGATACGGGCCAGCACCAGATGGACGATATTGTCCGACATGTCATGCTCGCCGGCAGAGATGAAGATCTTCTGACCGGAGATCCTGTAGGTGCCGTCGCCATTTGGGACGGCCTTGGTGCGCAGCAAGCCAAGATCGGTTCCGCAGTGTGGCTCGGTCAGGTTCATGGTGCCGGTCCAGGCGCCCTCGACCAGCTTCGGCAACCATGTTGCCTTCTGCTCTTTGGTGCCATGGGTGATGATCGCAGCGATCGCGCCTTGCGTCAGGCCGGCATACATCATCAGCGACATATTGGCCGACACCATGTATTCGGCAACCGCAGTGTGCACCGCGTAGGGCAAGCCTTGCCCGCCAAACTCGACAGGTGCCGCGAGCCCCATCCAGCCGCCTTCGCGATACTGGTCGAAAGCTTCCTTGAAGCCTTTCGGCGTCGTTACCGAACCGTCGTCATGGCGCATGCAGCCTTCCACGTCGCCAACGCGGTTCAGCGGCTGCATCACGTTTTCGGCGAGCTTCGCGCCCTCGGCAAGGATGGCCTCGAGCACATCCGGTGTGGCGTCGGAAAATCCGGGAAGATTGGAATAACGCTGATATCCCAGCACTTCGTTCAGCACGAACAGCGTGTCCCGGACCGGCGCTCTGTAGATCGGCATGCGTTTCCTCCACCATGCGGTCTTGGCCCCGAAATCAGCCCCAGCATATGAGGATGGCAGACGGACCAACGTTGTGGTCGAGATAACAAATATTGACGTTTGCGTAAACGTCAATTCTGTGCTGAGGTAAATTTTCTCCCGCGCGCCAGGACGACAAACGACAAAGCACGGCAAACGACGAAAAACCGCGCAGCGAAAGCCGCGCGGCTCTTATTCGTCACAAATCGAAAGCTTAGTTTAGCTCGCCACACTGGCCTGCGGCGTCGAGCGCTCGATCAGCATTTGCCGGACGGTCGACATCGAAGCACTCAGTTCGCTGATGGCATCGTCGATCAGCGCCCGCTGCTTCTGCAGGCGGGCAAGCTGCTTCTCCGACTTGTCGAGCGCCAGCCGCAATTGCTTGGTGTTGGAGCCGTTCGGATCGTAGAGGTCCATCATCTGCTTGACGTCACGCAGCGAGAACCCGACCTTGCGGCCAAGCAGGATCAGCTTCAGCCGGGCCCTGTCGCGGCGTGTATAAAGACGGGTCGAGCCGTCGCGCTGCGGGTTGAGCAGACCCTTGTCCTCATAGAAACGCAGCGTACGCAGCGTCACTCCGTATTTCTTGGCCATTTCGCCGATGCGGACAAGCTCTTCACCGGCTTCGCTCGACATATCGTTGGTGTTGGCCGCGGCTTGGCCGGGCGAAATAAGTTTCATGGTCACTGGCTTTCCCCGTCTGGTGGCGTCGCGGTCGCCGACCTTGCGTCGCCTGAGTGAAAGCGGGGGCGTGCTTCCACTCGTGGTTTCAACAAACAAATCGCAAACGGCGTAATCCGCTCATTTACGTTTACGTCAATTCTATATCGATAGCCGCCTCAGCACGCAAGAGTGTTCTGGTCTTGCAACTTTATGCCGCAGCACCAGCGGACAACCTAAAAGGTCGTTGCCGATTTCGGGAGCGATCATGCGGCTGATCAAAATTCTACAACGTCTTTTGCGCGTCCAAAAAAGACACCCGCGCCGTCGGCAGCCAGCCGACAAAGTTGCAACTTCTTAAGCTTGGTTAACGCGTTGTTTACCACGTTGGGGCGAAATGTGCGCATGTCGGTTACCCGTGTCTATCCTGTACTGAATTTTTCACGGTTTTTCGGAGCGCGGATGAGACCGGGAAGCTCGTCTTCCACTGCAACAAGCCAAGCAGTCGCCTTCGTCCCGGCAGGACTTTGGGAACCTGGTGAAAGCCAGCAATTCTGAACGGGCGCATTGATGAACAGCAAGCGGTCCTACCTCGATACACTCAACGCCGGCAGGCAACGCCGGCCGCACACGACGCTTGAAGAGCTCAACCGCTCCCTGGAAACTCTGGAGCAGCGGCTGGAGCGGACGCGCGAGGAGACGGCAAGCCACGCCGATCCGCGCCGACCAGCGGCAGAACCACGCTATCCCAGCGCCCAACCCTATGGCCAGCAGCGCCGGTATGAGGATCCACGCGCGCAGCGGCCGAAAGGTCCAGCAGCGGCTTTCGACCAGAATTACCAGGCGATCGCCCGCGATATCGACCGGGTGCGGGGCCAGGAGGACGGCGTCGCCCTAGCCGGCAAGATCGCCGGCGAATTGCGCGGCCTGCGCGAAGAGTTGCGCCAGCAGATGACCTCCGGCCTGCAACGCGAGTTCGAGGTACTGCGCAAGAATATTGAGCGAGCCTTCCAGTCAAATGGCGGCGGCAAAGGCAGCGCCGAACTCAGCGTCGAATTCGAGCGGCTTTCCGGCGCCATCCAGACACTGGCCGAAAAAAGCGACGACAGAAGCGTCAATATGCTGCGGCTCGAGCTTGAGCAGGTCAAAGCCGCGCTCGATACGCTGGCGCGCGAGGAGAGCGTGCAGGCGGTCGGACGCCGCTGGGACGATTTCGACCGCCGCTGGAACGCTTTCGAGGATCGCGTCGAGGCCGATCAGCGCAAGCGTTCCGATGCACCCGGCCTGTCGGCGCTAACGGAGCGGCTCGAACAGATCAGCAATGCCGTCAGCAATCTGCCGGAATCGCTGTCGCTGCGCTCGCTCGAGGAAAAGGTCCGCACGCTTGCCGGAGCGGTCGACCATTTCGCCCGCCAGCAGGACAATCGCGGCGGCGACACATTCAGTCAGATCGACGAGCGGCTCGACGAGATTTCCCGCGCGATCGTCGCCTCGACGGTTGCCGCGCAAGCCAATTCGTTCGACCCCGAGCCCTTCGAACGCATCGAGAAGCGGATCGATTCACTGGCCCAGCAAATCGAAGAAGTGTCGCAGGATCGTCCGGGTCGGGAGGTCATCGACCGTCTCAACACATTGTCGAGCCGCGTGGATGAACTGGCCGGCCGAGCCAATCTGCCGGAACAGGCGATGGAGCGCCTTGCCAGGCAAGTCGCGCTTATTGCCGACAAGATCGACCACGCACCTGCCATGCCCGACGCCGACTACATCTTCCAGGGGCTCGAGCAGCGCTTCGACGTGCTGTCCAGCATGATGGAACGTCGCCAGGGCGACGCAATCGAACAAGGCAACATGCTGTTTCGCGACCTTGAGCGCCGGTTGGACGAGGTCGCCGACAGGCTGGACCAGCGCATGCCGCAGGTCGATAGCGCCGGCATCATGGATGCCATCGACGCCCGCTTCACCGCGCTGGCCAAGCGGATTGAGACGCGCGTTCCAGATCCCGCCAACGAGGCGGCGATCCGTGGCCTGGAGAGCCGGCTCGAAGACATCTCAAGCCGGCTGGATTCGTCCGCGGCACAGGTCGCCAGCATCGACCCGGCGTTGATCCGCAGTCTTGAAGCGCAGGTCGCCGGCCTGACGGCGCATCTTTCCAAGCCTGGCACGCCGCTGCCGGAATTCGACGACATCAGCCCGCGTCTCAACGAAATCGAGAAGTCGCTGGCCGGAACCCGCGATTCCATCCTCGGCGCGGCGCGCGAGGCGGCTGAGAGCGCCGTCCGCTCACTGGCCGGATCAAGCGCCAACACGGCGGCCGTTACCGGCCTCGCCCAGGACCTGAAGACGCTCGAGGCACTGACGCGGCGTTCGGACGAGCGCAATTCGAGAACGTTCGAGGCTATCCACGATACGCTGCTCAAGATCGTTGACAGGCTTGGTTCATTGGAGACGGGCGAACCGGCAAGCGCGGAGTTGAGCAAGCGTTTCGGCCGGCCATCCAAGATCTCGATACAGGACGCACCGTCGATGGACCTCGACCAGCCGCTGCCGTTGACAGGCAGCATGGCCGATCTCGACGGCCGCGCCGCGGCGCTCGTGCGCGACGAGCCAGGTCCGCGTACGCCAGCCGAGGCCGCCGCCGCAGCAGCCCTGGCGGCTCTCGGTTCAGACACGACGCGTGAAAAATCCGAGCAAGGCGGCGGCAGGAAATCGATGTTAGGCGGGCTGGCGCGCGCCTTGAAGGGCAAGAAGGACGCCGAGATGCCGCCGCTTGCAGGCTCGGCGCAGAGCGCCGAGATACCGAGCGTCGATCTCGACGAGCCCCTCGACCCCAAGCTCGCCAACCGGCCACTGGAACCCGGCTCCGGCGCACCCGACCTCAGCGCCATCATGAAGCGCGTGCGCGACGAGCGCGGGCAGCCGACCCGGGAAGGCGGCGCTGAGGCGGCAAAATCGGACTTCATTGCGGCAGCCAGACGGGCTGCGCAAGCGGCGGCTGCCGAGGCGGACGCCCTCAAGCGCCAGTCGACGATGAAAGGCCCGGTCAAGGCACTCAGGATCGGCGACCTGCTCAAGGCGCGGCGCAAGCCGATCCTGATGGGGGCAATCGCCATCATGCTGGCGCTTGCTGGCCTGCAACTGGGCAAAGCCTTCTTCTCCGACCCGGTCGAAGTTACCAACAATGAGGCGGCACCGGCCGTGGCCGTACAGCCGGTGGAAACCAATTTGGCCAGCGTTGCCAGCGAGCCGAAGGCGGACGCGCAGACGACACCACAGGAGAGCGCGCCGTCGCCCACCGTCAGGCAGGCAGAGCCATCCGCATCGATGACCAAGGACGACACGGCGGCGCAAACCGGCCCCGCTACACCGGCAGCCGAGACATCGACGGCGCCCTCGGCTTCCGCGGAGCCCGCTGACCTGGCGGCGCAAGACTCCGCGGCCGCAGTGCCCACGCCGGCAGCGGCGACGGCCAGCGACGCCGAGCCAATGGCTGCCGCGCCTGCTATAGCCACCGCTGCGACGCAGGACTCGACCGGCACGGTGCCACCGGCGGATGCTGCCGCGGCAGGCGTTGCCAAGATCGACGTTCCGGCCGATGCCGGTCCGGCCGCCCTGCGCGATGCAGCGGCGGGCGGCGACGCCAAGGCGCTGTTCGAGATCGGCTCGCGCTACGCCGAGTCTCGCGGCGTCAAAGAAGACATGGCGGCGGCGGCCAAATGGTATGAGAAAGCTGCCGAACTCGGTTTCGCGCCGGCAGAATACCGCATCGGCAATTTCTACGAGAAGGGCATCGGCGTCGCACGCGACATCAAGAAAGCGAAAACCTGGTACCAGCTTGCCGCAGCGCAGGGCAATGCCAGCGCGATGCACAATCTTGCCGTGCTGTTTGCGATGGCGGCGGATGGCGTGACCGACAATGAATCGGCAGCGCGCTGGTTCCAGGCGGCGGCGGATCTCGGTGTCAAGGATAGCCAGTTCAATCTCGGCATCCTCGCGGCGAAGGGCGTCGGCATGAAGCAGAACCTCGAGGAGAGCTACAAATGGTTCGCACTCGTCGCCAATACCGGCGACAAGGATGCGGCGGCCAAGCGCGACGAGATCGCCAAAGCACTGAGGCCCGAGCAGCTGGAGCGTGCGCGGGCCGCGGCTGAACTGTGGAAGGCCAAGCCGCTCGATCCAACCGCCAATTCGGCCGACGTTCCTGAATCGTGGCAGGACGGCACACCGCAGACGACCGCCGGCATCGACATGACGAAAGCGGTCCAGAACATCCAGCGCATTCTCAACAAGAACGGCTACGAGGCCGGCAATCCCGACGGGATGATGGGCCAGAAAACCAAGAACGCGATCATGGCCTTCCAGGCCGACAACGATATGAAGGCAACCGGCGCGATCGACGAAAAGCTGGTCAAGGCGCTGCTTGCGCGTAAATAACGGCGGATGCGTCGTTTCCGCGACGCCCTTGCCACAGATTTGCCTGTTAACTGATTGAGTTGTTTTTTGTTTCGGCGGTGCGGCGAAGTTTGACTTCACGGCCCGGCCGGCGCAAGAACGAGATAGCCTTCTGACGCAAAATGCCCGCAACGGTTGCATTCGCCAGGAGGCAAACTGATCGAGACTGACGGGTGGGCATCTATCTCCCGATCGCGGAAATTTCCGTCAACATCTTCGTGCTGCTGGCCATGGGTGCGGCGGTGGGTTTCCTGTCGGGCATGTTCGGCGTGGGCGGCGGCTTTCTCATTACGCCACTGCTGATCTTCTACAACATACCGCCGGCAATCGCGGTCGCCACGGGCGCCAACCAGGTCATCGCTTCCTCCTTCTCCGGCGCCCTGTCGCACATGAAGCGCGGCACGCTCGACTTCAAGCTTGGCGGCGTGCTTTTAGCCGGCGGCATCGTCGGCTCGACTGGTGGTATCTATGTCTTTGCGCTCCTGCGCCGGCTCGGCCAGCTCGACCTGTTCATCTCGCTGCTCTACGTCGTGCTGCTCGGCACCGTCGGCGGACTGATGCTGGTCGAGAGCGTCAATGCGCTGCGCGCTACTCGCAGCGGCGCCGCACCGGTGTTGAAGAAATCCGGCCAGCATAATTGGATCCACCGCCTGCCGCTGAAGATGCGGTTCAGGGCCTCGAAGCTCTTCGTCAGCGTCATTCCGGTGCTTGGGCTGGGCGCGGCGATTGGCTTCCTGTCCTCGATCATGGGCGTCGGCGGCGGCTTCATCATGGTGCCGGCCCTGATCTACCTTTTGAAAGTGCCGACCAACGTCGTCATCGGCACCTCGCTGTTCCAGATCATCTTCACCTCGGCTTACACCACGCTGGTCCACGCCACCACCAATCAGACGGTCGACGTCATGCTCGCCTTCCTGTTGATGGCAGGCGGCGTCGCCGGCGCGCAATATGGCGCCAAGGCTGGTCAGAGGCTGCGGGGCGAGCAACTCAGGGCACTGCTGGCGCTGCTCGTGCTGGCGGTAGCCATCCGGCTTGCCATCGATCTTTTCGTCACGCCGCCCAATCTCTATTCTCTGTCCGGCGTGGGCCTGAGCTGATGGCCGGCCTAAGGACGCTCGCGGCCGCCGTCTTGCTGTCGCTGCTGGCTGCTGCGCCACCGGCGAAGGCGCAGGCGCCACTAACCGAAAACATCCAGATCGGCCTTTCCACCGACAATGTCTCGATTACCGCCGGCTTTTCCGGCGCCGACCTGACCATTTTCGGCTCACTGGAAAATGCCGATCCGCTTGTCGCGCGGCAAGGGCGCTACGACGTGATCGTCGTGCTGGAAGGCCCGGCTCGGCCGGTCGTCGTGCGCCGCAAGGACCGGGTGCTCGGCGTCTGGGTCAATCTGGAGTCGGAGACCTTCAAAAACGTACCTGTCTCCTATTCGGTGGCGACGACGCGGCCGCTGCAGGACGTCACCGATCCGAACAGCTACAAGCAGCTGTCGCTTGGCGCCTCCAACCTCTATTTGCAGCCGGCCGACGCGGAGGACAGCCCGGCGACAATCGAGGAGTTCACCGCCGCGCTGCGCGAACGCAAGGCGGCGACCGGCCTCTACAGCGAGAATGTCGGCGGTGTGCAGTTCCTGTCGCAGAACCTGTTCCGCGCCACCGTCAGGCTCGCCCCAAACGTTCCGGTCGGCACCCATAAGGCCCGCGCCTTCCTGTTCAAGAGCGGCTTGTTCATCAAGGAAAGCTCCGCCCAGCTCGAAATCCGCAAGTCCGGTTTCGAACAGTCGATCTTCCGCGTCGCGCACGACTATTCCTTCCTCTACGGTGTCTTTGCCGTATCGCTTGCCATGCTGACCGGCTGGCTCGGAAGACTGGTGTTCAGGAAAGACTGAACTCTCGTAAAAGTGGTTTCCCTTTCCGAGGGTATGGGTTAGACCGCGACCCCCGGCCCGACCGGACACGAGCTGCTGCTCCCCAAATCAGAAATACAGGAACGCACGATGCGACCAGCATTCGCCGGGATCGACTTCGGCACTTCGAATTCCACCGTAAGCGTGGTCAGGAACGGGCAGCCGCGGCTGGTGGCGTTGGAAGACGGCCAGGTCACGCTGCCCAGTGCGGTATTCTTCAATTTCGAGGACAACCACACCTATTTCGGGCGACGCGCCCTTGCCAATTATACGGACAGTATCGAAGGCCGCCTGATGCGCTCGTTGAAGAGTGTGCTCGGCAGCTCGCTCGCCCACGAAAAGACGCGCATCAAGGCGCGCTCGATCGGCTTCATGGAGATTGTCGGCCTGTTCGTCGGCCATCTGAAAAAGAAGCTGGAAGAAGAAGCCCATGACGCGGTCGACAGCGTCGTGCTGGGACGGCCCGTGCAGTTCGTCGACGACGATGCCGAGGCCGATGCCAAGGCGGAGCACGAACTCGAAAACGCCGCTCGTGCCCACGGCTTCAAGCAGATCGCCTTCCAGTTCGAACCGATTGCCGCGGCGCTCGACTACGAACAAAAGGTGACGCGCGAGGAACTGGCGCTGATCGTCGACATGGGCGGCGGCACGTCCGACTTCTCAATCGTGCGGGTCTCGCCCGAGCGCGCCCGCTCGCTTGACCGCAAGGACGACATCCTGGCCAGCCGCGGCATCCACATCGGCGGCACCGACTTCGACCGGCTGCTGAGCATCGCCCATGTGATGCCGCAGCTCGGCCATCTCTCACCGACCAAGGATGGCAAACGTAATCTGCCGGCGAGCTACTTCATCGACCTGGCGACGTGGCAGCGCATCAACCTGGTCTATACCGCAAGGGCGATGACGCATCTGCGCCAGATCCGCTATGAGGCGGAGCGCGCAGACCTGGTCGACCGGTTCATCCACATCGTCGAGCATCGTTACGGCCACGCGCTGGCGGCACTGGTCGAAAAGGCCAAGATTGAGCTGACGGACCGATCGTCGGCCGATGTCGAGGTCGCGCTGCCGGAGGTGAGGTTCACGGCAGAAATCACGCGCAAGAGTCTCGAAGCCACCATAGCCAGGGACATTGAGCGTGTTGCGGCTACGGTCGAGCAGACCATCCGCGACGCACAGGTGAAGGCCTCGGATATCACCGCGGTGTTCTTGACCGGCGGATCGACCGCGATCCCGCTGGCCAGGCAGCAGATCCTGGCGCTGGTGCCGCAGGCGTCGGTAATCGAAGGCGATGTGTTCGGCTCGGTCGGGCTTGGGCTGGCGCTCGACGCGCAGCGGAAGTTCGGCTGATCGGCTTAAAGCGGCGCGAATCTCTCAGCTTTGCCGCCAAGATGCGCCTTGAGCGCCATCTGGGCCAGGCTTGGCTGCCGGTCGCGATGCGTGATCATGGCAAATTCGCGCTTCGGCAGATCGACCGGCACGGAACGCAGACTGCCTTCGGCGACCGCGCGCGCGACGACGAGTTCCGAAATGATGCTGGCGCCGGCGCCGGCCTCGACTGCCTGGCGAATAGCCTCATTGCTCGGCAATACCAGGAATATCTGCAGGTCCGCGAACGAAATCCCGTCGCGTCGGGCAAGGTCCTCCAGCACCTCGCGCGTGCCCGACCCGCCTTCGCGAATGATCCAGCGAAGCCCGCCAAGGTCGGGATGTCCAGGCGAAACTTCTGCGATCTCAGGGTGCGAGCGCGCCACGACCAGCATCATGCGATCGATATCGACCTTGGCACGGCGCAAAATGTCGGATTCGGTGCGCCCCTCGACCAGGCCAAAATCGGCTGCGCCATCAAGTACATTGGTCTCGACCTGCCTGGTGTTGCCAATGCTCACGCTCAGCCTGACGGCAGGATAGGCTTCGTGGAAAGAGGCGAGCCGGCGCGGCAGCCAATAACTGGCGATGGTCTGGCTGGCAGCGATCGAGAGACTGCCTGATATCGTCTGCGCGACATGCTCCAGCACATTGTGGGCGGCCGCAGTCCGCTCGAGGACCGCCTTGGCTTCGGGCAAGAATCGGCGTCCGGTCTCGGCGAGTTCGATGTTGCGGCCGACGCGGTTGAACAACTGGACGCCATGCTGCTGTTCGAGCGAGCGGATCGCGGCGGATGCGGCCGACTGTGAGATGCCCAGCAACTCGGCCGCTTTGGTCATGTGCGCCCGTTCGGCGACGGCGACGAAGATCCGCAACTGGTCCAGGGTCATTCCGATACTAAGAAGCAAATCCGATTGGAATTACAAGAGCAATTTGTTAGACGGATCGGTCGCTTTGTTCTAAATTTTGGCCCGAAATTGGAAAAAAGTCGCGCCAGAGCAGTCGAGGGTAGAATTGGTGGGGCGGTTCAAATCCGTGTTTGCGCACTGGACCCGCAGCCTGCGGTGGCGGCTCGTCGGTGAACGCTATCGTCCGGAACAACATTACATGCGCGGCCCAGGTCCGAAGACGAGAGCCAAGTTAGCGGAGCGCAAGAGCATCACCGGATCATGACCAACAACCTGCTGCGCGGAGCCAATTCGGCACCATCACAACGGCCGCTTGCCGATACGCGCGCGCCCGCTGAACGCGACGGCGTCGATACGTCGCCTGATGTCTCCGACAGCATCGCCAAGACCACCTGCTATATGTGCGCCTGCCGCTGCGGCATCGACGTCCATATCAAAGACGGCAAGGTTCGGTATATCAACGGCAACAAGGATCATCCGGTCAATCGCGGCGTGCTGTGCGGCAAAGGCAGCGCCGGCATCATGCAGCATTACAGCCCGGCGCGGCTGACGAAACCATTGCTGCGCACCGGACTGCGCGGCTCGGGCGAGTTCCGCGAGATTGAGTGGGAGGAAGCTTTGTCGATCGCGACAGAACGGCTTTCGAACATCCGCCAGACCGATCCGAAGAAACTCGCCTTCTTCACCGGGCGCGACCAGTCGCAATCGCTGACCGGCTGGTGGGCGAGCCAGTTCGGCACGCCGAACTTCGCCGCCCATGGCGGTTTCTGCTCGGTGAACATGGCAGCCGGCGGCCTCTACACGATTGGCGGCTCGTTCTGGGAGTTCGGCGAGCCCGACTGGGACAACACCAAATATTTCATGCTGTTCGGGGTTGCCGAAGACCATGATTCCAATCCGATCAAGATCGGACTCGGCAAGCTCAAGGCGCGCGGCGCCAAGGTGGTTTCAATCAATCCCTGCCGCACCGGCTATAATGCAATTGCCGACGACTGGATCGGCATCCGGCCCGGCACCGACGGCCTGTTCGTATTCGCCCTCATCCATGAATTGCTGAAGGCTGGCCGCATCGATCTCGAGTACCTCTTGCGCTACACCAATGCCCACATCCTGGTCGTTCAGGAGCCTGGAGCTGTCGATGACGGGCTGTTCATGCGCAATGGCGACGGCAATCCGCTGGCTTGGGACAGGGTGGCGAAGACGCCTGTCAATGCCAGCGATGCGGACGCGAAGCCCGCATTGACCGGCAGCGTTCTCGTCGACGGCCGCCGCTGCGTGCCGGTCTTCCAACTCGTCGTCGACCGTTATCTGGACGAGAGCTATTCACCTGACGCCGTCACTGACCGGTGCGGCATCTCCGCCGACACCATCCGACGCATTGCCGCAGAACTCGCCCATGTCGCCTTCGAACAGCAAATCGAATTGCCGGTGGCCTGGACGGACTGGGCCGGCCGCCGGCACGAGACCATCAAGGGTCGCCCGGTGTCGATGCATGCGATGCGCGGCATCTCGGCCCATTCGAACGGATTTCACACTTGCCGCGCCATTCATCTGCTTCAGGTGCTTCTCGGCACGGTGGACGTGCCGGGCGGCTTCCGCTTCAAACCGCCTTATCCGCGGTCCGCGCCGCCGGGTCCAATGCCCGCCGGCAAGAATGTAAAGCCGATGACACCGCTCGAAGGCATGCCGCTCGGCTTCGTCTGCGGACCGGAGGACCTGCTGATCGATGAAGGCGGCAAGCCTGTTCGTATCGACAAGGCCTACTCCTGGGATGCGCCGCTGGCCGCACACGGGCTCATGCACACGGTTATCCGCAACGCCTGGGCCGGCGATCCCTACAAGATCGACACTCTGTTTATGTACATGTCCAACATGGCCTGGAACTCGTCGATGAATACGGTCGAGACGATGGCGATGCTGACCGATATCGATGCGTCGGGCGAGTACAAGATCCCGTTCATCATCTATTCCGACGCTTATTATGCCGAGACCGTGCCTTTTGCCGATCTGGTGCTGCCGGACACCACCTATCTCGAGCGTCATGACTGTATCAGTCTGCTCGACCGGCCGATCAGCCATGCCGACGGTCCGGGCGACGCCATCCGCCATCCGGTCGTCGAGCCGGACCGCGACGTCAGGCCGTTCCAGACGGTGCTGATCGAACTCGGCGCGCGGCTCGGTCTGCCCGGCTTCGTTCATGACGACGGCTCCGCCAAATACCGCGACTATGCCGACTACATCGTCAATCACGAGCGCACGCCAGGTGTCGGTCCGCTCGCCGGCTGGCGCGGCAAGGACGGGGCCTCGGTTGGCAAGGGCGAGGTCAATCCCGACCAGTTGCAGCGCTACATAGATAATGGCGGCTTCTGGCACCAGGATTTCGCCGCCGATCAGCGCTACTACAAGATGGCCAACCGCTCGTATCTCGAATTGGCTGAGAGCATGGGCTTCATGCCGAAGGCCGAGCCGATCGTCTTCCAACTCTATTCGGAGCCGATGCAGCGCTTTCGCCTTGCGGCGCGCGGCCATGGCGGGGTGCTGCCGCCGGAGGCGGAGCGCAGCCGCATCGAGACCTATATGGATCCGCTGCCGTTCTGGTATGCGCCCTTCGAAGAGGCTGCGGTCGACAGCCAAGCCTATCCGCTGCACGCGCTGACGCAGCGGCCGATGCACATGTACCATTCCTGGGGCGGGCAGAATGCCTGGCTAAGGCAGATCACCAGCCAGAACCGACTGTTCGTGCACTACCGGACGGCAGCCGGCCTCAGCCTTGTCGACGACGATTGGGTTTGGATCGAGAGCATCAACGGCAAGGTCAAGGGGCAGATCAAGCTGGCCGACGGCGTCAACGCCGATACGGTGTGGACCTGGAACGCGATCGGCAAACGGCGCGGCAGCTGGGGGCTCAAGGACGACGCGGCCGAATCCAATCGCGGCTTCCTGCTCAACCACATCATCGGCGACCAGACCTCCGCCGATGCCAACGGCAAACGCTATTCGAATTCCGACCCGGTAACGGGCCAGGCCGCATGGTTCGACCTCCGCGTGCGCATCGTCAAATGCGCGCCCGAGGAAGCGGGCTTCACCGAACCGCAGTTCGAGCGGTTCCGCCAGCTGCCGGACTCTGAGCTCTCGCCCGACAAGCTCAGTTTCGGCGCCGAGTTCCGCATGAAAAGAGAAGCCGCGGAATGACTTGCCTTCCCGCCCATACCGACAAGAAGCTCGGCCTTGTCATCGATCTCGACACCTGCGTCGGCTGCCAGGCCTGCGTTACCGCCTGCAAAGAATGGAACACCGGCGGCCATATGGCGCCGCTAACCGACATCGACCCCTATGGCGGCAATGTCGACGGCGTCTGGTTCAACCGCGTGCACAGTTATGAGCACATGACCGAGATGGGTGGGCGCACGGTCAATTTCCCACGCTCCTGCCTGCACTGCGAGACGCCGGCGTGCGTCACGGTCTGCCCGACCGGCGCCTCCTACAAGCGGGCGTCGGATGGCATCGTGCTGGTCGACGAGGACAAATGCATCGGCTGCAAACTGTGCAGCTGGGCCTGTCCCTACGGAGCGCGCGAGTTCGACACCGATGTCGGCGTGATGAAGAAATGCACGTTGTGCGTCGACCGCATCTACAACGACAATCTGGCGGAAGAAGATCGCGTGCCGGCCTGCGTCGCTGCTTGCCCCACCAGCGCGCGGCATTTTGGCGATCTGGGCGATCCGGCATCCGCTATCTCGCAACTGGTGGCCGAGCGTGGCGGTGTCGATCTGATGCCGGAAATGGGCTATAAGCCGACCAACAAATATCTACCGCCACGTGCCCACACCACCCGCGCCGCATCGGTGCCGGCGCCAGCGCTTGAAGCGGTGCGGGCCGAAGGCGGCTTCCTCGGCTGGGTCGACCGCATGCTCTCGAACTGACCCGTGCCTTCATGCATCCAGCCTTCTCCGTCGTCTTTTTCACCACGGCCACGGGCGCCGGTTACGGCCTGCTCGCGCTGCTTGGCGTGCTCGCTGGACAGGGCTTTATCCCGCCCGATTTCTGGCTTGGCCTCACCGGCATGGGGCTGGCGCTTGGCCTGATCTCGACAGGCCTGCTGTCGTCGGCCGGCCATCTCGGCCGGCCCGAACGCGCCTGGCGTGCCTTCTCGCAATGGCGTAGCTCATGGCTGTCGCGCGAAGGTGTTGCCTCGGTCGCCACCTTCGTGCCGGCGGGACTGTTCGGTATTGGCTGGGTGGTCCTCGGCCGTACGAGCGGCTGGGCGGCTGTCGCCGGGCTGCTCGCTGCCGTCGGCGCGGTCGCAACCGTCTGCACCACCGGCATGATCTACGCGTCGTTGAAGCCGATTGCCCAGTGGCACAGCCGCTTCACCCTGCCCGCCTACCTGGTCTTTTCGGCGATGACCGGCAGCGTACTGCTCAACGCCCTGCTGCAGGGATTTGCCGCAGGCTCGAATATGCTTCTGGCGGCTGCCCTGTTGCTGACCGCGCTCGGCTGGGGTTTGAAGCTGGCGACCTGGCGATACAATGACAGGCTGGAGATCCCGACCAACGCCAACACCGCAACCGGGCTTTCCGGCGGCACGGTGCGGTCGCTGGAATGGCCGCATACCGAGGAAAACTATCTGCTCAAGGAGATGGGTTTTCGCATTGCGCGCAAGCACAGCGCTAAACTCCGCCAGATCACGCAGGTGCTGGCCTTTGCTTTGCCCGCGTTGCTGCTGGTGGTGGCGTTCGCCTTGCCGTGGCCCTATGCGGCAGCACTGTCGATACTCGCCCCAATCGCCCAACTCGCCGGAATGCTGGTCGAGCGCTGGCTGTTCTTCGCCGAGGCCAAGCACACGGTTACTTTGTACTACGGCAGGTAGGTTCAGCCCGGCCTGAGCATCGCGTGGGAAATCGCGAAAATGCGCTCTGTGCCAAGCATATAGGCCATCAGCGTTTCGCGGCGGAACAGCCCGGCATAGGCGCGATCGAGCACGTTGAGCGAGCCGGTATAGGCGCCGAAAGCCGGCATGATCATGCGGCCGCCATCGCCGGCAAAGCAACGACGCCGCACCGAACGGCCTTGCTGCACGATGCGGGCGCAAGGATGCAGGTGACCTGATATCTCGCCTTCCGCCCTCACCGCCGAAGGCTCGTGCCGGAAGAGCAGAGAACCGATGGCCAATTCGCGCACGGTTTCGCCCGGCAGGTCGGCCGGTGCTTCCGGGTCATGATTGCCGGCGACCCAGAACCAGTCGCGCCCGACCATCAGCCCCTCCAGCCTTTGGCGAAAGCTCGCGTGCATACGTGCGGCGCCGCCGCCATCGTGAAAACTGTCGCCCAGGCTGATAACGATCGCAGGCTGATAATCGCCGATCACCGCCTGCAGCCGGAGCAACGTCGCACCGGTGTCGTAAGGTGGGACCAGCGTGCCGCGCCTGGCCAGTGATGAACCTTTTTCCAGATGCAGGTCGGATACGGTCAGAAGCCGGAATTCGGGAAAATAGAGCACGCCGCGACGGTCGCAGATCGCGCGTTCGCCGGCGATACGGACAGCGCCCGCATCCGCCAGAGGCGCAGCCATGGCGAGCGCGACAGTCATTTCGTCCCCATGGCCTCCTCGACCAGCGTGGCTGCATCCATCAGCAGCGTGTCATCGGCCTCGCCGTGCACCGGCATTTTGCCGATCTCGAGCATGATCGGCACGGCGAGCGGCGATATCTGCTCGAGGTTCTTATGCATGATTCGACCTTGGACGCGCGAGAGCATCTCGGCAAGTCTGCTGACATCCAAGAGACCGGTCGCGGCATCGGCACGCGTCGCCTGCAAAAGGATATGGTCGGGCTCGTGGCTGCGCAGCACGTCGTAGATGAGATCCGTCGACACGGTTACCTGGCGGCCGCTCTTCTCCTGCCCTGGGTGGCGTTTCTCGATCAATCCCGAGATCAGCGCGCAATTGCGAAAGGTGCGCTTCAACAACCAACTGCCGGCGAGCCAGGCTTCGAGGTCGTCGCCCAGCATGTCCTGATCGAATAGCGCAGCCAGCGACGGTTTCTTCGCCCTGAACATATGGCCCATATCGGCCAGCGACCATATGGCAAGCGCATAGTCGGTGGCGACGAAGCCGAGCGGCTTGGCTCCCGCCCTGTCGAGGCGGCGGGTGAGCAGCATGCCGAGCGTCTGGTGCGCCAGCCTGCCCTCGAACGGATAGGCCACCAGATAGTAGCGGTTGCCGCGCGGAAAGGTCTCGATCAGCAGATCGTCGCGTTTCGGCAGCACCGACTTGTCGGCCTGAAAGCGTAACCAGTCGGCGACCTGCTCCGGCAGCTTCTTCCAGCGCTGCGGATCGTCCAGCATGGCGCGGACCTGTTCGGCCAGGTACGTCGAAAGCGGGAATTTGCCACCACCGTAATACGGCACCTTGGCGTCGCTGCCGGGTGCATTCGAGACAAAGCACTCATTCTCGCGGATACCTTCGAAGCGCAGCACCTTGCCGGCGAACATGAAGGTGTCGCCATGCGTCAGCGTTTCGAGGAACGCCTCCTCGATTTTGCCCAGAACCCGGCCGCCACGCGAAGCCGCGCCTCTGCTGCGGGCCTGGACATAGCGGACGTTGAGCGCCGGCACTTCGATGATGGTGCCGACATTGAGCCGGTATTGTTGGGCGACGCGAGGATTTGAGACCCGCCACAGCCCGTCCTTGTTGAGACGAATACGGGCGTAGCGTTCATAGTTCTTCAGCGCATAGCCGCCAGTGGCGACGAAATCGATGACGCGATCGAATGTCGGGCGATCGAGATCGGCATAGGGTGCTGCCGTCCGCACCTCCTCGAACAGCGCATCGGCATGGAACGGCGCACCGCAGGCACAGCCCAGCACGTGCTGCGCCAGGACGTCGAGCCCGCCATCGACCAGCGGCGGCGTATCCTGGGCACCGAGATAATTGGCGTCGAGCGCCGCCCTGCATTCCAGCACCTCGAAGCGGTTGGCCGGTATCAGGATCGCCTTGGACGGCTCGTCCATACGGTGGTTGGCGCGGCCAATGCGCTGCGCCAGCCGGCTGGCACCTTTCGGCGCGCCGACATGGACGACCAGGTCGACATCGCCCCAGTCGATGCCGAGGTCGAGCGTCGACGTGGCGACGATGGCGCGCAGGGCGTTCTCGCCCATTGCCTTTTCGACACGCCGGCGCTGCGCGACGTCGAGCGAGCCGTGATGCAGCGCGATCGGCAAGGTCTCCTCGTTGACCCGCCACAACTCCTGGAACAGCAACTCCGCCTGGCTGCGCGTGTTGACGAACAGCAGGGTTGTCTTGTGGCGCTTGATCTCGTTGTAGATTTCCGGCGTTGCGTAGCGGGCCGAATGTCCCGCCCACGGCACGCGCTCCTCCGAATCGAGAATGGAGATGTCGGGCTTGGCGCCGCCAGTGACGACGATTAGTTCGGCCATCGGCCCCGGTGGATTCTGGCTGACCAGCCAGCGCCGCAATTCATCAGGCTCGGCGACCGTCGCCGACAGGCCTATCGTCTGCAGGGCGGGCACAAACGAGCGCAGCCGGGCCAGCCCGAGCGACAGGAGATGCCCGCGCTTCGAGGTCACCAGCGAATGCAATTCGTCGAGCACGACATAGCGCAGGTCCTCGAAGAAGCGCCTGGCATCGGGCGCGGCAATCAGCAGCGCCAATTGCTCGGGCGTGGTCAGGAGAATGTCGGGCGGCGCCAGCTTCTGCCGCTGGCGCTTGTGTGCGGGCGTGTCGCCGGTGCGCGTCTCGACGGTGACCGGCAGCCCGATTTCTTCGACGGGTTTGCCGAGATTGCGCTCGATGTCGACGGCCAGCGCCTTCAGCGGCGAGATGTAGAGTGTGTGGATGCCTCGATGCGCCTGCCCCGGCCTTCTCCTCGGCCGGCCGGCCAGTTCGGTCAGCGATGGCAAGAACCCGGCCAGCGTCTTGCCGGCGCCGGTCGGGGCGATTAGCAATACCGACCGGCCGCCCTGGGCTTTGGCCAGCAAATCGATCTGGTGGGCGCGCGGCGACCAGCCCTTTTCCGCAAACCATTTGACAAATGGCTCGGGCAGGACGACGGCGGCATTCTGTTCGGCAAGGCGCGGCTGCTCTGTCACGCGCCAGACGTAGCGCGGCGGCGCGCAATCGCCAAGCAGAATCAGAACAAAAGGTGATCGATTCGCGCTACGGCCGGCGAAACCCGGTCGGTCCGCCATAGAGATAGCCGATACGGGCGACCGCCTCCCTCAGTCCTTCACGCGACACCAGCATGGTGTGGCCGTTGGCGTGGATCATGGTCTCCGGATCTGTCATGATCGCGACGTGGCCTTTCCAGAAGACTAGGTCGCCGCGCCGCAACCCGGCAAAATCCGGCCCGGGTTCGAGCGGCTCGCCGACGGTCGCCGCCTGCATGTCGGTGTCGCGCAGCACTTGCCTGCCAGCCATGTGCATTGCAAGTTGCACGAGACCGGAACAATCGATGCCGAAGCCGGAGACGCCGCCCCACAGATAGGGCGTGCCGAGAAACGCCTCGGCGACCGCGACGTAGTCGGGATGAACCTCGGCGACCGGCCTGAGATGACCCGAGATGACCGCCTGGCCGGACGGCAGCAGAGCATAATGCGTGCCGCGCGTTTCCGCTGAGCCCGTCACCGCCACCAATGACCCCATCGAGAGCTCCCCGCTCACCGGGAACCGCAAATCCGGTCCCGGATAGAGGAAAGTGCGCGGCACCGAGACAACATGGGTGGGCGCATGCTCCCGACCGCCCAGCACGGTGTCGGCGACATAGCCGACATAGCCGTCGCGCTCGGCCTGTATCCAGGCCCAGCCCTCAACGTCCTCGAAGACGAGGACGTCTTCGCCGAACAGAAGCTGGGTATCGACGCCGGCGTCCCGCCGCGGCGCCTTGCGGATGTCGGCGACGGAGGCTGATATGCGAGCCGGCCGGCCGGCGACGAAACGGTCGGCGGCGACCTCGCCTCGCAGCCTGGCGTCGGCGAGATCGGAGCGGAAGGCATGGAGGCGGGCATCCCTGGCGGTCAAATCGGCAACTCGTTCAAATGGGCAACTCTTGGGCTCTGGCAATGATAACATCGCCAAAGCGCTCGACAAAGAGCGCGCCTTCGACTGTGCGCCTGACCAGCACGTTGCGCTTGTCGAGCTCGTCGCGGTGGCGCGACACCAGTTTCAGCGCCCCCATCGTGTCGAGCGCACGGGTGATCACCGGCTTGGTGACGTTTAGGCGGGCGGCTAACCCCCGCACCGTGTGCGGCGGCGGATCGAGATAGATGGTGAACAGGATCGCCGTCTGGCGCATGGTGAGATCGGGCGCGTCGTCGCGCACCTCCGACAGCACCACCTGTTGCCATAGTCGCAACGCTTGGCTTGGACGCATGATAATCGACATCCGTCCAGCATGTCGGAAAATTGTTTCGGTTCCGTTTCAGTCAATACCTTCGTCGGCTATGTCCTAGAATCAGCCGTAGCGGTTCGAAATGACCTGCTCCAGCGCCCGGATGCCTTGCGCTTCGCCACCGGCAAGGCCGTGCGGGCGGTCGAACGGGTTCCAGGCGAAGATGTCGACATGCGCCCAGCCGGCGGTCTTTTCCACGAAGCGCTTCAGGAAAAGCGCCGCCGTGATCGAGCCGGCGAAACCGTCCGGCGTGACGTTGTTGACGTCGGCCACCTTCGACGCCAGCTTGGCGTCATAGGGCTTCCACAACGGCATCCGCCATAGCGGATCCTCGACCGCAACGGAGGCGTCCGCCAGCTCGGATGCAAGCGTCTCGTCACCGGTATAGAACGGCGGCAAGTCGGGACCGAGCGCAACACGGGCAGCGCCTGTCAGCGTTGCCATATCGACCAGCATCTGCGGCTCTTCGTCATCGGCCAAGGCCAGGGCATCGGCGAGCACCAGCCGTCCTTCGGCGTCGGTGTTGCCGATTTCGACGGTAATGCCCTTGCGGCTCACCAGCACGTCGCCTGGCCGGAAGGCGTTGCCGGCTATCGAATTCTCGACAGCCGGGATGAGCACGCGCAGCCGAACCTTCAACCCGGTGGCCATGATCATGGAAGCGAGACCCAGCACGTTGGCAGCGCCACCCATGTCCTTCTTCATCAAAAGCATGCCCGAGGACGGCTTGATGTCGAGACCGCCTGTATCGAAGCAGACGCCCTTGCCGACCAGCGTTATCTTGGGGGCATTGCTCGGCCCCCAAATCATGTCGATCAGGCGTGGCGCGTCGGCAGAAGCCCGACCGACGGCGTGGATCATCGGAAAGTTGGCGGTAAGAAGATCGTCGCCTTTGGTCACCGATATTTCGGCCTTGTGCGTCGCGGCCAAGGTCCGGGCGGCCTTCTCCAACTGCCCGGGGCCCATATCGCTGGTCGGCGTGTTAACCAGATCGCGCGCCAGGAAAATGCCATTGGCGATGCGGCGGATGCGGGCAATGTCGGTGCCTGCCGGCAGCGCGAGGCGAAGCGTCTTGCCTGGCTTCTTGCCGTAGCGGGTGAAGACATAGCCGCCGAGCGCCACGGCGAGTGCCGTAAGCTCCGGCTTGGCCGGTGCGGACGCAAAATGCCACTCGCCTGCGGGCAAGGCTCTCGCTAGTGCGCCGATGGCCAGTGCGCCCTCGCCATCACCGGTGCCGAACAGGGCTCCGGCAATCGCGCCGTTGTCGCCAGGCACGATCAGCGTCCTGCCGGCCTCGCCGGAAAAGCCGTTGGCCTTGGCCCAGGCGACCGACGATGGCGCAAGGCCCGCCGCCGCCAGAGCATCCTTCGCCACCAGATGGACCGGCAGCGCATTGCTCAATTCTTTCTCGACGAGTTCGACAGGCATTCGCTGGCCTCCGGCTTCCGAGTCGGCGTTTCTTAACTCTCCGTTAGGGTTAACAGAATATTTCTGCGGGAGGAAAGATGACCTCGCAAATGGTCACGCGCATGAACGGAGCCCTGGTGCCGATGCCGACCAACCGCAGGATGAACGCCAGCGCAAACAGGCTGATCAGCACGGCGTTGATGATGGCGCTTGCCGCAGGCGTCGCCGGCTGCGGAACCAGCAAATTGACGACTGGCTCGATTTCTCGTCCAAGCGGCAAGCCGCTGGAAACAATGTCGGCGGGCGAACTGCACAACGCTACGATGGCGCTCGGCCAGTCCTATTCGAAAAACCCCAGCGACAAGCGGATCGCGACAAATTATGCCGCGGCGCTGCAGATGGACGGCGACGCAGACCAATCGCTTGCGGTGATGCGCAAGCTGGCGATCGCCCTGCCGAAGGACCGCGACGTGCTCGCCGCCTATGGCAAGGCGCTTGCCGCCAACGGACAGTTCGAACCGGCTCTCGATGCCGTGCGCCGCGCGCAGACCCCTGAATATCCTGATTGGAAACTGGTGTCGGCGGAAGCTGCCATTCTCGACCAGCTCGGCCAAAAGGACGAGGCGCGCCAAGGCTATCGCAAGGCGTTGGATCTCAGGCCGAACGAACCGTCGATCCTTTCCAATCTCGGCATGTCGTACGTGCTGGAAGGTGATTTGCGCACGGCCGAAACCTATATGCGCTCAGCCGCCCAGCAGCCGAATGCAGACAGCCGCGTCCGCCAGAACCTTGCGCT
Source organism: Mesorhizobium sp. M1182 (assembly GCF_040318335.1). Lineage (NCBI taxonomy): Bacteria > Pseudomonadati > Pseudomonadota > Alphaproteobacteria > Hyphomicrobiales > Phyllobacteriaceae > Mesorhizobium > Mesorhizobium sp. M1182. Next base: position 114,199 of record NZ_JAMYMD010000012.1, read on the forward strand.
GGTCGTCGGTCTGCAAGGCCGTTTCGACGAGGCCGAGAAGATCGCCTCGCAAGAGCTGTCGCCGGATCAGGCGCAGGCTAACGTCGCTTACCTTCGCCAGATGCTGGCGCAGCAGAATGCCTGGAGCCAGCTCAAGGACCAGGACAAGGCAAAGCCCGCCACCAACTGACCGCTTCGAGCGCCGAACCGGCGCGCGAATTCCGCAACATGTCTAGCAAAGCCGCGCTGCACCGGCAGCGTGGCCCTGAATCGTATCAGCGTTTCTGGCAACGCCGCTGGCGCTACTCGCTGCTGGATTTCGGCTGGTCGCCAAAGATGCCGCGCTGGCTCACCTGGATGCCGGCGGGACCCAGAATGATGGCGAACAGCACCGGCAGGAAGAACAGGATCATCGGCACGGTGAGCTTCGGCGGCAGCGCGGCCGCTTTCTTCTCGGCGGCATTCATGCGCATGTCGCGGCTCTCACTGGCAAGCACCCGCAACGCATGCGCCACGGGCGTGCCGTAGCGCTCGGCCTGAACCAACGCCTGAGACACCGACCTGACGGATTCCAGGCCAGTTCGGCTTGCAAGGTTCTCGTAGGCCTGCTTGCGCTCCTGCAGATAGGAAAGCTCGGCGTTTGTCAGGATGAATTCTTCCGCCAATGCCACCGATTGCGCGCCGATCTCATCGGCGACCTTGCGAAGCGCCGCTTCCACCGACATGCCGGACTCGACGCATATCAGCAACAGGTCGAGCGCGTCCGGCCACGCCATCTGAATCGATTGCTTGCGCTTGGTAGCGCGGTTGTTGACGTAGAGCACCGGCGCGTAGAATCCCGCATAGGCTACCACGATGCACACGAACAGCTTCACGAAAAGCGGCTGCTCGGGCAATCCGCCGAGCACGAACAGATACATCGCCGCCAATGCAAAGCCGATGAAGGGCAGGACGAGACGGAAGAAAAGGAAGCGCGTCAGCGGATTTTGCCCGCGAAAACCCGCCACTTTCAATTTCTGCAAGGTACCTTCATCCGCCAGCGCACGCCTGAGATCCAGGCGATCGACAATATTGCGCATGCCGACCGACTGTTCTTCGCGCAGGCCCTTGCGGCGGCGGTCGGCTTCGACTGCCAGCCGCGCGCGCTGCTTGGCGCGCAGCTCATCGCGCTCCAGCGCTACGGATTTCATGCGCGCCTTGAGCTGGTTCCCGCCAAAAGCGGGCAGCAGCGTGAAGACGGTCGCAAACACCGCGATGCCGACCAGCAGTGCGATCAGCAGGGACGGGTCGGTGAGAGTTCTGATGACGTGATCGGTCATAGCGAGTCCTAGACTTCGAAATTCATCATCTTGCGCATTACCAGGACGCCCATCGACATCCAGATGCCGGAACAACCGAGGATCAGATGGCCGGTGCTGGTGATGAAGAGGGGCATGATGTAGTTCGGGCTCGTCAAATAGACGAGAAAGGCGACGACGAAAGGCAACGCGCCGATGATCACGGCGGATGCCTTGGCTTCCATGGACAATGCCTGGACCTTGGCTTTCATTTTCTTGCGGTCGCGAAGCACGCGCGAAAGATTGCCCAGCGCTTCGGAAAGATTGCCGCCGGCCTGAGACTGAATCTGGATGACGATGCCGAAGAAGCTCGCCTCGGTGCACGGCATCGTTTCTGGCATGCGCATGGCCGCGTCAGGGATCGACAAACCCATTTGCTGCGAATCGACTATGCGGCGGAACTCGGTCTTGACCGGCTCGGGGGATTCGTTGGCGATCAGACGCACGGCGTCGTTCAGCGGCAGGCCGGATTTTACCGCACGCACGATGATGTCGAGCGCGTTCGGAAATTCGTTGAGGAACGCCTTGACGCGGTGCGCGCGGCGAAACGAGACGAACCAGCGGGGCAGACCCAAGACGCCGACCAGCAGCGCAGCCGGCAAGATCAGCAACGGTGCGCCGATGAAATATACAAGAGCCGTCAATACGACGCCGCAGACCGCCGAGTAGACATAGAAGCGCTCAAGCGAGATCTTCATGCCGGCCTGGCGGATTTGGATCTTCAGCGGTGGCTTCTTGACCAGGCTCTGATTGGACTTTTGCTTTTGATCGAGATCCTTCAGCGAATCCTGGACGGACTTGCGACGCTTGGCCGCTTCCGCCACGCGATCGCGCGACGCCTTGACGACGGAACGATCCGTCTCGGCGGTCTTGATCGATTCAAGCCGCTTGCCGACCTGCTTCTCGGTGCTGATCCGGTTGAACAGGAAAGCATAGGCCACCGCGCCGGCGCTGAAGCCGGCGAGCACGACGAATGCCAATACGGTGCCGTCAATTCCGAACATCGACCCTGGCCCCCACGCTTCCAGACGGATCAATCAGCGCGTTTCTCCATCGCCTCGAGCGCAACCGCGAGGCGCTGCTCCTCACCGTAGTAGCGGGCGCGCTCCCAGAAATGCGGACGGCCGATGCCAGTCGACACGTGCTCGCCCAGCAGCCGGCCGTTCGCGTCCTCGCCCTTGATGTTATAGAGAACGATGTCCTGGGTGATGATGACGTCGCCTTCCATGCCGATCACCTCGGTGATGTGGGTGATACGCCGCGATCCGTCGCGCAGGCGTGCAGCCTGTATGATCACGTCGACGGAGCCGACGACGATTTCGCGCACGGTTTTTTGCGGCAGCGTGTAGCCGCCCATGGCGATCATCGACTCTATGCGGTTGAGGCATTCGCGCGGGCTGTTCGAGTGGATCGTTCCCATCGAGCCGTCATGGCCGGTGTTCATCGCCTGCAGCAGGTCGAACACTTCGGGTCCGCGCACTTCGCCGACGATAATACGTTCGGGGCGCATGCGCAGACAGTTCTTGACCAGGTCGCGCATGGTCACTTCGCCCTCGCCTTCGAGGTTGGGCGGACGGGTTTCGAGACGCACCACATGCGGCTGCTGCAATTGCAGCTCAGCTGAGTCCTCGCAGGTGATGACGCGTTCTTCGCGGTCGATATAGTTGGTCAGGCAATTGAGCAGCGTCGTCTTGCCTGAGCCGGTACCGCCCGAGATGACAATGTTGCAGCGGACACGCCCGATGATCTTGAGAATCTCGGCCCCTTGCGGAGAAATCGAACCGAACTTGACCAGCTGGTCGAGCGTCAGCTTGTCCTTCTTGAACTTGCGGATGGTAAGTGCGGTGCCGTCGATAGCCAGGGGCGGTGCGATGACGTTGACACGGGAGCCATCAGGAAGACGCGCATCGCAGATCGGGCTTGATTCATCGACGCGGCGGCCAACCTGGCTGACGATACGCTGGCAGATGTTGAGGAGCTGCTGGTTGTCGCGGAAACGGATGCCGGTCTGCTCGACCTTGCCGTTGACTTCGATGTAGACGTTCTTGGAGCCATTGACCATGATGTCGGCAATATCGTCGCGGGCAAGCAGTGGCTCCAGCGGCCCGTAGCCCAAAACGTCGTTGCAGATATCCTCGAGAAGCTCTTCCTGCTCGGCGATGGACATCGCGAAATTCTTGATCGCGATGATGTCGTTGACAATATCGCGGATTTCCTCGCGCGCGCTTTCGGGATCGAGTTTGGCGAGCTGCGACAGATCTATCGTATCGATGAGTGCGGCGAAGACCTGGCTTTTGGTGTCGTAGTAGGTTTCGCTCTTTTGGCGCTGGATACTTTTCGGCTCCGGCGCCAATGGCGGCGGCTCGACCGCACGGCGAACCGCCGGCGCGGCAGGCGCGCCGGATGGCGGCAGCGCCGCCGGCCTGGCAGTTACAGCCGCTTCCACAGGGTTTGCGGCCGCCGGCGCAGCAGGCGCGGGTGCTGGCTGACGGAATTCCGGAATGGTCCGGTTGCCGTCGTCGCTGCCTCTTTTACCAAACATGATCGCTTACCAATTCCACCGCTGAGGCATCACTTCTTGTTGCGCGAAAGCTTGCCGATCAGATTGCCGAGGCCAGCCTTTTTCTTCACCTTGATTTCGCTGCGCCCTGTCAGCACATGGGCGATCTCGTTGATCGTGGCGACAACCGGACTCTTGGCATCCATCTCACCGAGCATACGTCCGTTGTTGGCAGCATTTCCGAACAAAAGCGGCTCGAACGGGATGACCGACATCGGCGAAAGGCCGAGCGATTCGGAGAAGTCGGACGGCGTAATCTCAGGACGTTTCGGCACACCGGCCTGGTTGATCACAAGCTTTGGCGCGGGGTCGTTCGGACGAAGCCGCTTCAGCATGTCGACCAGGTTCTTCGTGTTGCGCAGATTGGCAAGTTCGGGCGTCGCCGTGATGACGATCTCGTCGGCCTTGACCAGCGTGTTCTTGGTCCAGCCGGCCCACACGTGGGGAACATCGAGCACGAGGAGCGGCGCGCTACGCTGGGCTATGTCGATAAGCTGGGTGAAGGCGTCGGGATCGAAATCGTAGACCCGCTCCAGGGTCGAAGGGGCCGCAAGCAGCGACAGGTGCTCGGCGCATTGGGCGAGCAGCCGGTCGAGATAGACCTCGTCGACGCGTTCCGGCGAGAAGACTGCCTCGGCAATGCCTTGCGCCGGATCCTGGTCGAAATTGATATTGGCCGTTCCGAAGGCGAGGTCGAGATCGGCGACAACCACTTCGGATTTGAAAAGGGACGACATGGCCCAGGCCACATTATGGGCTATGGTCGAGGAGCCGACGCCGCCTTTGGCGCCGATGAAGGCAATCGAGCGGCCGATCGGCTCAGCTTCCGGATCAACGAAGATCGAAGACACCACGCTGACTATGTCGGCCATCGATACGGGCGCGATGACATACTCGGAAATGCCCGAACGGATGAGTTCGCGATACAGGCCGACATCGTTGTAGTGGCCGACAACCACCACCTTGGAGGTCGGGTCGCAATGCTCGGAGAGCTGGGCGAGTTGTTCCAGCAACAGCTTCGGCTCGCTGCGCGATTCAAGCAGGATCAGGTTCGGCGTCGGCGCCGACTGATAGAATTCGATAGCGGTGGGGATGCCCCCCATATGCACCTTCAAATGGGCCTTGGCCATGCGGCGATCCTCGCCGGCGCGCTCGACCGGATTGGCTACGCCTTCGGTCTCGCAAAATGCCTGGATCGAAATGCGCGGGATCGGCCGCAACGCCTGCATCGCGGCAATATCCTGCTCCGAGGTTTCGCCGCCCGGTACCTCTGTGTCATAGGCAAGATTGCTCATTGTCATCACTTTCCGTGACTTGCGCGGCTTAGGGTTTGTTGAGCCTCAACACTCGTTAATATTCGACTTCCGAATTGCCGAGGAATTCGTCCGAAATACCTCTGTCACGATAGACGTCGATCACCGCGCCGCGATTTTCCGCGTCGATCGGCGTCGGCTTGCGTGGCCCGATCAGATCGGACGGATTGGCCATCTGGGCAGCCAGGTTGTTCTGATACGAACAGCCGAAATCGGCATAGTGCTTGTTTTCCGAAGTCTGCAGCAGGTCTTCGGGCCAGCGCCCGCATTTATCCGTCTGAGCCTTCACCGAGACGTAGGCAACACGAACCGGTGCAGACGCTTCGGCCGAAACAGACTGATAGGACCGCATGTCGATCCGCTTCCGGCTGATGCCGCTGGCTATGGCCAGCCTGGCGAAATCGCGGCCGGCCGCGGCCGCTGCGATTTCGTTGGCTGAGCCGCTCGGAATCTCGATCGTCAGCACCGGAGCCGCGCTCCTGTCGTATCCGTCCAGGAAGCCCAGGAGCGTGTCACGTTGGGATCTGGTCATGCCACGGTCGCCGGCGCCGACCGGAAGGTCGATCTTCTGTACCTTCTCGGCTATGACGATCGGATGGGTGGTGCGATAATCGTCCGGTATGGCACCCACCGTGACGCTGTCGCGATTGGCGCAGCCGGCCAGCAATGCCGCCATCGCGATCGCCATAATGGGAACGGCCGGCCGCCAGATTCGCGAATGGACTGACCGCGTCGCGGTGATCGCCCGTGCCTTCGATGTTGCCTTAGACATGACCGCTTCCCCGCTTACTTGTAGATAAAGCCGACAACGCCGTGGTAACGGCCGTTGGGCTTGTCGGTCTGCATGGTGCCGTAGACACGGTTGACGCGGCCAAGGAAAATGCCGGCGCCATCGCTGGCGGCGTTGAAATTGTCATCCGGCTTGGCAAGATCGTTGCGCGCCACCGGCTTCACCAGATAGGGCGTAATGATGATGACGAGCTCGGTCTCGTTGCGAACGAAATCCCTACTGCGGAACAGCGCGCCAAGCACTGGAATCTTTGTCAGACCGGGCAAGCCGTTGACAGCTTGCCTGAGATCATCGCGGACAAGGCCGGCAATCATCATCGAGCCGCCCGAAGGCAGTTCCACTGTTGTGTCGGCCAAGCGCTTGCGGAGCGACAGGGCATTCATGCCCGGGCTCGTTACGCCTTCGGACAAAGACACAGATCCCTCCGTTGTCGGCTCGGAAACCGAGGTTCTGACTTTCAGGCTGATACGGCCGGGAGACAGCACCACAGGCTGGAATTCCAGGCCAATGCCGTATTCGATCTTCTCGACCGAATACGTCTTCAGACCGGTCTGGTTATCGTTTGATACGGCTTGGGAAACGCTGGTCACCATGTTGTATTCGCCGCCAACCTTGAAGGTCGCCTTCTCGCCGGATACGGCCGTCAATGTTGGTTCGGCGAGGGTTTTCATGACACCGGACTGTTCCATGGCATTGATGTAGGCCTGCAGCGTCGAGCTCCCGATAGAGAGGCCCGAGTTCGACAGCGACTTGCCCAAACCAGTGAAATTGTCGCTTACCGCGCCCCAGCTGATGCCGTTGCTGCTGCCGTTGCCCACCATGTTGACGCCGAGCTGCTTCATCACCGAGCGGCTGACTTCCGCGACCGTCACCTTCAGCGTCACCTGGTCGTCGCCGATGATCTGCAGCAGGTTGACGATCTTGCTGACGCGGCGCTCGGCATCCGGGTTATCGATCGCGACGCCGGCTTCAGCCGAACCGCCGGCAGCGGTCTGCGAATATTGACCCGTGGTTGCCTCGCCGCCGGACACGAAAATAGTTGCCAGATCGGCCGCGCGCTTGGCGTCCAGAGGAGTGTCCACGGTTCCGGTCAGGACGACGTTGTCGTTCAGCAACTCGACCTTGACCTCCGATGACGGGATGAAGCGCTTGATATAATCCTCCAGCCCGGCGACGTCACGTTCGACCGCTAGGTCAAGGCTGACGATCTGCTCGCCATTCGGGCCAAAGACGAAGATATTTGTCTCGCCGACCGCCTTTCCAAACAGATAGATGCGCCTGGCGGTGCGGGTCACCGCGTCGGCTACAGCGGGGTTGGCGACGAGAATGTCGTAGGCATCGCTCGGGAGGTCGATGACCACCGACTTGTTCAGTCCGAGCTTAACCCGCTGGGTGGCGGTCGAAGCCGTCACCCTGGCATTGCCTGCCGCATTGGCATCGACAATGCCATATGCACTCGTTCCAAGGAGAAACAGGCCGATCGCCGCAGCCAGGATGGGCGGCAGTTTGGTCTTTAGCCTCATTTCCTTGCCCCCACTTCGGAAACTTCGCCCGACTTGATCAACCGCACGGTTCCGCGCCGGCCATTGCCGGAAACCAGGTAATCGGCTTCGCCCACATTCTTGTCCTGACTGTCCTTGATCGAGCGCAGCGCCAATGTCAGGCGATCCGCCATCTGCTGTGCGACGGTGATGATCTCGGACTGCTGCGGCGTCAGTTCCAGGGTGGCGGTCTGGCCAACCCTGGTCTTCTTACCTTCCTCGTCCTCCTGAATGGTCTGGTCGATCGCCAGGACGCGAATGTTCTTCAGGATAGTTTCGGTCGTGAAGCCCGGACCACCGCCGTTGGCGGGATCGGCTCTGCGGGTCATGATGACGTCGACGAAATCGTTGGGAAGAATAAAGCCACCGGCCGAGGTGTCGGCCGAGATGCTTGTGGCAACGGCCCGCATGCCGGAGGGCAGGATCGACGACATGAAGCTTTGCCCTTCACCGATCAGCTTCGAGCGCCGCAGCGGCTCGCCGGCGTAGAGCGCCACGCGAGCGACGGCGCCCTTCAGCTTGTCCAGCGCTTCAGGCTCGGCGGCGCGGGTGATGAAATTTGCGTTGATGCCTGCGGACGGCCATGACTCCCAGGAAATGTTGTTTTCAAGCGGACTGCCCATCGGAACGTCGCCGGAAAGAACAAGCACATCCTGCAGCGCGATCGCCGGCGCCTGAGGACCGGAATCGACAACCGGAGGCGGCGGAGCCACGACCATGTTCTTCGCGACATAGCCTGCACCACCGGCCGCGGCTATCGCCACGCTCAGAATAATCAATCGGGATGCTGGCATCTGTCCGAACCTCGCCTTGGCAAACCACGTAGCCAAGCGGGACTTTGCAGCGGCAATCGTCAAAACAAGGTTAATGTTATACTTACGATCGTGATTAATTTAACGTTTATATAAATTGGATCGACAAGCCCGGCCCGAAGGAAAACGTGGCCAACTCGCCTGCTCGGCGCCAACCGCGTAAAGTGAACTTCAGCCCGCCAGCCTGGTAAGTCCCCAGGCCATCAATGGCGAGTCGGAATAGGTGAGCAGACCGCCAATGCCAAGCGCGATGCCGTACGGAACGCCGGTCGCCTCATCGGCGAAATGGCGCAGGAACGGATTATGGCTTGTGACGGCGGCAAGCGGCGATTTTCGATAGGCGAGGATGGCTAGCGTCAGCAGGCCGCCGATGAATGTCGAGGCGACGAGGTATTCGATGAGATGGATGTTCAGTCCCATCCACATGGCAGTGGCAGCCAGAAGCTTGGCGTCGCCGCCGCCCATGCCGCCCAGCGCGAACAGGCCGAACGTCACCGCGAGAACCAGGCCGGCGGCGGCGAAATGCCAGCCATAGGTGGCCCAGTCCATACCGGTCAAAGGCGCAACCAAGGCGAAGACGACCACAAGCAACACCGGCACGCGATTGGCGATCGTCATCGAAAGCATGTCGGAGATCGCGGCAAAAAGCATGCAGAACGGAAATACGACGAAGATCACGGCTTCAAGCATCGGCGCGCCTATGACCCAATTGCATCTGGCCCCCAACCCAATCCTATTCGACTAACGACTGATGAGGCGCAAATTTCAATTCATACCAGGACTAAATAAGGGCCGCCAGTGCGGCGGCCCTTATTTCAGAACAACCGAACCCGTTACGGTCAGCTACCGTTCACCTTAGTGGAGATGGCGGTGAACTTGGCGTTCAGCGAGTTGCCGAGCTGGCCGGCGCCGACCATGATGGCGAGTGCGATAAGAGCGGCGATCAGACCGTATTCGATAGCGGTCGCGCCGGATTCGTCCTTCACAAAACGTGCGATGAGGTTAGACATTCGAGCTCCTACTCCAATTGTTACAGCACTTCCGTCAACTTCTCTTGGTGGCTGATCGGATACTGCGAATCTAAGGAGAAGCTGTTTCAATCGGCTTAATAAACAGGCTTACCGATTCCTTTCCCGCTTCGACGACATTGCGTGGTTAACCCAGAACTAAAATACCCGCCGCCAGGGCCTCGGCCGACAAAAGGCGCAACAGGCGCAATTCGGCAAAGACGTTTCAGCCGTGCCGGCTAGGCCCAATGCCGGTTCCGGCTTGATCCTGAATTCCAGCCGCTTAACGGTTGGTTCACCAATCTCGTTCATGTTCCGTTGAACAGTTTGCCAGGGGGCGCCTCAATGGCCGGGCCGAGATCATCATTTCCAGTTGCCGTGCTTTTTGCCGCAGCGGCTTTCGCCTTTCCAGCCAAGGCCGGCGCCGGCATCGAGGTGACGATGAACCAGGCAAAGATCATCAAATTGTCGCGCGCCGCCGATACGATTGTCGTCGGCAATCCGGCGATCGCCGACGCCTCCGTGCAGGACGCATCGACGATCGTACTGACCGGCAAGGGATTTGGCGTCACCAATCTCGTCGTCCTCGACCAGCAGGGCAATCCGATCGTCGATGAGCAAATAACCGTCGTGCGCCAGGCAGCGTCGTCGGTGCGCATCTATCGGCGTTCCGAAGTACAGACCATGTCCTGCGCGCCATATTGCGAAAGCTCGTATAAGAGCGATGCCGAGAAGGCCTCTGAAGCCGAAATGAGCGCCGTGCATTAGCTAGCCGACGTCTCCGTCTTTGGCGGGAACGTGCTTCGGTTATCGCCGGGTTAAGGCCTTCCCGTTGAATTTAACGGTCATTCCAACCGGACTTCAATCGGTTCCGACTAAGGGTGGACCGATACAGAAGCGGCATCGGCGGGCAGCGGACATGAGCAAGGCAGGACGAGCAGGCTCTCCAAGACGGTTTTTGGGCGACCGCCGCGGAAGCACGGCGATCGAATTCGCCATGCTTGCAATTCCTTTCGCGCTTCTTGTCTTCGCCATCCTGGAGAGCTGCATTTCTTTTGCCGCACAGGAAGTGATGGCAAACGCAACCGACGACATCGCGCGCCAGCTGCGTACCGGCCAATTAAGACCGACCGATGTGTCCGGCACCAAGCTGCGGGATATGATCTGCACCAAATTGGAGATCATGGTCGCGAAGACCTGTCCCGGATTGCTGGTGGACTTGCGCGAATATCCGACCTTCGCCGATGCGGCGCTGGCCGGTTTCAAGATCCAGGATGGCGACGTCGTGCTGACCAAAGGCACGAGCACACAGACCTTCACCGTCGCACCTGGCCTGGCGGAGTCGAGAAACATGCTGCGTGTTTTTTACAAATGGCCGGTGATGACCGACTTCATGGCCAAATCGATGGCCAACCTGAAGGACGGCAAAACGCTGCATTTTGCTTCGATCACTTGGCAGAACGAGCCGTTCGACAACTGAACCACGTAGTCGCTTGAAAAGGGCAAAGCCATGATTCGTGCGGGGGCACAGCTGGGCATCGCAGGGATTTGTACAAGAGCAGTCCGGCTTTGCTCGGACCGCCGCGGTATTGCGGCTGTCGAGTTTGCCCTCATCGTGCCTGTCCTGTTGATCATGTACTTTATGACAATGGAGGCCTCGCAAGCCATCGAGACCAGCAAGAAGGTCAGCCGCATCGGCAGCATGGTAGCGGACCTCGTCACGCAGCAGCAGACCGTCAAGGCGGCCGATGTCGATGCCATCATGGCGATCGGCAGTTCCACGCTCCAGCCCTACAACCGCTCGAAACCGAAGATCATTATCACGGCGATACAGGTGACCAACGAGACGACGCCGAAAGTCCTGGTCGTGTGGTCGCGCAAACTGGTCGATGGCGTCTCTAGCGTCGACGCTGTCAAGGATTCCACCACAACGGTCCCGAGCGCGCTCAAGATCAAAGGCACGTTCCTCATCCGGGTCGAAAGCGATCTCGCCTACAAGCCAATCATCACCTGGTCGGCGGACGGCCAAAGCCGGTTCGGGTTGAGCTCGGTCTTCAATTCGATATCGATGGCGGAAACATATTATCTGCGGCCGCGCAGGAGCCCGACCATTCCGTGCAGCGATTGCTGACGCCTGAAGCCCGCTAACCGGTCTGTTGCTATTGCTTGCGACCGCGGGCCGAGACTAGACGCACTATGGCTGCAGCCAGCACATCCCTCGGACCGGCAACGGTTCGACGACGATACCGATACGGAACGTTCCGATAATATCGCGCCACCGGCTCGCGCCAGGTTTGTGCAAGACGCATCCAGCAGCAAAGCCAGTACGTCGGCGAATGCTGTCAGGGCAAGCCTCATGCGAGCTCCGCGCCGCGCATTTCCATCCGCAGATCGACCATGCCGCGATTCGTCTCTCCGGGACCAGCACGCCAAGCCGTGCTGTTTGGGTTTCCGAATTGCCAATGGCGGCGCGGAACCCTATGTCTGAGCCAACACACAGGCAATGATGAACCTTTCGATGGCACGCGCCTTCCTTTTTGTCCTCGACTCCTTCGGCATCGGCGGCGCGGCCGATGCCGAACGTTATGGCGACACCGGCTCCAATACGTTCGCACACATCGCGCGGGCCTGCGCAGAAGGCCGCGCCGACCGCGAAGGCCTGCGTGCCGGACCCCTTCTTGTACCAAACATGCTCGCGCTCGGTCTCGGCCAGGCCGCGGCAACGGCAACGGGTTTCAGGTTTGAGAATGCCGGCAGTGCACCGCTTGCCGCCGCCTTTCACGGCGCGGCCCAAGAGGTTTCGAGCGGCAAGGATACGCCATCGGGCCATTGGGAAATAGCCGGCCTGCCGGTCCGTTTCGACTGGGGTTACTTCCCAGACAAGATTCCTGCCTTTCCGGCCGAGTTGACCGAAGCAATGGTGCGTGAAGGGAAGGTGCCTGGCATCCTCGGCAATTGCCATGCTCCGGGCACCGAGATTATCGAACGGTTCGGCGAAGACCATATCCGCACCGGCAAGCCGATCTGCTACACTTCGATCGACTCCGTCCTGCAGATCGCCGCGCATGAGGTTCATTTCGGCCTGGAACGGCTTTACGAGTTCTGCAAAGTGGTGCGCAGGCTCGTCGATCCGCTGAATATCGGCCGCGTCATCGCTCGGCCGTTTATCGGTGAAACCGCCGCCACGTTCGAGCGAACGCATAATCGTCGCGACTATGCCGTACCGCCACCGGAACCGACGCTGCTCGACCGGCTGACGGCGCGCGGCAGCCGGGTTATCGCGATCGGCAAGATCGGCGACATTTTCGCCCATCGGGGGATCTCGGAAGTCCGCAAGGCTGCCGGCAACATGGCGATGTTCGACAAAACGCTTGGTGCCATGGAAGACGCCCGCGACGGCGACCTCGTCTTCGCAAACTTTGTCGACTTCGACACCGAGTTCGGGCATCGGCGCGACGTTGCGGGATATGCCGCCGCACTCGAAGCTTTCGACCGGCGCCTGCCCGAGGCATTCGCACGGCTGAGGCCAGGCGATCTGCTCATCTTGACCGCCGATCACGGCAATGATCCGACGTGGCGCGGCACCGACCACACGCGCGAGCGTATTCCGATTATCGGGACACGGCCGGGTTTCAAAGGCGCAGACATCGGACTGAGGACAACATTTGCCGACATCGGCGAAACCGTGGCCGAACATCTCGGGCTGGCGCGCGGCCGTCACGGCACCTCCTTCCATGCCACGATAGGTGGCCATGCCTGAGCTGCCGGAGGTAGAGACAGTCAGGCGCGGTCTGCAGCCGGCCCTTGAAGGTGCCCGCATTGTCGGTGTCGAGGCACGCCGGCCGGATTTGCGGTTTCCGTTCCCCGAGAGATTTCCGGAGCGGCTGACCGGCAAGACGATTGCGGCGCTCGGCCGCCGTGCCAAATATCTGACAATGCACATGGACAACGGCCCGGTTCTGATCTGCCATCTCGGCATGTCGGGTTCGTTTCGCATCGAAACGGCCGACGAGAGCGCAACGCCCGGCGTGTTCCACCACGAACGCTCGAAAAACACTGCTCACGATCACGTCGTCTTCGACATCGCATCCCCTGCCGGCGTCCGCTCTCGCGTGATCTTCAACGACCCGCGCCGCTTCGGGTTCATGCTGTTTTCGGAAGGCGAGCCCGACATGCATCCGATGCTGGCGGGATTAGGCGTCGAGCCTACAGGCAACGCACTGGACGGCGCGCTGCTCGCTTCGTTGCTGAAAGGTCGCAAGTCACCGCTGAAAGCGGCACTTCTGGACCAGAGGCTGATTGCCGGGCTAGGCAATATCTACGTCTCGGAAGCGCTTTGGCGGGCCGGCCTGTCGCCGCTGCGCGAAGCGGGCACCCTCGCGAGAGCCGGCAAGAAAGCCAAAGAGCAGAGCGAACGCCTGGCCGAAGCAATCCGCTCGGTCGTCGCCGATGCGATCGCCGCCGGCGGCTCGTCGTTGCGCGATCATATGAAGACCGATGGATCACTGGGCTACTTCCAGCATTCCTTCGCGGTTTACGATCGCGAGGGGGAAGCCTGCTCCAAGCCTGGTTGTGGCGGCCACATCGAGCGTATCGTGCAAAGCGGTCGTTCGACTTTCCACTGCCGGGCCTGTCAGGCTTGAACAAGAAGCGAGGAGGAGCAAAGCATGGGCTATGAAACCATCATCGTCGAAACCCGCGGCAAGGTCGGGCTGATTACGCTGAACCGGCCGCAGGCGCTCAACGCGCTGAATTCACAAGTGCTGGCGGAACTGGTCGCGTCGGTGAATAGCATGGGCGCCAATGCCGACATCGGCGCCATGGTCATCACTGGTTCGGAAAAGGCTTTCGCGGCAGGTGCCGATATCAAGGAAATGCAGTCCATCTCCTATGTGGATGCCTATCTGCAGGATTTCTTCGTCGGCTGGGAAGAATTTACGCGGGCACGAAAGCCGATCATCGCGGCGGTGGCGGGCTATGCACTGGGGGGCGGCTGCGAACTGGCGATGATGTGCGACTTCATCATCGCCGCCGACACCGCCAAGTTTGGCCAACCCGAGATCACGCTGGGCGTCATGCCCGGCATGGGCGGATCGCAGCGCCTGACCCGCTTTGTCGGCAAGTCGAAGGCGATGGATATGTGCCTGACGGGTCGAATGATGGACGCAGCCGAGGCCGAGCGTTCCGGCCTTGTCTCGCGCGTGGTGCCAGCCGGCGAGTTGATCGAGGAAGCGCTTAAGGCAGCGGCCAAGATCGCTGGTTTTTCCTTGCCGTCGGTGATGATGGCAAAGGAGGCCGTCAACCGCGCCTATGAGACGACGCTCACCGAGGGTCTGCGGTTCGAGCGCCGGCTGTTTCATTCGCTGTTTGCGCTGGATGACCAGAAGGAAGGCATGGCGGCCTTCACCGGCAAGCGGAAGCCGAATTTCACGAACCGATGAGATGACGAAGGCGCCGGTCAAAAAGAAAGCGCTGCAGCGTTGACGCGCCGGAAAAGCTGAACTATAAGCCGCACCAACCGAGGCGGCCCTGTGGCTGCCCGTTTGTTTTTTGCGCCCTGCGGTATCCCGCAAGCGCCCACCAGATCAGAAGAGAGGCACCATGGCCAATACCTCCTCGGCCAAAAAGGCAACGCGCAAGATCGCCCGTCGCGCAGCGATCAACAAGAACCGCCGCTCCCGCGTCCGGACCTACATCCGCCAGGTCGAAGAGGCGCTCGCGGCCGGCGATAAGGCGGCCGCACAGGCTGCCTTCAAGGTGGCCGAGCCGGAATTGATGCGCGCCGCGACCAAGGGCGTGGTGCACAAGAACACGGCATCGCGCAAGGTGTCGCGGCTGGCCCAACGGGTCAAGGTGCTGTCGGCCTAATATATCTTTTCCTGAACTGCGCTTCTTCAAACCCGGCCAATCGCGCCGGGTTTTTTTCGTTTGCCGGCAAGTACTTAAAAGAAAGCCCGCAAAATGGCGCTCCGGGTGCACTTCAAAGTTCGAAATGCTTTGCCGGCGTATACATACCCGCTGATATTCGCAGCCTTCGAAACCGTCAATGCGAAAATTTCCGAGCGTCACAGATTACTGTTTTTTTTCAGAGGCTTACCGATGGTGATCCACAGCTTGTTCACATCGGCTGTGGCCGATAGGCGGCAATTGGCTGTCAAGTGAATTATTTCAGAAAATTTCGCGTTGTGTGGCCTTTTTCACATTCGCCGGAAAAGGGTTTGAATCACAATGGCTTTGTCAAAATCAACTGTTGCGGCATGGCGTTCGAAACGTCCCTTGCTAGTCAGATTCCTTAAAAATCCGTTAGGGGTGGCCTTGCCCTATCCACAGCGATTTCGGTAATGTCTGTCCATCGAAGGGACGGGCCCTTGGCCCTTGACCAGCCTGAAACCGGCCAGCTCAAATTGGCAGAGTTTACAGCGCGGATTCAACTCCGCGGACGGGGTTGGTTTGTCTTTTCGATACGGTAGGGGACTGGCGTAATTGTACATGGCAGGTCGACGGTGCGCCGGCGGTTTTTCGCCGGACGGCATTTTGTTGCCCTAACATGACCAAAGCGGATCGGCTCTTCGGCGCCGGACCGACAACGAGGCGATTCATCAGCCCGGCGGCGGCGATGGTGTCGCAGCGAAGACACGGTCGCCGGAAACATGGATGCAGGAGGCGCATCCCCGGCGGAAAACAGGTACAAGAGACAAGGAACTCGATCATGCAGAGCGGCGGCATCGAAAGGGAGCTTACAGGCGACCTCCCATTTCCTGGAACGTTAATCGGAAGGAACGACATGGCGGCTTCCAATGAAGCTGAACAGAAGTTCGATCGGGTCAAGGCCCAGTTGAAGGCGCGTCTGGGAACCGAGGTCTATTCGAGCTGGTTCGGGCGCATGAAGGTCGCTGAATCCTCTAAGGGCATTGTCCGCATCTCAGTGCCAACCGCATTCCTGCGTTCATGGATCAACGGCCACTATCTCGATCTCATCACCGAGTTGTGGAAGCACGAGGATCCGGAGATCCTCAAGATCGAGATCGTGGTTCGCACCGCCACACGGCAGGGCCGCAACAGCGTCGAGCCAGAAGTGGCCCCGGCGCGCAAGATGACCAGACAGACGCAAACCGCGCTCTCTGCGGGCACGGCGAGCCCCAGCAGGGTCGAACGGGTCCCGGTACCCCGCCCGGGGATGCCCGCAGAAACCGAGTTCCGGCACAATGTTCTCGGTTCGCCACTCGATCCACGCTATACTTTCACCTCCTTCATCGAAGGACCATCGAACCGAGTGGCTTTTGCCGCCGCCAAGGCGGTCGCGGAATCGCAGTCGAGCGCGGTGCGTTTTAATCCGCTCTTTCTTCACGCGACGGTCGGGCTGGGCAAAACGCACCTGTTGCAGGCGATCGCCGCAGAATCGCTGAAGCAGAATCCGAAATCGCGGGTCGTCTATCTGACGGCTGAGTATTTCATGTGGCGGTTCGCCACCGCGATCCGCGACAACAACGCACTGACGCTGAAAGAACAGCTGCGCGACATCGACCTCCTCATCATCGACGACATGCAGTTCCTGCAGGGCAAGTCGATCCAGCACGAATTCTGCCATTTAATCAACATGCTGCTCGACAGCGCCAAGCAAGTGGTGGTCGCTGCCGACCGGCCGCCGTCGGAATTGGAGTCGCTGGAGCCACGCGTCCGCTCGCGCCTCAACGGCGGCGTCGCGCTGGAAATGTCAGCCCCGGATTTCGCCATGCGTATCGGTATGCTCAAGCTCAGGCTTGCCACCGCCAAGCTCGACGATGCGTCGCTCGATATTTCCGAAGAGATCCTCAACCACGTCGCCCGCACGGTGACCGGCAGCGGACGCGAGCTCGAAGGTGCCTTCAACCAGCTTTTGTTTCGCCAATCCTTCGAACCGCAGATCACCATCGACCGCATCGACGAGATCCTTGGCCACATCTATCGTTCGGGCGAACCCAAGCGGGTGCGTATCGAGGACATCCAGCGCATCGTCGCGCGCCACTACAACGTGTCGAAGACCGAACTTCTGTCCAACCGGCGCACACGCACCATCGTCAAGCCACGGCAGGTCGCCATGTATCTGTCGAAGGTGATGACGCCGCGCTCGCTGCCGGAGATCGGGCGGCGGTTCGGCGGTCGTGACCATACGACCGTGCTGCATGCGGTGCGCAAGATCGAGGATCTTTCCGGTGCCGACAACACACTGGCGCAGGAACTCGAATTGCTGAGAAGGCTGATCAACGACCAGGCCTGACGGCCCGAAAAACGCCGGCTCGCGGACTCCGGCCTTTTTATCCCCTTTATCCCCGGAAAGCCCGTGCAGCCGGTCCGAACCGGTGGCGCGGGCTTGCGTTTGCCGGGTTTTTCCTGTCAGTTTACGCAGATTCTGAGCCTGTTCAGACCTTTCGCGGGGCGCCGCTTGCCGGAGACCCGTTCATTCATTCAAGCGAGCCTGTTTCGTCATGCGTGTTATCCTGGAACGGTCAAATCTCCTGAAGTCGCTCAACCATGTTCACCGCGTGGTCGAGCGGCGCAATACCATTCCGATCCTGTCGAACGTGCTGCTCAGCGCCGAGGGGGCCAGCCTTGAAATGAAGGCGACCGACCTCGACCTGGAGGTGACCGAAGCAACGCCGGCAAAGGTCGAACGTGGCGGGGCGACGACGGTCCCGGCACATCTGCTCTACGACATCGTGCGCAAGCTTGCCGACGGCGCGGAGGTGGCGCTGAAGACCGACGAAGACGGCAACGCCATGACGGTGACGTCGGGGCGCTCGAGCTTCCGCCTGCAATGCCTGCCGCAGTCCGACTTTCCCGAGCTTTCAGCCGGGTCGTTCTCGCATATTTTCCGGCTCGATTCCGTCGGACTAAAGGGCCTCATCGAAAAGACCCAGTTCGCCATCTCGACCGAGGAGACGCGCTATTATCTGAACGGCATTTATCTGCACACGCACGAGGCCGGCGGCAAGCTGAAGCTGCGCTCTGTCGCGACCGACGGCCACCGGCTGGCGCGCGCCGAGATCGATGCGCCGGCAGGCTCTGAGGGCATGCCTGGCGTCATAATCCCGCGAAAGACGGTCAGCGAGCTGCAAAAGCTGGTCGACGATCCCGATGTTGCAGTCACTACCGAGTTGTCCGACACCAAGATCCGTTTCACCATCGGCAGCGTTATCTTGACCTCCAAGCTGATCGACGGCACTTTCCCGGACTACCAGCGCGTCATTCCGACCGGCAACGACAAGAAGCTGATTATCGATCGCCAGAGTTTCGCCGCTGCCGTCGATCGCGTTTCGACCATTTCGTCCGAACGCGGCCGGGCGGTGAAGCTTTCGATCGCCGAAGGGCAGGTCACGCTTGCGGTCAACAACCCGGATTCGGGCAGTGCCACCGAGGAACTGGCGGCCGACTATTCGTCCGATCCGATCGAAATCGGCTTCAACGCCAAATACCTGCTCGACGTTGCCGCGCAACTGACCGGCACGGAGGCGAAGTTCATGCTGGCGGATGCCGGTTCCCCGACGCTGATCCACGACATGGCCGACGAGACCGCGCTCTACGTGCTGATGCCGATGCGGGTGTAGGGCCCGAACGGGGCCATCTTGCTGTCGTGACCAGATCTGCAAAACCGCAGCAGACGCACATAAGTAAGCTCACACTTACTAATTTCCGCAACTATGCGGCGTTGGCAATAGACCTTGATCCCGGCGCTGTCGTTTTCTCCGGCGACAATGGCGCCGGCAAGACCAATCTGCTTGAAGCGATCTCGCTGCTCACGCCGGGCCGCGGCCTGCGCCGCGCACCCTATTCCGAGGTGGCGCGCGAAGGCGGCGACGGTGGGTTTGCGCTGCATGCCCGGCTTGACGGGCCGGAAGGCCAGGTCGAGATCGGTACCGGAATATCGGGCAGCGACGGCGAAGCCGGCCGGCGGGTGCGGATCAACGGCGCGACGGCACGCTCAGCCGAAGACATGCTGGAATGGCTGCGCGTGGTCTGGCTGACACCGGCCATGGACGGCCTGTTCCCCGGGCCGGCTGCCGACCGCCGGCGCTTCCTAGACCGGCTGGTGCTGGCGATCGATCCTGGCCACGGCCAGCGCGCGCTTGACTACGAAAAGGCAATGCGCGGCCGCAACAGACTGCTCGCCGACGGTTCACGCGACGGTGCCTGGTTCGATGCGATCGAGATGCAAATGGCCGAGACCGGCGTGGCGATTGCCGCGGCGCGTGCCGAACTGGTGCGCCTGCTCGCCGCCATGATCGACCGGCTGCCCGGCGACGGACCGTTTCCGCAAGCCGACATCGGCATCTCTGGCGAACTGGAAGGCGAACTCGGTATTTTGCCGGCCGTCGACGTAGAGGAACGGTTCCGTCGTGCGCTTGCCCAGGGGCGCGACCGCGACCGCACCGCCGGACGCACGCTCGACGGCCCGCACCGTTCCGACCTCGTGGTGCGCCACCGGCCCAAGGCGATGCCGGCCGAGCTCTGTTCGACCGGCGAGCAGAAGGCGCTGCTGGTCGGCATTGTCTTGTCGCATGCGCGGCTAACCGGCGAGATGTCGGGCATGACACCGATCCTGCTGCTCGACGAGATCGCCGCCCATCTCGACGGCGGTCGACGGGCGGCCTTGTTCTCGATCCTGGAGGAACTAAACTGCCAGGCCTTCATGACCGGGACCGATGCCGCGTTGTTTGACAGCCTCAAGGGACGCGCGCAATTCCTGACCGTCGATCACGGCACGGTCAGGCCGACCATTTGAACTTGGTTGATGGCGCACTTCTGAGCGGCATGCATTGATACCTGACAAGCTTTTTCCTCCGCTATATGGTCCGGCGATGATCACAGCCGCCCTCACCGATGAAGAGCTCGAACGCTACGCCCGCCACATCGTGCTGCCCGAGATCGGCGGCGCCGGCCAGCAGCGGCTGAAGCGGGCGCGGGTGCTCGTCATTGGCGCCGGCGGATTGGGTGCGCCGGTGCTCGAATATCTCGCCGCCGCAGGGATTGGCACTCTCGGTATCGTCGACGACGACATCGTTTCGCTTTCCAACCTGCAACGACAAGTGATCCACGCCACGGACATGGTCGGCATGGCGAAAACCGACAGCGCCAGAGCGGCGATCATCCGCATCAATCCAAACGTCGTCGTGGAAGAGCACAATTTCAGGCTGACCGTGGACAACGCCCCTACCCTCATTGCCCGTTATGACATCATCGTTGACGGCTCCGACAATTTCGAGACACGCTACGCGGTGGCCGACGCCTGCGCCGCGGAAAGCCGGCCGCTCGTGCATGCCGCCGTTGGCCGCTTCGACGGCTCGGTCACCGTACTGAAGCCATTCGAAACCGGCCCGGACGGCAAGTTGAACCCAAGCTACCGCGATCTCTTTCCCGAGGCGCCGCCGCCGGGACTGGTGCCATCCTGCGCGGTGGCCGGCATTGTCGGCGCGCTGACCGGGGTCATCGGCACGCTGCAAGCCATGGAAGCGATCAAGCTGATCACCGGGATTGGCGAGCCGCTGGTCGGACGACTGCTGCTCTACGATGCGCTGGCGGCACGCTTCGACACGATCCGCTACAAGCGAACCAGCCCGTGAGCCTGCCTGCCGACGTTTCCATCGTGCAGCTTGCGGCCGATTTCGACCGTTGGGACGAGGTGCTGGCGCTGGTCATGCGCGCCTTCGCCTTTATGGACGGGGTTATTGACCCGCCGTCCTCGGTGCATCGGCTCACCGTTGAAAATCTCAGGGCTAGAGCGCTGGAGGAAACAGCATTCCTGGCGCTGAAGGAAAACGAGATCGTCGGTTGCGTCTTCATCCTGAAGCGCGCAGACGAGCTCTATGTTGGAAAGCTCGCGGTCGAGCCGGTTCTTCAGGGACAAGGCATTGGAAAACAGCTGATGCAGGCCGTCGAAGATCTTGCCCGCAGCCACAACAGGACCGCCATCGAGCTCCAGACGCGGGTCGAGCTGACCGGAAATCACGCAGCCTTTGCCCGCCTCGGTTTTCGTGAAACCGAACGGACAGCGCACAAGGGCTACGACCGGCCGACCTCAATCACCATGCGCAAGGCGTTTTCGTAAGCCAAAGCTATCCAACGACGAACGCGCGGTTGCCGCGGCAAGACCGTGCCGGCGTGACGGCAGGTCAGGCCCTCAACGGCAGCACGCGGTCGGGCGGGCGATGACCATCGAAGAAGGCGCGGATATTGATGATCACCTTCTCGCCCATGTCGACACGGCCTTCGAGCGTCGCCGAACCCATATGCGGCAACAGCACGACCTTGCCTTTGTGGGCAAGCTTCAGCAGCTTGCTGTTCAGCGCCGGCTCGTGCTCGTAGACGTCGAGGCCGGCGCCAGCGATCTTGCCGTCATGGATGAGCTTGACCAGCGATTCCTCATCGATGATATCGCCGCGCGCGGTGTTGACTATGTAAGCTGACGGTTGCAGAAGCGCCAGCCGCCGTGCCGAAAGCAGGTGGAAGGTTGCCGGTGTCGATGGACAATTGACCGAGATAATGTCCATGCGGGCGAGCATCTGGTCAAGGCTTTCCCAATACGTCGCTTCCAACTCGTCCTCGATTGCCGGCAGTACGCGGTGGCGGTTGTGGTAGTGGATCGAGAGGCCAAACGCCTTGGCGCGCCTGGCGACAGCGGTGCCGATGCGACCCATGCCGACAATGCCGAGCCGTTTGCCCCAAATGCGCCGGCCGAGCATCCAGGTCGGCGACCAGCCCGCCCATTTCTTATCGCCGGTCAGCACGTTGGCGCCTTCGGCCAGCCGCCGCGGTACGGCCAGCATCAGCGCCATGGTCATGTCGGCCGTATCTTCGGTCAACACGTTCGGCGTGTTGGTGACGGTGATGCCTTTCTTGGCCGCTGCCGCAACGTCGATCTTGTCGACGCCATTACCGAAGTTGGCGATCAGCTTGAGGTTGTCGCCGGCCTGGGCAATCAGCGCCGCGTCGATATTGTCGGTCACAGTCGGCACCAGCACGTCGGCCTCCTTGACCGCCGCCACCAGTTCCGGCTGCGTCATCGGCCTGTCCTCCACATTCAAGCGGGCGTCGAACAACTCGCGCATGCGGGTCTCGACTACGTCGGGCAACTTGCGCGTGATGACGACGAGGGGCTTCTTTTTGCCTGTCATTGTTTCCTCGAACCCGATCTCGTTGAGACCTCTTTAACCAAGAACGGCGAAACTGAGAGCCGATCGCGGTACCGTCATCCATGTAACAAGCGGTTCCGCCGAAGACAAAGAAAAATGGGCGCGAAGGCCGATGGGCGGGCGCCGAAAGGAACGAAAGTGTCTGGTTTCGCGTCGCTCCGCCTGACCCTCAGTGCAGCATTCCTCGGCGCTCTCATCCATAGCCCACTGGTGATGGCGCAAAGTGCCGCCGCACCCGCCCAGAGCGTCACGCTCGGACCAAGCGGCTTGCCGCTGCCGCGCTTCGTCAGCCTGAAATCCGGCCGCGTCAACTCGCGCGTTGGGCCGGGCGTCAATTATTCCGTCGACTGGATGTATATGAAGCCAGGCCTGCCGATGGAGATCATCCAGGAGTTCGATACGTGGCGCCGTGTGCGCGATGCCGACGGCTCGGAGGGCTGGATCAATCAGTCGCTGCTTTCGGGCCGTCGCACGGCGATCGTCGCCCCCTGGCAGCGCGGCAAGGACGCTCGCGTCAACCTCCTTGACGACCCGGCAAAAGATGCAGGCGTCATCGCGATCCTCGAACCGGGGGTGATGGGCACGATCAAGTCCTGCGATGGCCAGTGGTGCGAAATGACCTTCGACGGCCATACCGGCTGGCTCGCGCAGTCGCTGGTCTGGGGTGCCTATCCCGGCGAAAAGGTCAAGAACTGACTTTCCGAACCGGAGGTCGGGCCAGCGCTGCAAGCGCCGGATCCGGCATTTGTTCCGCTGATCTTCGGTTCGGGGATGGTTTAGCGGCCGATGCGGCCGAGATGGGTATCCTGGAAACTGCTTGACAGCTTCAAACCATAGCCCAGAGCGCGGTCGATGGCGATGTGGGCGATCCAGATCAGCGCGACAGCTACCGCCATTGCATTGTCAAAGACGCTGCCGACAAGCGCCAGCAGAACGGGCAAGATCAGTATGTGCAAGGCGTTGTAGGCGACCGCCCCGACGCGCGGCCCGGCCATGTAACCCAGCATCGACAGGTCGGGCGCCAGAATGAGCACGGCGAACAGCCACCAGGAAACACCGGCGATTGCATAGAAGACAAGAGCCGCCACCGCGACAGCGACCCATTCGAGCCGGAGCGTCAAATCCAGGAATTTCATAAGGCGCCGGTCAGTCGCAGCGTTTCGGACGCAGTCTCACCACGATATCGACATTGGCGATCTCCATGCCCTCCGGCGGTTCCGGCAGGTTGGAAACCGTCACCGGGCCGCTGTCGATATCGAAGATCCTGTTTTCGCCCTCGATATAGAAATGATGGTGATCGGAGGTGTTGGTGTCGAAATAAGTCTTCGATCCCTCGACGGCAAGGATGCGCAGAAGACCGGCCTGGGTAAACTGGTGCAGAGCATTGTAGACGGTGGCCAGAGACACCGGCACCCCGGCGGCAAGCGCCTCCTCGTGCAGTTCCTCGGCCGAAAGATGGCGGTCGCCCTTGGCGAAAAGCAGATCGGCCAGCGCGATGCGCTGGCGTGTCGGCCTCAGACCGGCCTCGCGAACCCGCTTGTCCACAGCGACATTATCCTTCCGGCAACCCAGATCCATCTATCCGTCGCGCTCACAGTTCCGCCTCAGACAGGTCCAAAATGGCAGAAATTGAGCATCTGCCGAAACTGGACGTGTCCTGACATATATTCTGTCGACCGAATGCGATCAATAGCGCGCATTGACCCGGGCAGACGGGCAGGTTAAGCGCAAGCGCCGGTTTCCGGCCTGAAACAGATTGTGTTAGGAAACCACCGACAAGGGCGCCTATCGCCCGGGACGATCACGGGGACGAGATTGATGGCGGGTTCGAAATCCAGCTACGGTTACGAGGAATTGCTTGCCTGCGCCCGCGGCGAGCTGTTCGGACCGGGAAATGCGCAGCTGCCCTATCCGCCGATGCTGATGTTCGACCGCATCACCGAGATCAGCGAGACCGGTGGTGCGTTCGACAAGGGTTTCATCCGCGCGGAATTCGATATCAAGCCGGATTTGTGGTTTTTCGCCTGCCATTTCATCGGTAATCCGATCATGCCAGGATGCCTGGGCCTGGACGCCATGTGGCAGTTGACGGGGTTCTATCTCGGATGGCTCGGTGAACCCGGCAAGGGGATGGCGCTGTCGACCGGTGAGGTGAGGTTCAAAGGCATGGTCACGCCTTCGGTCAAGAAGGTGGAGTATGGCGTCGACTTCAAGCGCGTGATGCGCGGTCGGCTTGTGCTTGGCATCGCCGATGGCTGGCTGAAGGCAGATGGCGAGCCCATATACGCGGCAACGGATCTGAAGGTCGGTCTGTCCAAGCAATCGGCCGCCGTCTGAACGAAGACCCTGCAGTACGACGTCTTGGACGTCTGATGAACGCTGTAGCACTTTAATTTTGCGCATGGTTCCATTCCGGAAATTGATTTCAGGTTCGGGGTCCGCTGGAAGGAGTTGCGAATGAGACGGGTCGTAGTCACAGGTCTCGGCATCGTGTCGTCGATAGGCAACAATGCCAACGAGGTGCAGACCTCGCTGCACGATGCCAGATCCGGCATCAGCTTCTCCGACTCTTTCGCCGAGCATGGCTTCCGTTGCCGGGTGTGGGGTGCGCCGACGCTGGACCCATCGGGCATGATCGACCGTCGCGCCATGCGCTTCCTGTCGCAGGGTGCTGCCTGGAACCATGTCGCAATGGACCAGGCGATCGCAGACGCCGGCCTCGACGAGGCCGACATCACCAATGAGCGCACCGGTATCGTGATGGGCTCCGGCGGACCGTCGACCCGTGCAATCGTCGAGGCGGCCGAGACCACGATCAAAAACGGCAGCCCCAAGCGGATCGGGCCGTTCGCGGTGCCAAAAGCGATGTCGTCGACCGCGTCGGCGACGCTTGCCACCTGGTTCAAGATCCACGGCGTCAACTATTCGATCTCATCGGCCTGCTCGACGTCTGCGCATTGCATCGGCAATGGCTACGAGCTGATTCAGTGGGGCAAGCAGGACATCGTCTTCGCCGGCGGCCATGAGGATCTCGACTGGACGATGTCGGATCTCTTCGATGCCATGGGCGCCATGTCGTCCAAGTTCAACGACAGGGCGTCGGTCGCCTCACGCGCCTACGACGTCGATCGCGACGGTTTCGTCATTGCCGGCGGCGCCGGCGTGCTGATTCTTGAAGAGCTCGGGCA
The DNA here is from genome assembly GCF_040318335.1 of Mesorhizobium sp. M1182. Taxonomy (NCBI): domain Bacteria; kingdom Pseudomonadati; phylum Pseudomonadota; class Alphaproteobacteria; order Hyphomicrobiales; family Phyllobacteriaceae; genus Mesorhizobium; species Mesorhizobium sp. M1182. The sequence continues at coordinate 139,892 of NZ_JAMYMD010000012.1, forward strand.
TGCCAAGGCACGCGGCGCCAAGATCTATGCCGAGATCGTCGGCTATGGCGCTACATCGGACGGCTACGACATGGTGGCGCCATCGGGCGAAGGCGCGACGCGCTGCATGAAGCAGGCGCTCGCAACGGTGTCCTCGCCGGTCGACTACATCAATACGCACGGCACCTCGACGCCGGTCGGCGACTCCAAGGAAATGGGCGCCATCCGCGAGGTGTTCGGCGAGAAGATGCCTTTCATCACGTCGACCAAATCGCTAACCGGCCATTCTCTGGGCGCCGCCGGCGTGCAGGAATCGATCTACTCGATCCTGATGATGCAAGGCGGCTTCATCGGCGAGAGCGCCCACATTGAGAACCTCGATCCGGAATTCGAGGGCATGCCGATCGTGCGCAAGCGCATCGACGATGCAAGGATCGACACCGTTTTGTCCAATTCGTTCGGTTTCGGTGGCACCAACGCAACGCTGATTTTCCAGCGCTATTCCGCATAAGGATTTGCCGACCATGGACGGATTGATGAAGGGCAAGCGCGGGCTTGTCATGGGTGTTGCCAACGATCATTCGATCGCCTGGGGTATCGCCCGCAAACTGTCCGAACATGGCGCGGACCTCGCCTTCACCTATCAGGGCGAGGCCTTCGGGCGCCGGGTCAAGCCGCTCGCCGAGAAATTGGGCGCATCCCTGGTGGTGCCTTGCGACGTCGAGGACAGCGTGTCGGTCGCCGCGACTTTCGAGACTTTGGGGAAGGCGTGGGGCGGGCTGGATTTCGTCGTCCATGCCATCGGCTTTTCCGACAAGAACGAGCTGAAAGGCCTCTACGCCGACACGAGCCGCGACAACTTCATCCGCACCATGGTGATCTCCTGCTACTCCTTCACCGAGATCGCCCGTCACGCCGCCACATTGATGAAGGATAGCGGTTCGATGATCACGCTGACCTATGCCGGCTCGGTCCGTGTCATGCCGAACTACAACGTTATGGGTGTCGCTAAGGCGGGGCTGGAGGCCAGCGTCCGCTATCTCGCCAACGACTACGGCCCGCGCGGCATCAGGGTGAACGGCATATCGGCGGGACCGGTACGGACGCTTGCGGGCGCCGGGATTTCCGACGCACGCCACATGTTCTCCTACCAGCAGCGCAACTCGCCGCTACGCCGTACAGTGACGATCGACGAAGTCGGCGGCTCCGCGCTCTATTTGCTGTCCGACCTGTCCTCCGGCGTCACCGGCGAAATCCACTATGTCGATTCCGGCTATCACATCGTTTCCATGCCGACGCTTGACGAATTGAAGCAGACCGACGGCGGGCGGGAATAGCGCGAGCGACGTATCGCCGGCTTGCCCCGCAGGATTTCAGCGTCGCGCCGATAAGACCTTGAACATGCCGTCGCGAGCGAGCTCCGCATGGCTGGAGAAGGCGGCCGCCAGCACCGGTTCGTAGGGAAGCTGACGGTTTGCCACCATGAACAGCCGGCCGCCGGGCTTCAGCGCCTTGCCTGCCGCGCGGATCATGCCGGCACCGATTTCCGGCTCAGTCGCCCGGCTGCGGTGAAAGGGCGGGTTCATGACGACCACGTCGTAGCGGCGCTCGACCGGTTCGCTCAAAAGATCTATCCAGAAGAAATGTGGCTCCACGCCTGTGTTGCCGACATTGGCCTTGGCCGCCTCCAGCGCCTCGAAATCCGCTTCGTAAAGGTCAAGCGCCGATATGCCGGGTGAGCGGGCGGCGACTTCGGCGGCGACATAGCCCCAACCGGCACAGAAATCCGCAACGCTGCCACGCAGATCGTTGGGCAGATTTTCGACCAGCAGCTTCGATCCGGCATCGATCTTGTCGAAGGAAAACATGCCTGGGGCCGTGCGGAAGCGGTCCTCGACCACCAAGTCCGGATTGGCGGCGCGAAGCGTTGCCGCGGCAACGGTATCGGCCGGCCGGCGAAACCAGAAGGCAATGCCGTGATGCTTCGGCAGGTGGCCTTCGAGCGGCACAAGGGCGCCGACATGCTTGCGCAGGCTGGCGATTCCATCGTCCTTGCTGCCGGCGACGACGATCAACCCGCCTGGTGCTGCGCGTTCGACCGCTTCGGCAACGCGCAACTCGTTTTGGCCGCGATGGCGGCCAGCGAGCACAAATGCCGCGTCGAAAGCCTCGCCTTCGACCTGCGGCGTGACCGCGAAGCCGGACGCCTGCAAGGCGCGAAAGTGCGGCCTGAAGCCTTGGACAAGATGAAGCTTGGCATCAAAACTTTCGGGCAAGCGAAAGCCGGGCTCGGCACCGAGAAAGAGTATGCGTTCATCCTTTCGTGGCAGGGAGACAGCACCGGCCTCGAACGGATGGAAAAGCGTTTTCAGCGGCTCGGCGGACATTCACCACTCTTGAACTGCAAGGCTGTTGTTGAAACGCAAACGGGCGCGACCTTCCGGCGCGCCCGCTTCGATTGCATAGTTAGATCAGCTTAGGCGGCGTTTTCTTCGCCTTCGCTCTTCTTGTCGCGCACGATTTCCTTGCCGGTGGCCTGGTCGACGACCTTCATCGACAGGCGGACCTTGCCGCGCTCGTCGAAACCCATCAGCTTGACCCAGACCTTGTCGCCTTCCTTGACCACATCGGAGGTCTTGGCGACGCGGTCATTGGCGAGTTGCGAGATGTGGACGAGGCCGTCACGCGGACCGAAGAAATTGACGAAAGCGCCGAAGTCGGCGGTCTTGACGACCGTGCCTTCGTAGATTTCACCGACTTCCGGCTCGGCGACGATGGTGTGTATCCACTTCTTCGCCGCCTCGATCTCCTTGGCATTGGCCGAGGCGATCTTGACGGTGCCGTCGTCCTCGATGTTGATCTTGGCGCCGGTCTTTTCGACGATCTCGCGGATGACCTTGCCGCCCGAGCCGATCACGTCGCGGATCTTGTCGGTCGGGATGTGCATGACCTCGATGCGCGGCGCGAACTCGCCGAGCTCGGCACGTGCGCCGGACAGCGCGTGGGCCATTTCGCCGAGAATGTACTGACGGCCATCCTTGGCCTGGTCGAGGGCGATCTTCATGATCTCCTCGGTGATGCCCTCGATCTTGATGTCCATCTGCAGCGAGGTGATGCCGTAGGCGGTGCCGGCAACCTTGAAGTCCATGTCGCCGAGGTGGTCCTCGTCGCCAAGGATGTCGGAGAGCACGGCGAAGCGCTCGCCTTCCTTGATCAGGCCCATCGCAATGCCGGCGACCGGCTTGGCAAGCGGCACGCCCGCGTCCATCAGAGCCAGCGAGGTGCCGCAGACGGTAGCCATCGACGACGAGCCGTTGGACTCGGTGATCTCCGAAACGACGCGCAACGTATAGGGGAACTGGTCGGCGGTCGGCAGCATCGGCCGGATGGCGCGCCAGGCGAGCTTGCCATGGCCGATTTCGCGGCGGCCCGGCGAACCCATGCGGCCGGTTTCACCGACCGAATAGGGAGGGAAGTTGTAGTGCAGGAGGAACTTCTCCTTGTACATGCCGGTCAACGAATCGACATACTGCTCGTCCTCGCCGGTGCCGAGCGTGGCGACGACCAGCGCCTGGGTCTCGCCGCGAGTGAACAGCGCCGAGCCGTGCGTGCGCGGCAGGACGCCGACTTCCGAGACGATCTTGCGGACCGTCTTCAGGTCGCGGCCGTCGATGCGCGAGCCGGTGTCGAGGATGTTCCAGCGCACGACCTTGGCCTGGAGCTCCTTGAACACGGTGCCGATCTGTTCGGACGTGTATTTGGCTTCTTCGCCTTCTGCCGGCGCGAACGCGGCCTTGACCTTCGCCTTGACGGCGTCGACGGCGGCATAGCGCTTCTGCTTGTCGGTGATCTTGTAGGCGTCGCGAAGCTCGCCTTCGACGATCTTGAGCATCTCGGCTTCAAGTGCGGAATAGTCCGGCGCGGTGAAGTCGCGCGGGTCCTTGGCCGCGACTTCAGCCAGCTTGATGATCGCGTCGATCACCGGCTGGAAGCCCCTGTGGCCGAACATGACGGCACCAAGCATAAGGTCCTCGCCGAGTTCCTTGGCTTCGGACTCGACCATCAGCACGGCGTCGGCGGTGCCGGCGACGACCAGGTCGAGCTTCGATTCCTGCATCTCGTCGACATGCGGGTTGAGCACATATTCGCCGTTGATGTAGCCGACGCGGGCGCCGCCAACCGGGCCCATGAACGGCACGCCGGACAAGGTCAGGGCGGCGGAGGTGGCGACGATCGACAGGATGTCCGGGTCATTTTCGAGATCGTGCTGGACGACGGTGACGACGATCTGGGTGTCGTTCTTGTAGCCTTCGGCGAAGAGCGGGCGGATCGGGCGGTCGATCAGGCGGGAAACCAGCGTTTCCTTCTCGCTCGGACGGCCTTCCCGCTTGAAATAGCCACCCGGGATCTTGCCGGCGGCGTAAGTCTTTTCCTGGTAGTTGACCGTCAGCGGAAAGAAGTCGAGGCCGGGCTTCGGCTCTTTCATCGAGACGACGGTGGCGAGAACCTTGGTTTCGCCATAGGTGGCCAGCACCGCGCCGTCAGCCTGACGTGCGATCTTGCCGGTTTCGAGAATGAGCGGACGGCCGCCCCATTCGATTTCCACTTTGTGGTAATTGAACATGTCTTGTCCTTCATATGCGGAAAGGGCCGCGCCGTTTCAGCGTGCGCGGATGCCCCTTTCCCTTGGCTTCCTTTCTCGGGCAGCCACGGGCAAGACAACGGGAGGCTCGGTTTATTCGGCGCGGTGCCGCACGAGCGTCCTGCAATCCTGCCCCATGACCGTCCATGGGCGGTTTCGAGCGGCCCTCTGCTGTTTCGAAACCGGGTTGGCCAATCGATCCGAGTGGCCTTGCGCGTGAACCCGAAAACCAGGTTTTCGGAAAATATCCTGCGCAAATCTAAACTTCAGAGCGTCCTTTGCGCATCCAAACCGATGCGCGGCGCTCTAGTTCCTTCCTACTTCCTTCATGGAGCCTTGGATGACCCGATGCTCCAATGCGCGACCGGCGGGCTCTCGAAAGAACCCGCCGGTCAATTCGTCAACGGCGCAGACCGAGCTTCTCGATCAGCGTCTGATAGCGCGCGTCGTCCTTGCGCTTGAGATAATCAAGCAGGCTGCGGCGCTGGGAAACGAGAGCGAGCAGACCACGGCGGGAATGGTTATCCTTCTTGTGGTCCTTGAAATGGTCGGTCAGGTTCTTGATGCGCTCCGAAAGGATGGCCACCTGGACTTCCGGAGACCCGGTATCGCCTTTGGCGGTAGCGAATTCGCCCATCAATTCCTTCTTGCGTTCGGCAGTAATCGACATCGTGTTTTTCCTTGTCTGTTTGAGGAAACGGGACGCCCTCAGCCGGGATGTCGTCCAGCAGGGGCCGGTGCAAGCAACGCGTCAAAGCGCGAGGCTGCGGCGCATATAGTGCAATTCCGACAAAAAGGCCAGCCTAATTCACAAGCCGGCTTTTTGCTGCATAAACGGGCACTTCCGCCTAGTCAGAGCCATTTCTTCCATTTGAAGTACGCAAAGAGCCCGACCGCCACAAGCGCCATGAAGGCGAGCGACAGCGGATAGCCGTAATAGGCCTTCAGCTCCGGCATGTTCCAGGGCGAGGTGTCGGGGTCGAAATTCATGCCCCATACGCCGACGAGAAAGGTAAGCGGCATGAAGATCACCGAGACGATCGTCAGATAGCTGATGACGTCGTTGGTGCGCGCCTGGCTGAGCGACAAGTGCATCTCGATCAGGCCGGTCAGCATGTCGCGCTGGGTTTCGACCAGTTCGATCAATCGCAGCGAATGATCGAGCGTGTCGTTCAGAAATATCTTGGTTTCGGCCTTCACATAAGAGACGTCATTGCGGATCATGGTCGCCAGCGCGTCGCGCATCGGCCAAAGCACGCCCTTCAGCACATTGGCATCGCGCCGCAATTCGTGAAGCTGCCGCATCTGATGCTTGTGCGCCTGGTTCAGCATTTGATCCTCAATGCTGTCGACCAATTCGCCGGCAGCCTCGATCGGCGGGAAATAGCTGTCGACGATGGCGTCGATCAAAGCATAGGCGAGATAGTCGGCGCCGCGCGAGCGCAAGCGGTTGGGCACCGAGCTTGCGATCCGCTTGCGCACGGGATCGAACGGGTCGCCTTCGCGCTCCTGGAAGGTGACGACGAAGTTCCTGCCGAAGAAGACGGCGATCTGTTCGTAGCGATGCGCGGTGACATCGTCGATCATCCTGACGACGACAAAGGCATGGTCCTCGAAGAAATCCACCTTCGGCCGCTGGCCGGTGTTGACGACATCTTCCAGCGCCAACGGATGCAGGTTGAAGATCCGGCCGATCTCCTCGATCAGCTGGATGTTGGCGAGGCCTGTGCAATCGAGCCAGATAACCGGCCAATTGTGGCAATGGGTGTTGACGTCGTCGATGCTGGCATTGTCGATGGTCTTGAACTTTTCGGGCGAGATCAATGTCAGCCTGAGCTCGGAACGGCGTGCCGCCGGGTCGGCGATCAGCGTGCCGGGCGAAGCCCCGACCGGCGGCCTCCGTATTTTGAGCGCCGCTCGTTTGTTGACCGTGTCAGCCTTTGCCATGTGCCCCCTCGAGTGCAGCGTCGAACGGCACTACAGCGCATCCTTTCGGACGGCAAACGACGCCGTAGGCCTGTTGATTTAGCGCATGATCCTTTCCCAAAATAGAATCCGGTTTGGAGATCATGCGCCGGGCGACAGCTGTTACCCGACAAAGACCCGCTTTGGCTTGAACATGCCTTGCTCGATGGCGCCGATGGCGACCAGCTTGCCGCGCGCGGTGGCGCAGGCCTCCTCCGCTTCTACCGGCGCGTCACGGCCGCGAATGATGACCGGATTGCCGAGGCGGATTTTGGTTGCCGCATCATCGCTGATCGCGACCTGCGGCAGGCATTCGAGCGCCGCGGCGGTGTCGACCAGAAGTGCATCGATGGCATCGAAGTCGATCGGCGCGTCTGCTGCTTGCGGCTCGCCCTGCTCGCCGAAGCGGGCGGCTTCCAGCTCGGCCAGGGTAACGAAATCTTCCTGCGTGAACGGCTCGACCTCGACCCGCCGCAGCTCGGCGATGTGACCGAAGCAGCCAAGGTCGCGGCCCATGTCGCGCGCCAGCGAGCGGACATAGGTGCCCTTGCCGCATTCGACCTCGAAGATGGTGCGATCGGCCATGTGCTCGACCAGATCGAGCCGGCCGATCTCGACCTCGCGTGCCGGAATGTCGATCGTCTCGCCATCGCGGGCAAGGTCGTAGGCGCGCTCGCCGGCGATCTTGATCGCCGAGAATTGCGGCGGTGTCTGCATGATCACGCCGGTATATTTCGAAAGCAGCGCCAGAACTTCGGATTCCGCCGGAAGGCGGTCCGAGCTTTTGGTCGCCGGGCCTTCGAGGTCGTCGGTCGAACGCTCCTCGCCCCAGGCAACCGTGAAGCGGTAGACCTTGGCGCCGTCCTGGACGTATGGCACGGTCTTGGTCGCTTCGCCGAGCGCGATCGGCAGCATGCCGGACGCCAGCGGGTCGAGCGTGCCGGCATGGCCGGCCTTTTCCGCCTGGAACAGCCATTTGATCTTGGAGACGGCTTCAGTCGAGCCCATGCCGACCGGCTTGTCCAGTACCAGCCAGCCCGAGATCGGCCGGCCCTTCTTCTTGCCGCGACGCGCCACTATTCGCTGTCCTTCCGGTCGTCTTTGTCTTTGTCGTCGGCGCTGAGATCGCGCGCCACTTCGGGCGAGTGCAGCAATTCGTTGATCTTCTGGAAATTGTCGTAGCTGGTGTCGAGCCGGAAGCGGAATTCCGGCATGTACTTCATCTGCCGCAGCGCGCCGGAGACACGGCCGCGGACGAACTTCGCATGCTTGTTGAGCGCTTCGACCACCACGCCGGCATCCTTGGCGCCGAGCGGCGAGACGAAGGCGGTGGCGATCTTGAGATCGGGCGACATGCGCACTTCCGAGACCGACACCACGGCATTCTCGATCAACGGATCGAGGATCTCGCCACGTTGCAAGGTTTCCGACAGGGCATGGCGCACCTGCTCGCCGACGCGAAGCATGCGCTGGGATGGGCCTGATGTGATTGAACGGGGCATTTTTTTCTCTATCCTGAAATCGTGGGGCGCGGGATAGGACCGCACCACATGTCTCATATGGTTTGGGCGGCGGTCTTTCGACCACCGCCCGGTCTCGATGGATGCCCGAACTCGAACGTTCGAGCTCAGAGCGTCCTGGTCACCATCTCGACGCGGAAGCACTCGATGACGTCGCCGACGCGCATGTCCTCGTAGTTCTGGAAGGCCATGCCGCATTCCTGGCCGCCCGGAACTTCCGAAACCTCGTCCTTGAAGCGCTTCAGGGTCTTCAGCGTGCCTTCGTGGATGACGACGTTGTCGCGGATCAGGCGGACGCCCGCACCACGCTCGACCTTGCCTTCGGTGACACGGCAGCCGGCGATCTTGCCGACCTTGGTGATGTCGAAGATCTCGAGGATCTCGGCATTGCCGATGAAGGTCTCGCGACGCTCCGGCGAGAGCAGGCCGGAGAGCGCCGCTTTCACATCATCGACCAGATTGTAGATGATCGAATAGTAGCGGATCTCGATGCCTGCCGCAGCCGCGGCTGCGCGGGCCTGCGCATTGGCGCGAACGTTGAAGCCGATGATCGCAGCCCCGGAAGTTTCCGCCAGCGACACGTCGCTTTCGGTGATGCCGCCGGCCCCGGCATGGACGATGCGGGCGCGCACCTCGTCGGTGCCGAGATTGTCGAGCGCGGCGTTGATCGCCTCGATCGAGCCCTGCACGTCGCCCTTGATGACCAGCGGGAATTCCTTCAATCCGCTGGTCTGCAACTGCGACATCATCTGTTCAAGCGAGCCGCGCTGGCCGGCATGCCTGGCCACCGCCTTCTCACGCGCCAGACGCTGGCGATATTCGGTGATCTCGCGGGCGCGGGCTTCGTTGTTGACAACGGCGAAGCGGTCGCCGGCCAGCGGCGTACCTTGCAGACCGAGGACTTCCACCGGCATTGCCGGCGGCGCTTCCTTGACCTGCTCGCCGCGATCATTGACGAGCGCGCGTACCCGGCCCCATTCGTTGCCGGCGACGAGAATGTCGCCCGGCATCAACGTGCCGGTCTGCACCAGCACGGTAGCGACTGGGCCGCGGCCCTTGTCGAGCTGGGCTTCGATGACCACGCCTTCCGCGGTGCGGTCCGGATTGGCCTTCAGGTCGAGGATTTCGGCCTGCAGCAGGATCGCTTCGAGCAACTTGTCGAGATTGATGCCCTTGGTCGCCGACACCTCGACATCCAGCACCTCGCCGCCCATCGATTCGACGAACACCTCGTGGCGCAGCAGTTCCGAACGCACCTTCTGCGGGTCGGCGTCATGCTTATCGATCTTGTTGATCGCCACAATGATCGGAACGCCGGCCGCCTTGGCATGATTGATCGATTCGATCGTCTGCGGCATGACGCTGTCGTCGGCTGCCACCACGAGGATGGCGATATCGGTCGCCTGGGCACCGCGGGCACGCATCGCCGTGAAGGCGGCGTGGCCGGGCGTGTCGATGAAGGTAACCTTGTGAGCGTTCTTCTCGACCTGATAGGCGCCGATATGCTGGGTAATGCCGCCGGCCTCGCCGGAGACGACGTTGGCATTGCGGATGGCATCGAGCAACGAGGTCTTGCCGTGATCGACATGGCCCATGATCGTTACCACCGGCGGACGCGGCCGCAGGTCCTCGGGACGATCGGCGATGTTGAACAAGCCCTCTTCGATGTCTGACTCGGCGACGCGGCGGACCGTGTGGCCAAATTCGGTGGCGACGAGTTCGGCCGTGTCGGCGTCGATGACGTCACCAGGCTTCAGGATCTGGCCCTGCTTCATGAAGAACTTGACCACGTCGACAGCGCGCTCGGACATGCGCTGCGCCAGCTCCTGGATGGTGATGGTTTCGGGCAGGATCACTTCACGCATGACTTTCTCGCGTGGCTCGTTATGCAACGCGCGCTTGAATTTCTCCTGACGGCGGCGCATCGACGAGAGCGAGCGGGCGCGCGCATCCTCGTCGGAAAGCGCCGAATTCAGAGTCAGCTTGCCGCGGCGGCGGTCTTCCTCGCCCTTGGTCGGTTTGGCCGGACGCGCCACTTCCGGCGTAACCAGACGGCGCACTGGTGCGCCGGCACCGGTCCGCTTCGGTTTGACCTCTTCCTCGTCATCGACTGTTGCCAGTTCGGCGGCGAGCGGCGCACGGCGGCGCGCCTCTTCCTCGGCACGGCGGCGGGATTCGGCCTCGGCTTGCAGCCGTGCCTCTTCCTCGGCCTGACGGCGAGCCGATTCCTCGCGCTCGCGGCGGCGGCGCTCTTCGTCCTCGCTGCGGCGCTTGGCTTCCTCGATGGCGCGCTGGCGATCCTCGACATCGCGGACCTTCGAGCCCTCGAGAGCCCGGCGGCGTGCTTCCATTTCCTGGCGCGACAACTCGTTCAGCACCATGCCGCCGCGTTCGACCGGCGGCGGAGGGGGAGGCGCCTTGGGAGCTTCCTGCACGGCAGGCGCTGCCGCGACCGGCTTCGGCGTGAAGACGGACACAGGCGCTGCCGCCGGCTCCGGCTTGTCGCCGGGCAGCGAGAACTTGCGCTTCTTGGTCTCGACGACCACCGACTTGGTGCGGCCGTGCGAGAAGTTCTGGCGCACCGTGCCCTGTTCCATGCCGGGGCGCTTCAGCGTCAAGGTCTTCTTCGGCGTAACACTCAGCGTCTTGTCGTCGCCCGATTTCGTATCGCTCATTCCATATCCTCTGCGGCATCATCTTCGTCAGCAACGGCCGCAAGCATTGCCAGATCGTCCGGGGAACCGCCCCGATATCGGTCGAGCGCAACCATGCGCTTCTGGACCGCCCTGCCCGCGTCTCCCGCGAGAACGGCAGCATGTATCACATTTGTACCCCCCAATGCCAAGCTCAACTCGGCCTCGGAGAAAAGTTTGTAAGCGCGGATCGCAGGCCCGCCAAGGTGGACGGTTGCCCGTCGCGCCTGGCTTATCTTGCGGACGCCATCGTCGGAAGCCTCGGTCGCGTGGAGCACGAAAAGTGCAAGTCCGCCGCGCACGGCGCTCTCGACCTTGGTCGCTCCGAGCGCTATGGCGCCCGCCTTGCGGGCCAGGCCAAGCATGCCCAGAGCGGACCTGGAAAGTAGCGCGTCGACCATGCCGCCAAGATCGGCCGGCACGCTCACCTGCGCCTTAAAAGCACGGGCAAACAGATTTTTGGCCGCTGCCTTTTCTATATGTAGGCGGTCGGCCGTCACCCAGCAACCGCGGCCGGGCAGGTTTCTCTTGATGTCCGGAACGACGGCCGAACCCGGGCCGACGACGAAACGGATCAGTTCATCCGGTTCGGCTTGCCTGCGGGTGACGATGCAGGTGCGATCGTTCATCTCGTCCAAGGGCGGGTTCGGTGCGATGCGGTTTCACCTCACGCACCGACGGTTTCGTCAGCCGGCACGCCCTCGGCGGCAAGCTCGTCTTCGGTGATCCAGCCAGCCTTCAGGCGAGCGGCCAGGACCATCTGCTCGGCATCGGCGCGTGATACGCCGTGGTTGGCGAGCACACCCGGGAATACCTTCGTCTCGCCGTCCTTGCGTTCCTTCCAACCGGTCAGGTCGTCGGCGGCGTAGCCGGCGAAATCCTCGATCGTCTTCACGCCGTCCTCGCCGAGCGTCACCATCATGGCGGTGGTGATGCCGGGGATCTCGCGCAGCTCGTCCTTGACGCCGAGCGCCTTGCGCTTCTCGTCATGCTGGGCTTCGATCTTCTCCAGATATTCGCGGGCGCGGGTCTGGATTTCCGAAGCCGTGTCCTCGTCGAAGCCGTCGATCGACGCGATTTCGCCGGAGTCGACATACGCGACCTCCTCGACGCTGGTGAAGCCTTCGGAAGCGAGCACCTGGCCGACCATCTCGTCGACGTCGAGGGCTTCCATGAACAGCGACGACCGTTCGACGAATTCCTTCTGGCGGCGTTCGCTCTCTTCCTGCTCGGTCAGGATGTCGATATCCCAGCCGGTGAGCTGCGAGGCAAGACGGACGTTCTGGCCGCGGCGGCCGATGGCCAGCGACAGCTGATCGTCGGGAACGACGACCTCGATGCGCTCAGCATCCTCGTCGAGCACGACCTTGGCGACTTCCGCCGGCTGCAATGCATTGACAATGAAGGACGCCGCCGAAGGCGACCAAGGAATGATGTCGATCTTCTCGCCCTGCAATTCACCGACGACCGCCTGGACGCGGCTGCCGCGCATACCGACGCAGGCACCGACCGGATCGATGGAGCTGTCGCGCGAGATGACAGCGATCTTGGCGCGCGAACCCGGATCGCGGGCGACCGACTTGATCTCGATGATGCCGTCGTAGATTTCCGGCACTTCCATGGTGAACAGCTTCGCCATGAACTGCGGATGGGTGCGCGACAGGAAGATCTGCGGGCCGCGCTGTTCGCGGCGCACGTCATAGACATAGGCACGGACGCGATCGCCATACTTGTAGTTTTCGCGCGGAATCAGCTCGTCGCGGCGGATGATCGCTTCGCCGCGGCCGAGATCGACGATGACGTTGCCGTATTCGACGCGCTTGACGGTACCGTTGACGATCTCGCCGATACGGTCCTTGTATTCGTCATATTGCCGGTCGCGCTCGGCCTCGCGCACCTTCTGCACGATGACCTGCTTGGCCGACTGGGCGGCGATGCGGCCAAAATCCATCGGCGGTAGCTGTTCGGCAATGAAATCGCCGAGCTGGGCGTCCGGATTGCGCTCGCGCGCCGAGGAAATGGCAATCTGCGTCGCGTAGTCATCGACCTTCTCGACCACTTCCATCAGCCGCTGCAGCTTCATCTCGCCGGTGTTGGCATTGATGTCGGCGCGGATATTGGTTTCCTGGCCGTAGCGCGAGCGCGCGGCCTTCTGGATCGCATCGGCCATGGCGGCGATGACGATCGACTTATCGATCGACTTTTCACGCGCGACCGCATCGGCGATCTGCAGCAGTTCAAGCCTGTTGGCGCTTACAACCATCTTCTTTCTCCCGAGCTTGTTGCCGACCCTTTACGGCCGGCAGCCCAATCACATTTCCTGTTCGGTTTCGTCTTCCGCACCCTCTGGTGCGTCTTCGGGTTCGCCGCGGCGTTTCCTGGCTTCCTTGCGCGCCCGATTGTCCTTCGACAGCGCATCGCGGATAAGGTCGTCGGTCAGAATCAGCCGCGCTTCGGCAATCGCATCGTAAGGAACACGTACCGTCGGCTCCTCGCCGTAAGCGGCCTTGTCACGCTCGATCAGCACGCCGTCCGCGTCGCTGTCGGCGATCTTGCCCTTGAAGCGCTTACGGTCGGCGACGAGAACCGACGTTTCCATCTTCACCAGATGGCCGGTCCAGGCTGCAAAGTCCGATTTGCGGACCAGCGGCCGGTCGATGCCCGGCGACGACACTTCGAGATGATAAGTCTTCTCGATCGGATCATCGACATCGAGCGCCGGCGACACCGCCCGGCTGACCTCTTCACAATCCTCGACCGTCATGGTGCCGTCCTCGCGCTCGGCCATGATCTGCAGCGTCAGCCCGTTCTGGCCCGACAGGTGCACACGTACCAAGCGGAAGCCAATGGCGCGCAGTACCGGCTGAACGATCAGCGCGATGCGCGCATCGATGCCGCTTTCGCGGATGATGCGGTCGTCGCCTTCGCTTGCCGTCACTGTCATTCGGTCCTGTCACTCGATTTCTGTTGGTCGGCAGGTAATAAAAAAGAGCGGGACCGGGTGGACCCACTCTTCGTCATACCGACCAAGAATTTGAAGCTGATATAGACGATCGTGGTCCTCGTTTCAAGCCCGTCCTGCATGACGGCAAGGCTCCGAGTCCGCAGCGCTGCTCCAAATGCATGGCGCCCATGCAGTGATCACCGTTTGAGCACCGGCCACGCACGACTATCTACGTTGCATTGCACAATTGGAGCGCTCACTGCGCTCGAAAGGATCCCATCATGAACAATCGTGGATTTTTTTCAGCCATAGGCGATGTCTTTAGCGTGTTCGGCAGCGCCGTAGCCGCGTCGCGGGCTGTGGAACGCGGTCGCAAGCCGCGTGCGCATGATCTGCGCAATCTCGGCATGGAGCCGGCAGCCTTCAACAAGATCCGTCGCTTCTGAGCCAGGTGGCCGCCGAGAGCCTTCGGCCGGCTCGCCTTGTGCTCAGCTCTAATTTCCCGCTTATTTCCGCACGAAGGTGAGATAGGCGGGCCGTCGGCCTTCGCGAATGGCCTTGGCCTCATAGCGCGTCCCCGGCCAGCCATCATAGGGCCGGTGCCAGTCGGCTGCTTCGCTTGCCTGCCACGTGAAGGCGTCGTGCGCCCGGCAATGCAGGAGCGTCCAGTTCACATAGCTGTCGATATCGGACGCAAAGTGGAACTTTCCGCCGTGCTTCAGGACGCGCGCGAAGCGGTCGAGATTGACCGGGCTGACGAAGCGCCGCTTCCAGTGCTTCTTCTTCGGCCACGGATCCGGATAGAGAAGGTCAATGCCGTCAAGCGAAGCCTGCGGCAGCCAGTCCAGCAGACGTGTGGCGTCGTCGTCATAGACGCGCAGATTGGCAAGCGGCCGCTCCCGGACCGCCATCATCATCTTGGCCATGCCGTTGACGAAAGGCTCGACGCCGATAAAGCCGGTCGCCTGGCTTGCCGTAGCACGGTGCAGAAGATGTTCGCCGCCGCCAAAACCGATTTCGAGCTGGACAGCCGAAACTTCGGCTTCGAAAAGGCTGCGCAGGTCGGCCGGCGGTTCAACCGTCAGATCGAGCCTGTAGGCGGCGAAGCCGCTCTCCAGCGCCGCTGCCTGTTGTGGTCGAATGGTCTTGCCGCGCCGGCGACCGAAAAAGGCCTCGGTCGCACGGCTTGGCCGGTCCTTCGGATCCATAGGCGCCGCGGTTAGGCGGCGACTGCTTCGGCGACCGGTTCGGCGAGAGCATCCTTGAGCGCCTTGGCGAGATCGGTCTTCTCCCAGGAGAAGGATCCGTCGCGGCCGGCCTTGCGGCCAAAATGGCCGTAGGACGACGTCTTGGCATAGATCGGCTTGTTGAGATCGAGGTGGCGGCGGATGCCGGACGGCGACAGGTCCATCACGGCGCGCAGTGCACGCTCGAGTTTTGCCTCGTCGACCTTGCCGGTGCCGTGCAGGTCGACGTAGATCGACAGCGGCTGGGCGACACCGATCGCATAGGAAAGCTGGATGGTGCAGCGATCGGCGAGCTTTGCGGCAACCACGTTCTTGGCGAGATAACGCGCCGCATAGGCCGCCGAGCGGTCGACCTTGGTGGTGTCCTTGCCAGAAAAAGCGCCGCCGCCATGAGGCGCAGCCCCGCCATAAGTGTCGACGATGATCTTGCGGCCGGTCAGGCCGGCGTCGCCATCAGGCCCGCCGATGACGAACTTGCCGGTCGGATTGATGTACCAGTTGCAATTGTCGGCAATCTTCAGGTCGCCCAGTGCTTCGCGAATATAGGGCTCGACGACGTTGCGCACCTTCTTCGAATCCCACGTCTCATCGAGATGCTGGGTCGACAGCACGATCTGCGTCACTTCCGCCGCTTTGCCGTCGACATAGCGGACGGTGACCTGGCTCTTGGCATCCGGCCCGAGCCTGCCGGCATCACCGCTGCCTTCATGGCGCGCAGCCGCCAGCAATTCGAGGATCTTGTGGCTGTAATAGATCGGCGCCGGCATCAAGTCCGGGGTTTCGCGGCAGGCATAGCCAAACATGATGCCCTGGTCGCCGGCTCCCTCCTCGCCTTGCCGGTCGGAGGCGTTGTCGACGCCTTGGCCGATATCCGGCGACTGGCCGTGCAGCAGGACCTCGATCTTGGCTGTCTTCCAGTGGAAGCCGGCCTGCTCGTAGCCGATTTCGCGGATCGCCTTGCGAGCGACCGACTTGAACTTGGCCGGGTTGACGATCGGATGGCCGGCCGCATCCTTCAGGACGTTGCCCTCCTTGTCCTTCTTGAGCAGCGTCTCGGGGACGCGCACCTCGCCGGCGATGACAACGCGATTGGTCGTCGCAAGCGTCTCGCAGGCAACGCGGACCTTCCACGGGTCCATGCCGGTCTTTCTGGCTTCGCGATAGACGAGATCGACAATCTCGTCGGAGATGCGGTCGCAGACCTTGTCGGGATGGCCCTCGGCAACGGATTCCGAGGTGAAGAAGTAATTGTGCCGCGTCACGGGTGTCCCCTCTTGAAAAAAATATCGGCAGGCCGCCGATTTTGGCGCGCCAGTTGTTAACGGTGCCGGGCGTCGCTAGTCAAGCCATGCAGCCGTTCTGGCATGAATTTTGACGTTATTATCCTTGCATCCCGAGACGGCGGCAGGGCGCACTGCGATCAGCCCTTGCGCAACAGACTGAGGAAAACGGCTTCCAGGAAGCGAGTCGAGCGAAATCGATCTGCGCTTTAGCGCATCTGCGGAATGAACATCCCTCAATGCGCGCAGCCGCGAGAAATTGCATGCCCAGCTACGACGAGCCCTTCCTTGTTGAACTCTTCACGGGCCAGTCAATCGACTTCGTCGGTGGAAAGCGACTTCACCAACTCGATGATCTTGCGGCGCACTTTCACATCGGCGATCTTGACGAAGGCGCGATTCAGCTGGAGGCCTTCCGGGCTGCCGCAGAATTCGACGGCGGAGGTCATCGAAGCATCCTCGGCAAATCCACGGTTGCCCACGGGCTCCTGACCGGGCGCATCCTCGAAAAAGAAGGCGACGGGGACGCCGAGTATGGAGGCGATTGCCTGCAAACGGCTGGCGCCGACGCGATTGGTGCCCTTTTCGTACTTTTGGATCTGCTGGAACGTTATGCCGAGGTTTTCACCCAGTTTTTCCTGGCTCATTCCCAGCATATTGCGGCGAAGCCGGATGCGGCTTCCGACGTGGATGTCGATCGGATTCGGCTTTTTCTTGTTTTCTTCTGTCATTTTTTCCTCGCCGAATTTTTCCGGCTTTTTCTATTTTGCTGCCCAAACGACGCCGCGGCCCGTGCCCCAACAGAACGACCTTATCGACTTCGAAAATTTTCAGGCGCTTACAGTATGAGTTTCTAATGTGTCGGCTGTCAATTCGCCCGTAGCCTTTGCCTTACGTTCAAAATGCATGCCGCAACGGCAAGCAAAAACATGATCAGCATTCCGTTAATGCGTCGTTGGCCGGATGAAACGATGGCTTGGTCGGAGATCGGCACACGCACATCGATCGCGCCGCGTGCATCGATTGCCAGCGCGTCGACGATGCGACCGCGCGGGTCGACAACGGCCGAAATGCCGTTATTAGCCGCGCGCAACAGGGGCACCCCATTCTCCACCGCCCGGATCTGCGCCTGCCTGAAGTGCTGGTACGGCCCCGGCGTGTCGCCGAACCAGGCGTCATTGGTGACGTTCACAATAAGCTCGGCTGACGTTGCGTCAACTGCGACCAGATCGGGAAAGATGACCTCATAGCAAATAAACGGCAGCGCCCGGATACCGCCGGGCAGCGCGATCGGATGCCGCTCATTGCCCGCCGCGAAGGTCATTGGACCGGCAACAAGCTGCTCAAGCCCGAAGCGGCCGAGCAGATCGGCAAAAGGCAGGTATTCGCCGAAGGGTACCAGGTGGACCTTGTCGACGGCATCGACGATTTCGCCTTTTTCGTCGATCGCCACCACAGAGTTGTAGTAACGGCTGCCGGCCGCCGAGCCGCCTTCTTCGCGAACGACGCCGGCGACCAGCATCTGGCCATCGCCGAGCATCTCTCCGATCGCAGGCAGGGCATCCGGACGTTCGGTGAACAGAAACGGCACGGAGGTCTCCGGCCACAGGATCAATTGCGGCCTGTCATGGCCGGGTTCCGGCGCCTTGGCCGAAAGCCCCATCATGGTGGCGAAGATACGGTCACGCACCGAGGTATCCCATTTTTCGGTAAGGTCGACGGCAGGCTGCACTATACGGACGTCAAGGCTGCGGGCGGCCGGCTTTTCGGGGGCGGCGAGCCGGATATAGCCGAAGCCGGCATGGGCGGCGACGAGCACGACAAGCAATGCCGCGCCGAGGCGGAGATGCCGGCGCGCCGCAAGCAGCGCCGGCAGCGCAAAGACGAAGACCGCAAGCGCGTCCATGCCGACCATGCCGGTCACCGAGACGCTCTGCATCAGCAAAGGTACCGGCATCGCCGCATAGCCGACGGCATTCCACGGAAAGCCGGTGAACAGGAAGCCGCGCAGCCATTCCGCCAGCGCAAAGCCGAAGGCGAGCGCGGCGATGCGTCCGATGTCGTTGCTCCACAACAGCCGGGCGACCACGGCGGCGAAACCATAGAAGAAGGCGAGCGCGAGGGGGATGCCGACCACCGCGAACGGCAAGGCCCAGGCAAAGCTGTCGGCCTCGACCAGAAGCGCCGAGCCGACCCACCAGAGACCGGCAAGAAAGTAGCCGAAACCGAACCACCAGCCGATGGCGAAGGCCGGACGCAAGCGCCGCAGAAAACCGTCCGAGGCTTCGCCGGTCGCGCCGTCGAGTAGCCACACCAGCAGGGGAAACGAAACGAAACAGACGGCGAAGAAATCGTACGGCGCCTGGGCAAGAACCGCCAGCGCGCCGGCAAGAAACGCCACCAGCGCGCGCCGCCAGCCCCAAAGCAGAATTATCCGGCCGGCCTGGCGCTCCATCTATGCTTCCGAGTCGTGCGAATCAGGAAGCAAGATTTATCAGGCCGCGGCCTTGGCTCCAAATGGCGCCCAGCTGGGGGTGCCGAGCATTAACTTCGGCCTCGACCTTGGCAGACCTTGCCCAGCGATGCGATGATGCTGGTCATCACGGGAGCACAATTCACTTGAGGCGACATTCGCTGCTCAATGGCGTTCTGGCCATGCTGATGGTTTCCGTCCCAAGTGCAGTCCTGCTGTTCGCGCTGGCTCGGCCTTGGAAAGGAACCCTTTCGGTGTCGGATCTTTGGACCGCATTCGCTGCAAGCCATGGTCCAGGGTTGGCTCTAACGGCCAGCTAAGACGCTAACCGGTTTCCACCGCTTGCCGAAACTCGACGTCTAAGCCTGCTCGGTGCGGACGGCGCGGCGGCGGCGCTCGCCCTTCAGGGTCTCGACGATGCGCACGCGCTTGACGCGGCGCGGATCGGCGTCGAGCACATGGAACTCGAAGCCGGGTATGGCCTGCACCACTTCGCCGCGCGCCGGCACCCGGCCAAGCGTGTTGAAGATCATGCCGCCGATCGTGTCGACATATTCGCCGTGCTCGCCGGCGGCGAAATCCTCGCCGATCATCTTGGCGACGTCGTCGATCTCGGCCTTGCCGTCGACGATGAAGACGCCTTCGCCGGCCTGGGTAATCATCGGCTCGTCTTCGTCATGCTCGTCCTCGATGTCGCCGACCACCATCTCGACGATATCCTCGAGCGAGACGAGACCGTCAGTGCCGCCATATTCGTCGATGACCAGCGCCATCTGGGTGCGCGTCGTCTGCATTCGCCCCATCAGGTCGGAGGCGAGCATCGACGGCGGCACGAACAGCACCGGTCGGATCAGGCTGAGATCGCCTATGGTGCGCGCCAGATCGACCTGGGCGAGATCGAGAACCGTCGCGACCGGAGTTTTCCTGGTCGTCCTGCCCTTTCTGACGCGGGCGACCTTGGTGATATGCGCCAGCACGTCGCGGATATGAACCATGCCGCGCGGATCGTCGAGCGTCTCCGAATAGACCGGCATGCGGGAATGGCCGGACTGCTCGAACAGCCCCAGAAGATCACCCAGCTTCGTGGTGATCTCGACCGCCTCGATGTCGGCGCGCGGCACCATGACGTCCTCGACGCGCACTTCGCGCAGGCGCAGGATGTTGTTAAGCATGGCGCGTTCGCCGGGGGAGAAGGATTCTGCATCGCTCGCCGTTTCGGCAAGCGCACCGGCAATCTCCTCGCGCAGGCTGGTGCCGTTGCGGTGCCTGAAAAGCCCGAGCACGCGATCGAACAGGGAAGGACCGGCAGGCGATGCCTCGCTGGCGAAGCTGCCGGTCGTGGTACTCGGACTCGAGCCCTCTTCCGTCGTTTCGGAAGGCTTGATCACACTGCCGGCGTCGGAGCGGGCGGCAGTCTCTGGTTTGTCGTTCATCATCGTCCGGTCAATTGGTCTTTTGTAATTACGTGTAGGGATCGGGAATGGCAAGCCTCGCAAGTGCTGCGCGCTCTGTCGCTTCCATCAGTTCCGCTTCGGCATCCGTTTCGTGATCATAGCCCAGCAAATGCAGCAGGCCATGAATGACGAGATGGGAGATATGGTCCTCGATGGGCTTGTCTTCCAGTGCCGCCTCGCGCGCGACAGTCTCGGCGGCCAGCACGATGTCGCCGAGCATCGGCGGCAGAGGCCCGCCCCTGGCAAACGGAAAAGCCGGAAAAGACAGGACGTTGGTCGGCTTGTCCTTGCCGCGCCAGCCGGCATTGAGCGTACGGATATGGGCATCGTCGGAAAAGACGATGCTGAGCTCGGAACGCCCGTCCGCACCGGTTTCGGCAAAGGCGGCCGAGACGGCACCGTCGACAAGCCGCATCAGCGCTGCCTCGTCGGGCCAGTCGCCCGCCTCGATCGCGATATCGATTTCGACGGGAAGCGGTCCCCCCGCCTTTTGCTCCTCAGCCATGCGGCCGCATAATCATATCAGCTTTCGACACCCAGGCCCCTGGCCAGCTTGCCGTCGCGGTCATAGGCCTTGACGATCTCGGCGACCAGCGGATGCCTGACGACGTCGCCTTCGTTGAAGCGGACCGTCACCATGCCGGTGACGCCGTCGAGGATTCTCAGCGCCTCGACCAGGCCGGATTTGGTGTTTGGCGGCAGATCGATCTGGGTCGGATCGCCGGTGACGATCATGCGCGAGTTCTCGCCGAGCCGGGTCAGGAACATCTTCATCTGCATCGGCGTGGTGTTCTGCGCCTCGTCGAGGATGACGGCAGCGTGCGCCAGCGTACGGCCGCGCATGAATGCCAGCGGCGCGATCTCGATGACCTCAGCAGCAATCGCCCGCTCGACCTTGTCGGCCGGCATCATGTCGTAGAGCGCGTCATAGAGCGGCCGCAGATAGGGATCGACCTTCTCCTTCATGTCACCCGGCAGAAAGCCAAGCCGTTCACCGGCCTCGACCGCGGGGCGCGACAGCACGATCCGTTCGACCATGCCACGTTCGAGCAGCATTGCCGCATGCGCCACCGCCAGATAGGTCTTTCCGGTGCCGGCCGGGCCGATGCCGAAGACGAGTTCCGACCGCTCCAGCGCGCGCATATAGGCGTCCTGGTTGAGCGAGCGGGCATAGATGGTCTTCTTGCGCGTCGATATCTGGGCGGCGGACACCTTGCCCTTGCGCTCCAGCGTCGGCAGCGTCAGCTGGTCGTCGGTGGCGATCGCCATGCGCACGGCGCCGTCGACATCGGACTGGCCGATATCGGTGCCTTTCTGCAGAATGCCGTAAAGATTGTCCAAGGCGCGGCGCGCCTGCTCGGCGGCCGAGGAAGAGCCCTTGATGGTCAATTGGTTGCCACGCGAGCGGATATCGACGCCGAGCTTCTGCTCGAGCCTGGCCAGATTCTCGTCGAACTGGCCGTAAAGGGCGCTGGCAAGCTTGTTATTGTCGAAAGTCAGTACGATGTGCGCGATATCCGAGGCCCCGGAGGGTAGATTCTGGGGCAGGTTCTTGACTTCAGCAGCGCTCAACCGTCTCTCCTCATCTGCCGAGGCCTTCAGGCCAATTCGGCGAACAGGCTGTTGTAGCCCGTCTTCGTGATTCGTACCTGGATAATGTCACCGATTTCGCCGGCCTTTTCATCAACAATAACCGGCTGCAGCCACGGCGAGCGGCCAACCTTCTGGCCGGCCTGGCGGCCCGGCTTTTCGATCAGCGTGTCGATAGTCCTGCCGACCAGGCTTGCGCCGAAATGCTGCTGCTGTTTCAGAAGCAGCGCCTGCAGCCGCTGCAGGCGCTCGTCCTTGACGGCCTCCGGCACGTGATCGCCCATCTCCGCGCCCGGCGTGCCGGGGCGCGGAGAATATTTGAACGAGAAGGCCGAGGCATAGTTGACGTCTTCGACCAACTGCATCGTCGCCTCGAAATCCGCTTCCGTCTCACCGGGAAAGCCGACAATAAAATCGCCGGACAGTGCGATGTCGTTCCGTGCGGCACGGATGCGGTCGATCAACGTCAGATAGTCCTTGGCCATATGCCTGCGGTTCATCGCCTTGAGTATGCGGTCGGAGCCGGATTGCACCGGTAAATGTAGATAGGGCATCAGCGTAGGCAAATCACGATGGGCGGCGATCAATTCATCGTCCATGTCGCGCGGATGGCTGGTCGTGTAGCGCAGCCGCGCCAGACCTGGAATCTCTGCCAGCCTGAACAGCAGCCGGCCAAGGCCCCATTCCTCGCCGTCTTCACCTCTTCCGTGCCAGGCGTTGACATTCTGGCCGAGCAGCGTCACCTCGCGCACGCCGGCATCCGCCAGGCGCTCGGCTTCGGCGACGATCTGTGCCACCGGCCGCGAGACTTCCGAGCCGCGCGTATAGGGCACGACACAGAAGGTGCAGAACTTGTCGCAGCCTTCCTGAACGGTCAAGAACGCCGTCACGCCGCGCCTGATCAGTTCGGCGCGCTTCGGCTGCGGCAGATGCTCGAACTTGTCTTCGACGGCATAATCGGTCTCGACGATCTTTTCGCCGCTCCGCGCCCTCGCCAGCACCCCGGGCAGCCGGTGGTAGGTCTGCGGACCGATGACCAGATCGACAGCCGGCGAGCGGCGGATGATCTCGGCACCCTCGGCCTGCGCCACGCAGCCGGCGACGCCGACCAGCATTTCGCGCCCGGCCTTGGCACGTTCCGCCTTCAGCTCACGGATGCGCCCAAGTTCGGAATAGACCTTTTCCGCCGCTTTCTCGCGGATGTGACAGGTGTTGAGCAGCACCAGATCGGCCTCGCCGATGGCGTCTGTCGCGGCATAGCCGTCGGCCGCCAGAGCATCGGTCATGCGCTGCGAATCGTAGACGTTCATCTGGCAGCCATAGGTCTTGACGAAGACCTTTCTGGTCGCGGCAGGCGGAACGACCAGGTTTTCGGCGGCAGCGCCGATGTCGTCACGTTCTATCGTGTTCAATTCCATTTCGCGGCTTCTAGCGCCTTTCCCCGACAAAAAACAGACGAATCTGGCCGGAACCTGCTCAGCCTACCGGCTCGGACGCGGTTCGGCGAGCGCCGCTTGTACCATCTCGCGAACCTGGCGTTCCATCTGCTTTGCCGTCTCCTTGCGGCTCGAGCCCCTGGAGAAAGCAATCGCCTCGCCAAAATGCACCTCGACGTCGAGGGCGCCCTCGGCCATCAGCACCTTGAGGTGCGGCATCAGCTCCTCATCGCCGATCCAGGCGGCAACCGGCCGATGCCGGCGGCCGAGCGGCACGCCATGCAGGCGCGTATAGACGATCGCCACCGGTTGGATGAAGACCTGTTCGGTCGCCCCTTCCGCAATCGCCATTGTAGCGGCGCCGAACAGCGTGCTCTTGAACGGCAGGATCATGTTCCCGTCGCCGGTCGAGCCTTCGGCGAACAGCACCATGGCGTCGCCCTTGGCCATCCGGCCGGCGATCTCGCTCGCCTGGTCGCCCGACGAGCGTTTGCGCTCACGTTCAATGAAGACGGTGCGTTGCAGCTTCGACAGCATGCCGATCAGCGGCCAGCCTGCCATATCGGCCCTGGCGATGAACGTCACGTCGACCATCGACCCCAGCACCATGATGTCGGTCCAGGAGATGTGGTTGGCAGCAATCAGCAATGGGCGCTGGCCGGACAGCGCTCCCTTGACATGGATGCGCAGCCCCAGCGCCCTGACGATCATTCTGTGCCAGATCTTCAGGATGAAGGTCTCGCGCCAGAGTCCGGTCCTCATCGACAGTATCTGCAAAGGCACAAGCACCAATGAGCCGACGACAACCAGCCCCAGGGCCAGGAAAATCCTGATTTTTCCGATCATCCGCACCACCCCGGCGTTTGGCTAGCGAAGATCGCGGCGCATGACAAGCGCGCCGGTCGGGCCGTGCTCCGGCGACTTGTAATAGTTGGCGCGCTTGCCGACCTCGCGGAAGCCGAACCGCCGGTAGAGCGCGATCGCGGCGACATTGGTCTCGTCGACCTCGAGGAAAAGTGCCTCGGCGCGCTGTGCATGCAGTTCACGCAGCACCGCATCCATCAATTGCCAGCCGAGCCCCCGGCGCCGATGCGAGCGTGCCACCGCGACCGTCAGGATCTCCCCCTCGCCGGCCGCCAGCCGAGCCAGCACGAAGCCGACCGGCGGCTTGGCACCCTGTCCGGTCTCGCGCGCGGCATAGCCGAACACCGTGTCCTGCTCGAGCATTGCGGCGAATTCGTCGTCGGTCCACGGCCGCGCGAAATCCTCGCGATGCAGCACCGACATGGCCGCGCTGTCGGCAACCGTCAGCGGCTCGATCGCATAGTCCCTGCGACGCGGCTGGAGGAATGGAATGCGCATCAGTTTTTTTGCCTAGATAGAATAAAGCCGGCCTGCGGCTTGGCGTCGGCGCCGCGCAGATAGAGCGGTTTCGGCTTTTCGCCCTCGCCCTTTTTACCGGCACGTCGGGCGGCGGCCAGCCGGGCATAGACGGCGATGTCGGCGGTGGCCGCCGTCCCGCCGAGATCGAAGCTGCGCCCGGCCGCCGCGGCAATTTGGGTTGCCGCCGTGCCGGCGAGAACCGCAGATCTGTCGACCGCGATGGCGGCTGCTTGCGAGAGCGTGGTCACGGCCGGACCAAAGATCAGAACCGACCTCTCATCGTAAAGTGCCGCATGGATCTCCTCGCGACCTGCATCGAGCGCGGCGAGCACGGCGCGACCGGGAAATGCCGCTCTCGCTTGCGCCGCCAGGGCCTCCAGAGTCGTCACGCCGATCGCCGGGATTTTCAGCGCCAGCGCAAGGCCGCGCGCCGCCGAGACGCCGACGCGCAGACCGGTGAAAGAGCCCGGACCCGTCGAAACGGCAATGGCGCCGAGGCCGGAATAGTCGGTTCTGCTGGTCCCCAACGCCTTTTCGATGACACCCATCAGATGCTCGGCATGACCCTTACCGAGATCGAGCACCGAACGGCCGAGTTCTTTCCCGGCCGCCGCGTCGTAGACGCAGGCGGCGCAGAGATTGGCGGTACAGTCGATGGCAAGCAATTTCATGAAGCGGCCGGTTGAGACAGTTTCGAAAACAGCTTCCCTCTGCCCGCCAGGGCTGATCCCCGCAAGGGAATAATGGATAAATCGTCAGGCGACTTGGCTTCGGCGCGGGTCCAAGAATGTAAGTTCCAACGCACGCAATCGCCACAATAGGTATCGGGACTAGCCGACCTGCTCGATACGCAGCACGTGATTGTCCCAGACATAGTCAGGCTCGGAATGTATCGAGCCACCGGACTCGACGATATCGCCGGCGCCGGTCGTCGCCATGAAGCTTTCCCCATCGGCTGCAACGCCGCAAACCTCGACCAGCGCCTTGGTGGCGACGATGCGGCCGCTGGCCGCGTCGATCACGGCAAGTGAATTGCCCTCAGGCGAAGACACCGCGATGGTGCCGGCAGCAGGGTTGGCGGCGACCGAGCCGATATAGTTCCTGAAGGCGGAGAGCACGTCCTGCGACATGTCGAGTAATTTCAGGTCCATGCCGCGCGCCGCGCGGCCGAGCAGTGGCGGACGATCGGTACCCGGCCCCCTGTATTGACAGCCGAACCAGACGGTGCCGGAGCGGTCGGCATCCATATGGCGGATCGACAGTTGGTGCAGCGCCGGCGGTAATTCGTGCTTTTCGGTGAGATCGCCGGTAAGGCGGTCGACCAGAACATAGGAAGGCTTCATCGTTGCGATATTGAGCTCGGCGCGGCCATAATCCGGATGCGTTTCGATGCCGCCATTGGCGACAGCGATTGTCCTGCCGTCGGAGAGAAGCAGAAGTTCGTGCGGGCCCACGCCGTAGGTCGGGAACTCGCCGATGCGCTTGAATTTCGCATGCGCGTCATAGACGCCGACGACGCCGGCGGCATTGTCGAAATCGTTCTCGGTTGCGTAGAGCAGCGTGCCATCGGCCGAGAACACACCATGGCCGAAGAAATGCCGGCCGGCAACGCTGGCAATGGTGTGGGGTTTATCGCGGCCGGTATGGTCGAAGACGACAGCAAAGGTGCCCGGCTGCCTGGCAAACACCACCGAACGCTTGGACACCGGGTCGAAGGTAACGTCGTGGCCCCGATCGGGCAGATCGATCGTGTGCAACAACTTGCCGGCCTCGGACAGGACGGCCGCGCCATAGCTGCCGTCGCGCTTGACGAAAGCGGTGGCGAAGACCGCGTCGGCGTCGATTGTCTTTGCCCAGGCCGACGGCGCCATCGCCGCTACGAAACCAGCGCCTGCGGCCCTCAGGAAATCGCGCCGATCGATCAGCGGCGTCCTCATGATCAGTCACCATCCAATGACGAGAACCCGGCGGTCAGGCCGAATTCGGCGGTCAGCCTGGTGCCGATCAGGGTCGTCAGGCTGGATGTCACCAGCGAGAAATAGTCGAGCTTCTGGCGCAGCGCCGGATCGGCAAGTGCCTTGTCGATCGGTCCCCTGATCGCCTTGGCCGCCTCGATCCCGTTGGTGAGCTGGATGTGGACCGATTCTGCCATCCAGCGCGCATCGGGCGGCAGCGCGTCGCCAAGCTGCGAGGCCTGGAACAGCGTGTCCATGCCCGCCAGATTCCCGGTCAGCGAGCGGGCGGTGTTTTGCGAGCGCCAATAGATCGCCTGTTTCGGTTTGTCGGCCTCCGGCTTGGCGCCCAGGAAGCCTTTCAGGCGTACGTCGCGGACCATTTCCAGCTCGTTGATGAAGACGCCGACCAGTTCGGTCACCGCTTCGGTGCCGTCGTGGTAGAGCGCGTTCTGCGGACCCGGATTGGCCCAGAGCGCGGCAAAGCCGTTGGGCTCGTTCCAGGCATCGCCAACCTCGCCGGCAATCGTCTCGACATTGCCGGCAATGGCCGCACCGTAGGCGCAGCGATAGGCGTCGTCCCTGCCGACCAATTGACCGGCTCCGTCGCCGTAGAGGACGAATTCCAGTGCGCCGAGCCCTTGCATGGCGACGCTCTTTGTAGCCAGCTGGGCCGGATCGGCGGCTGTCGGATCCTTGCCGGCAAGTGCTGCCTGCACCTGCTTCAGGCCGATGCTCTTGCGATCCGGCCAAAACAGCATGCGCTCAAGCCGGTTGTTTTCCGCGATCGGCCCGAAACGGATGATTTCCACCACCGACCAGGCATCCACGACGCCTGAGAATTCGGCGCGTGCCGCATCGAGAGTGTCTTGCGAAGGCGCCTGGCAAAGCGCGTGCATGGTCTTGGCCAAGCTGTCCGCATGGTCATGCAGTCTGGCATAGGCCGGGCGGACGAAGCCGTCGATCGCCCGCTGGATCACATCCGAAGCCTTCACCGCCGCGGATGCCGGCAGCGCACCGGCGAGGACCAGCATCAGAGCGAATGCAAGACGCTTCCGCATCAGAGCGACTCCAGAAACTTGATCAGCGCGGCGCGGTCGGCCGCATCGGCAGCGGCAAAGCGGTCACGCGCCTTCTGGCCCTCGCCGCCATGCCACAGAATCGCCTCGGCCAGGCTTCGTGCGCGCCCGTCATGCAGGAAGAAGGTGTTGCCGCTGACGGTCTGGGTGAGCCCGATGCCCCACAGTGGCGGCGTGCGCCATTCGCTTCCCGTGGCCTCGCCCACCGCCTGTCCGTCGGCAAGACCGGGTCCCATGTCATGCAGCAGGAAATCGGAATAAGGCCAGATCAGCTGGAATGCCTGCGCCTTGTTCGGGGTGCCGCGACGGGTGACGAATTTCGGCGTATGGCAGGAGATGCAGCCCACATCGTAGAATAGTTTTTTGCCGGCGAGCACGTCCGGTCTGTCGAGATCGCGCCGGGCCGGCACGGCAAGGTTTTGCGAATAGAAGGTCACGAGGTCCATGACCGGCGGCGGCGCTTCGACCGGACCGAGGCGCTCCTGTACACCGTTAGGTAGGCCAAGGCAGGTCTTTTCCGCGGCGCTGCAATCGCCCCAGTGCTTCGGCACTTCGGGCGTCGAAATGCCAATATCGCCGGCAAAAGCGTCCGCCGATTGCTGGCGGATCGATGCCGCCTGCGCCTTCCAGCCGAAACGGCCGAGCGTCAGTTCACCGCTGCTGGCGTCGCGTATTATGTTTGGCCTGCCGGAAATCCCGTCACCATCGCGGTCGGCCGCATCGGCACGCGTAAGGATGTCGGCGGGAGCGATCTGCTCGACCAGGCCAAGGCCGATCATCGGCGGTGTCATGCGCGGCGACAGCGTGGTGTGCGGATCGAGCGGCCCGTAGGCGAGACCCTCGACCGAATAGCTCGGCTTGCGCAGCGACACGACGCTGCCGTCCGCCAGTTTTACTTTTTGCTCCTGATAATCGACATGCATCCTGCCTTCGCCCTGCAGGCCGGGAACGGCTAGCTCCTGAAGTTGTGTGCCATAGACCGGGTCGGGAAAGTTGAGCACCTTGTGATCGGCGAGCGCGGCTTTCTCCTCCTCGGTACTGGCTTCCCTTGCCAGGCGCAGGAACATCGAGGTGGTGCCGCTGTCGCCTTGGGGCGGATGGCCGCGACCGTCCTTCAGATGACAGTTCTGGCAGGCGCGCTCGTTGAACAACGGACCGAGCCCATCCGAGGCTTGTGTCGAGGATGGCGAGGACACCCAGTTCTTGCGGAAAATGGCGTTGCCGAGCTTGAAGGTGCCCTCTTCCTCGAAGCTGATGTTGGCGGAGGATTGCGAGAAGGCGTCCTTGTTGACGTCCTTCTTCGAGGTGCCGGCGCCGCCCTGCATCAGCTCGAATTGCTCGGGCTTGGAGAAATCGCTGGTCGGCCTGGTGATGGCGATGACGCGCGCCAGATCCTTCGGCGTCAGATCCGTGCGGCTGGTGGCAAGCCCCGCCGGTTGCGGCGCCCCGGCCAGCGCCGAGGCTGTGAGCGTCGCCACCACGGCAAGAAAGGCGCCGCGAAGGATACCGTATCGCGGCTTCTTCTGAGGCGGCAGGCCACAATGCTCGGCCGGCCGCAAGCGGCGCATGAAATCTAGGGGGCGCCGCATTCCGGCATGTCCTTATTCCGCCTCGTCGGCCGACGCTGCGTTGAGTTGGCCGTACTTTTCTTCGCCGATCGAGGCGAGCAGGTCGAGTTGCGTCTCGAGGAAGTCGATGTGACCTTCCTCGTCAGCCAACAATTCCTCGAACAGCTTCATCGTCACGTAGTCGCCTGCTTCGTTACAAACCTCGCGCGAACGCTTGTAGGCGGTGCGCGCGTCATATTCGCCGGCAAGATCGGATTCGAGCACTTCCTTGACATTCTGCCCGATGCGCAGCGGCGCCACGGACTGCAGGTTCGGATGGCCCTCGAGGAAGATGATGCGCGCCACGAGCCGGTCGGCATGGTGCATTTCCTCGATC
This sequence comes from Mesorhizobium sp. M1182, assembly GCF_040318335.1. Classification (NCBI taxonomy): domain Bacteria; kingdom Pseudomonadati; phylum Pseudomonadota; class Alphaproteobacteria; order Hyphomicrobiales; family Phyllobacteriaceae; genus Mesorhizobium; species Mesorhizobium sp. M1182. The sequence continues at coordinate 169,473 of NZ_JAMYMD010000012.1, forward strand.
GATTCGGCGCGTTCCTTCTTAGCCAGCTTGGCGTATCCCCAGTCTTCCAGCAGCCGGAAATGCACCCAATATTGATTGACCGCTCCAAGTTCCAGAAACAGAGCCTCGTTAAGCCGCTCTATGATCTGCTGTTCGCCTTTCATGGGTTCTGCTCCCGTATTGGACGCGCAGGCCTCTGACGCGATCCAGGTGTGAAACGATGTCCACGCCACTCGCCGCCGAGCGGGCATGGTAATTTTCGGTGACCCGAATGATCGTTTCGACCACATTTGGGAAGCAGCCGCAACAGCGACCGCGCTTGTGCATGGCGTGATAGACCTTCGCCGGCACGATCAGCTGCCAGGGGTCCTCATCCAGCAGTCCGACGATCGTCTGCTCTATCTCCTTTTCGGTGATGATGTTGCAATGGCAGATCAGCATTTGTCGCTCTGGCTAACGTCGCTTCGTTGCGTCGCGTGGCTGGTGGTTTCGATAGTCTATTGGAACACCTTGTCCGGTGAATCGAGGCTGTCCGAGCCCTCGAAGGCTATCGCATTGAGCTTCAGGGTACCGACGGCGCGTTCGATCGACTTGGTCTGATCGACCAGCGCGTCGATCGCCGCCTGCACAGTGGCATTGCCTTCCGTGTTGCCTTCTCCGATCTGCTGGTCATAGGCCTCGCCGGCAAGCGCCCGCGCCTTGATGGCCTCCATCTTGGCGACGGTGACGTCCAGTTTGTCCGACAATTCCTTGTCAACCGCCGGGTCGGCCGCCTTGACCATGTCGGCCACCGACGGCCCCTCGACGACAGTGCCGTCGAGCCGCTTGTAGCTGCCGTGATAGGCGGCACGGATGCCGATCGCATCGTAAAGATGGGAGTTGTAGGTATTGTCGGAGAAGCAATCGTGCTCCTCTTCCGGGTCGTGCAACAAGAGGCCGAGCTTCATCCGCTCTCCGGCAAGCTCGCCATAGGACAGCGAGCCCATGCCGGTGAAGATGGTCGAAATGGCGGCGTTCGGCTCGCCATCGACAAGGTTCTTGCGGGCGGCGCCGCCTTCCTTCCAGTCGTCGACCATATCCTTTAGATCGGAAACCAGAAGGTCGCTCGCCGATTTCAGATACTGTCCGCGACGGTCGCAATTGCCGCCGGTGCAATTGGCGAGGTCGTAATCGGTGTAGGGCCGTTCGCCGGCGCCCGGACCGGTGCCGTGCAGGTCCTGGCCCCAAAGCAGGAACTCGATGGCGTGATAGCCGGTCGCCACATTGGCCTCGATACCGCCGGCCTCCTGCAGGGTGCCGGAGAGGAACTCCGGCGTCAGGTCGGTGGCGTCGATCTTCTTGCCGTTGATCTCGATCGACTTGTTGGCGATCACATTGGCGGTGTAGAGCGCGTTGGCGTCCGACTCGGTGCCGTAGCTCTTGGCGACATAGTCGATCAAGCCTTCGTCGAGCGGCCAGGAGTTCACCTTGCCTTCCCAGTCGTCGACGATCGCGTTACCGAAGCGATAGACCTCGGTCTGCTGATAGGGAACGCGCGATGCCTTCCAGGCCTCGCGGGCGGCGTTCAGCGTTTCGGCAGATGGCTTGGCGAGCAGCGCATCGACGGCCTTGTCGAGCGCCTCGGCCGTGATCAGCGAATCCTCGTATTTGGCGAGCGCAATGTCGGAATAGGTCTTGATGACCGCCTTGGCATCGGTTTGCGCCTTGGCCGGCAGCACGAACACGGCCGCCGTCAGCATCGCGGTGGCGCCGATCGCCGCAAGCCTGCCGCCATACCGCGCCGTGATCATCGTTCTCATGATTGTCTCTCCTCGGGAATCAATGAAATGCCGGCGCCGCGGCGGGCAGTGCCGGCGGGCAAAGAAGGGTCGCGCCATCGCGCGGTTCGCGGAAGAAAGACACCGAAATGCCTCCAATCGAAAGGGTTCAAGGCCCAGACATCAAAGGGATGCGCTGACGCGCGAGCTTCCATAAAACGGCGAAGACGCCGGATGTCAACTGGTGGCGTAGAAAAAATTCAATTGAAACAATAGTTTAGAATTATTCTAAACTAGAACTGTCAACTTTAACACCGACATATGAGGAATGCCGGCGCATGACGCAGTTGACAGGCGGCCGTTCCGGGTGCGACCCGGATCGGCGCTCTTGCGGCGGCGCCGGACAATCGCCACCTGGCGAGACGTCCTAGATTTGGATGAGGAATCGGGCTGTTATGAAGAACGGGGTCGTCATTGTCGGTGCGGGTCATGCGGGCGTGCAAGCGGCCGCCAGCCTGCGCGAAGAAGGCTATGACGGCCCGGTGATCCTGGTCGGCGACGAAAACGAATTGCCCTACCACAAGCCGCCGCTGTCGAAGACCTTCATCAAGGATCAGCAAGCAAAGCCGCAGCCGTTGCGCGGCGAGGCTTTTTATACCGGCAGCGCCATCGACTTCCGGCCAGGCATCCGGGTCGAGCGGATCGACGTAGGCGGCCGCAGGCTGGAGATATCGGGCGGCGGTGTGTTGCCGTTTGACCGGCTGATCCTCGCCACCGGCGCGCGGCCGCGCCTGCTGCCGCTGCCGGGTTCGGAGCTTTCTGGCGTTGTGTCGCTGCGCTCGCTCGGCGATGCCCGCCTGATCCGCGAATTGAGCGCGCAAAGCGAGGAGGTCGTCATCCTCGGCGGCGGCTTCATCGGCCTGGAGATTGCCGCGACGCTCACCGCGGCAGGCCGCAAGGTTACGGTGGTCGAGGCGGTCGACCGGCTGCTCGGCCGCGCCGTGGCACCGGTCATCGCCGGCCATGTGCGCCAGCGGCTGGAGGCCACCGGTGTGCGCATCCTTACCGGCACCACCATCGAACGGCTGGAGGACGAGAACGGCCGTGTTTCGGCTGCAATCACCTCATCCGGCGAGACATTGCCGGCGCAGATGGTCGTCATCGGTATCGGGGTCGTGCCGAATGTCGAATTGGCCGAAGCCGCCGGCATTGCCATCGCCAACGGCATCCGCGTCGACCAGCAGATGCGCACGTCGGTGCCGGAAATCCTCGCCATCGGCGACGCGGCGTCTTACCGGCACTGGTTCACCGGCGGCGACGTGCGGCTGGAATCGGTACAGAACGCCACTGACCAGGCGCGGCTCGCCGCACGCACCATCGCCGGCCACACCGACAATTACTCGGCGGTGCCGTGGTTCTGGTCCGATATCGGCGACATGAAGCTGCAGATGGTCGGCCTGATTGCGGGTGGCGACAGCCATGTCGTGCTGGGCGACGTGGCCGAGAACAAATTCTCCATCTACCACTATGCCGGAAGCCGGCTGCTCGGCATCGAATCGGTCAACCGGCCGGGCGACCACATGCTTGGCCGCAAGATGCTCGGCGCCGGCTTTTCGCCGTCGCCGCAGATTGTCGCGACCGGGCCCGACGGGCTGAAGGCGGCGCTCGCCGCCTTCCAGGAAGGAGAGCCTGTCCGCGCTGCAGAATAATCGTATCGCTCAGGCGGCGCGGGCCTCGCGCATCGAACTTTCCAGAATGTCGAGCGCCTCGTTCATGACGCCATCCTGGATGGTGATCGGCGCGAGGAAGCGGATGACGTTGCCGTAGACGCCGCAGGTCAGCAGGATCAGGCCCTTGTCGAGCGCCTTCAGCCGGACCGCATTGGCGAGTTCCGGAGACGGCAGGCCCTTCGCCACATCGTTGAACTCGACCGCGTTCATGAAGCCGGGGCCTCTGATATCGACGATCTCCGGGGCTTCGTCGCGGATCGCTTGCAGGCGCTGCTTCAGACGGTTGCCCAGCGTGTTGGCCCGGTCGCAGAGCTTCTCCTCGTCGATGACGTCGAGCACGGCATGCGCCGCGGCGACGCCGATCGGGCTGCCGCCATAGGTGCCGCCGAGTCCGCCGGGGTTCGGCGCATCCATGACCTCGGCGCGCCCGGTGACCGCCGCCAACGGGAAGCCGCCGGCCAGGCTCTTGGCCATGGTGGTGATGTCGGCCGCCACCTCGTGGTGGTCCATGGCAAACATCTTGCCGGTGCGGGCAAAGCCGGTCTGCACCTCGTCGGCGATCAGCAGCATGCCGTGCTGATCGCAGATCTTGCGCAATGCGGTCATGAAGTCGCGCGGCGCCTCGTAGAAGCCGCCCTCACCCTGCACCGGCTCGACGATGATCGCGGCAACGCGGGCCGGATCGACATCGGCCTTGAACAGCCGGTCGAGCGCCGCCAGCGAATCGGCGACCGAGACACCGTGCAGCGCCACCGGGAACGGTGCATGGAAGACATCGGCCGGCATGGCGCCGAAGCCGACCTTGTAGGGCACGACCTTGCCGGTCAGCGCCATGCCCATGAAGGTGCGGCCGTGAAAGCCGCCGGAAAAAGCGATGACGGCCGGCCGGCCGGTGGCGTTGCGCGCAATCTTGATCGCGTTCTCGACCGCCTCGGCGCCGGTGGTGACAAAAATCGTCTTCTTGTCGAACTTGCCGGGCAGCATGCCATTCAGCCGTTCGGCCAGCCTGATATAGCTCTCATAGGGCACGACCTGATAGCAGGTGTGGGTGAAGCGGTCGAGCTGCGCCTTGACCGCTTCGATCACCCTGGGGTGACGGTGGCCGGTGTTGACGACGGCGATGCCGGACGAGAAATCGATGTAGCGGCGGCCTTCCACATCCCAGATCTCCGAGTTTTCGGCGCGATCGGCATAGATCTGAGTGGTCATGCCGACGCCGCGCGAAATCGACTGGCTCTTGCGTTCGGAAATGGCTGAATTTGTCATCGTATCCCTCACCGGGCCGGCGCCCGCTCTCGTTTGATGGCTGTTGAGACTCTTCTGGGCTTATTTCAGGTTTTCCTCAAGTTGGCACTGGCGGCGGGCGATTGGGCCTGCCCGTCCGGCGGGCGACCTGACACAAAGTTGCCAAGTCCCGTTCCTTCGCGCCCCCCTCTGTCCTGCCGGACATCTCCCCCACAAGGAGGGAGATTGGCAGCTTCGTCGGCAGCGTTCCTTCTATAACGTTGGCGATTGGCGAAATCAGTGGTGACAGCCAATCTCCCCACCCGTGGGGGAGATGGCCGGCAGGCCAGAGGGGGGCGCGAAAGAACACGACGCGGGGAATTGAAAGCAAGCCTACTCACGCCGTCCGCACGAATCCCTCGCTGGCCCTCAGCAGATTGCGCGTATAATCCTTGGTGACACGGCGTTCGACAAGATCGTCCGCGGTCAGATTCTCCATCGCCTCGCCGTTCTGCATCACCATCAGCCGCTCGCACATGTGGGTGATGATGGCGAGGTCATGGCTGACCATCAGGAAGGTCAGCTTGCGGCGGCGCCTGATCTCTTCCAGCAGGTTCAGCACCTCCGCCTGCACCGAAGCGTCGAGCGCCGAGGTCGGCTCGTCGAGCAGCAGGATCGACGGTTCCAGAATCAGGGCGCGGGCGATCGCCACGCGCTGGCGCTGACCGCCGGACAATTGATGCGAATAGCGAAAACGGAACCCGGTGCCGAGGCCGACCTCGTCGAGTGCCCGCTGGATGCGCTTTTCACCGTCGGCGAAGCCGTGAATGGCGAGCGGCTCCTGCAGCAGGCGGTCGACGGTCTGGCGCGGGTGCAGCGAACCGTACGGGTCCTGGAAGACCATCTGCACCTCGCGGTAAAACGCCTTGTCGCGACGCGCGCCGAGCGTTTTGCCGTTGACGGCGATGGTGCCAGATGCGGCCGGCGCCAGGCCGGCGATTGCCCTGAGCAACGTCGACTTGCCGGAGCCGGACTCGCCGACCAGGCCGAAGGATTCACCGGATTCGACCTCGAGGCTGACGCCTTTCAACGCGCGGAAGCGGTCGAAGACCACCTCCAGCCTGTCGACGGAAAGCGCTGCCGTCATGCTGCCCACTCCGGCTTGCGGTCGAGCACCGGCAGCGGGTGACGGTCGGCGCCGATCTTGGGCATGCAGTTGAGCAGGCCGCGCGTATAGGGATGCTGGGCGCGGCCGAGCTCCGAGGCTTTGAGCTGTTCGACCACCTTGCCGGCATACATGACGATGACACGATCACAGAAGGACGAGACCAGGCGCAGATCGTGCGAGATGAAGATCAGCCCCATGCCGCGCTCGCTGACCAGCCGGTCGAGGATGCCGAGCACGTCGAGCTGGACAGTGACGTCGAGTGCCGAGGTCGGCTCGTCGGCGATCATCATCTCCGGCCCGGCGATCAGCATCATGGCGATCATGGCGCGCTGGCCCATGCCGCCGGAAACCTCATGCGGATGCAGGTCGAAGACACGGGCCGGATCGCGGATCTGCACCGCCTCGAGCATGGCCAGCGCGCGGTCGCGGGCTTCGGCCTTGGAGACCTTCTCATGCGTGCGCAGCGTCTCGACGATCTGGCGGCCGATGCTCATCACCGGGTCGAGCGAATATTTCGGATCCTGCAGGATCATGGCGATACGCTTGCCGCGCAGCGCGCGGCGCTCGCGCGGCGAGGCGGCCAGCAGGTCGATGCCGTCAAAAGCGAGCGTCGTCGCGGTCACCTCGGCCTGCGGCGGGGTGACGCCCATGATGGCGCGGCCGGTCTGCGACTTGCCCGAACCGCTCTCGCCGACGATGCCGAGCCGCTCGCGGCCGAGCGAGAAGGAAACGCCGCGCACCGCCTCGATCAGGCCGGTGCGCGTCGGGAAGGTAACGCGCAGGTCGTCGACTTCGAGAAGCGTGCTCATTGGTCGCCACTCATTGGTCACCGCTTCGGGGATCGAGCGCGTCGCGCAGTCCGTCGCCGAGCAGGTTGAAGCCGAGGCTGACGATGAGGATGGCAAAGCCCGGAGCACCCGCCACCCACCACTGGTCGAGCACGAAGCGGCGGCCCGACGCGATCATCGCGCCCCATTCGGGCAGCGGCGGCTGCGCGCCGAGGCCGAGGAAGCCGAGGCCGGCCGCGGTCAGGATGATGCCGGCCATGTCGAGCGTCACCCTGATGATCAGCGAGGAGATGCAGAGCGGCATGATGTGGCGAAGCACGATGCGAAACGGCGAGGCGCCCATCAATTGCACCGCCTTGATGTAATCGGAATTACGCACCGTCAGCGTTTCGGCGCGGGCAATGCGGGCATAGGGCGGCCACGAGGTGATGGCGATGGCAAGCACGGCATTTTCGATGCCGGGGCCGAGCGCCGCGACAAAGGCCAGCGCCAGGATCAGCTTCGGAAAGGCGAGAAAGATGTCGGTGATGCGCATCAGGATCGCATCGGTCCAGCCGCCGGCGTAACCGGCGACGGTGCCGACCAGCAAGCCGATGGGCGCGGCGATGATGGCAACCAGAATGACGACGTAGAGTGTCCAGCGCGAGCCGAAGATGATGCGCGAATAGATATCGCGGCCGAGATCGTCGGTGCCGAACCAGTGCGCCGCACCCGGCGCCAGGAGCCGCGAGCCCTTGAGGTCGCCGAATGTCGGCGAATAGGGCGCCAGCACATCGGCGAATGCCGCGACCACCAGCAGGGCGACGATGATGAGCAGGCCGGCAAACGCCAGCCGGTTGGCGGAAAAGCGCCGCCACGCCACATAGGCGCGGCCGAGCCTCGCCTGCACGCGCGACGCCGGCCGCTCGCTGAGCAGCCAGTCGCGGCGGGTTTGAATCGCTTCTGTGCTCATCCTGCCTTGGTCCTCATCCTGCCTTGGTCCTTGGATCGAGCAGCCGGTAGAGCAGGTCGGAGAATAGATTGATGGCGATGAAGACCGAGCCGATGATGATCGTGCCGCCAAGCACGGCATTCATGTCGGCGTTCTGCAGCGAGTTGGTGATGTAGAGGCCGATGCCCGGCCACGAAAACACTGTCTCGGTCAGCACCGAGCCTTCGAGCAGCCCGGCATAGGACAGAGCGATCACCGTGACCATCGGCACCGCGGCGTTGCGCAGCGCGTGACCCCAGATGATGCGCGTTTCCGACAGGCCCTTGGCGCGCGCTGCGACGATGTATTCCTGGGTGAGTTCGTTCAGCATGAACGAGCGCGTCATGCGGCTGATGTAGGCGAGCGAGAAATAGCCGAGCAGCGAGGCCGGCAGGATGATGTGGCGGAAGGCATCGGCAAATACGTCCCACTGCCGCTGCCAGAGTGCATCCAGCAGGTAAAAGCCGGTAATCGGCGTGAAGGTGTATTCGTAGACGACGTCGAGCCGGCCGGGAAAGGCGACCCATTGCAGCTTGGCGTAGAACAGCACCAGCGCCAGCAGCCCCAGCCAGAAGATCGGCACGGAATAGCCGACGAGGCCGATGATGCGCACGATCTGGTCGATGACGCTGCCGCGCCGCACGGCGGCCAGCACGCCAAGCGGCACGCCGATCACCGAACCGATCAATGTTCCCAACGTCGCCAGTTCGAGCGTCGCCGGAAAGGCGCGGCGGATATCGGTCATCACCGGATTGGTGGTCAGCACCGAGGTGCCGAAATCACCGTTCAGGGCATGTTTGACATAGATGTAGAACTGCTCGACCAGCGGCAGGTCGAGGCCCATCTCGCGGCGCGTTCGTTCGACGACGTTGGCCGGCGCCCGGTCGCCGAGCACCGCCAGCACCGGGTCGATCGGGATCACGCGGCCGATGAAGAAGGTCACCGCGAGCAGACCGAGATAGGTCGTTATCGCGATGACCAGGAACCGGGCGATAGATGAGGCCACGGCAACGGCGCGGGCGCCGCCGCGCCCTGCCGTCACTTCGCTTTCAACTACGCTCATACGGCGCGTCCGCCGGCATCACTCCCCGGCGTCACTCTTTCGAGACGGGGCCGACGAAGTTGGTGTCAAAGCTCGGGCCGAGCGCAAAACCCTTGAGGTTCTTTCGCAGGCCGGCCACTTCCAGCTGCTGGTGGATGATGACGAAGGGGCTGGTATCGAGGATCTTCTTCTCGAGATCCTGGTACATTGCGGCGCGCTTGGCCGCGTCCTTCTCGAGCAGGGCGGCTTCGGTTTGCTTGGTCAAGTCCGGGATGTCCCAGGCGTTGCGCCAGGCCAGCGTCTTGGTCTTGCCTTCATCCGAATTGTCCGGGTTGCTGGCAAAGGTCTGGGCGTTGGAGTTCGGATCGAAATAATCCTGGCCCCACTGGCCGATATAGATGTCGTGGTTGCGGGCGCGGTATTTGGTCAGCGTCTGCTTGCCGTCGCCGGGGATGATCTCCAGCTTGATGCCGGCCTGTCCCAGCGTCTGCTGGATCGATTCCGCCATGCCCGTCGTCGGCTGGCCGGTGCGCACGTCCATGGTGACGCTGAAGCCGTCGGCGAGGCCGGCCTTGGCGAGCAGTTCCTTGGCCTTGGCGACGTCGAGCTTGAACGGATTCTCGTCCAGCTCGCCAAGCACGCCCTTGGGCAGGAAGGTCTGATGGATCTCGCCGATGCCCTTGAGGATGGTCGAGCTCAAGGCGTCGTAGTCGACCAGGTATTTGAAGGCCTGGCGAACCTCGGGCTTGGCCAGGTTGGCGTTCTTCTGGTTGAGGCTGATGTAATAGACCGTGCCCTTCGGCGCGCTGGTGGTGGTGAGGTCGGCATTCTTGGCAATGGCATCGAGGTCGTTCGGCTCGAGATTGCGGGCAACGTCGATGTCGCCGGCTTCCAGCGCAAGGCGCTGGCCCGAACTTTCCTTCATGTTGCGATAGATGACGCGGGCAAGCTTGGCCTTCTCGCCGTAGTAATTGTCGTTGCGCTCAAGCACGACGGCCTCGTTGGCGCGCCATTCGCGCATTTTGAAGGCACCGGAGCCGGCATAGCCGGTCTTCAGCCAGGCATTGCCGAAATCATTGTCCCATTTGTAGTCGGCACTCGGCGTGACCGCGGCGACATGCTCCTTGACCTGCTTGGCGTCAACGACCGAAGCGACCGTCGCCGACAGGCAGTTCAAGACGAAGCTCGGCGCATAGGCCTTGTCGACGGTGAACTGGAACGTCGTGTCATCAACGGCCTTGGCCTTCTCGGTGACGTTGCCGCCATCGATACCGAACTGGCCGATAATAAAGGCCGGGCTCTTGTCGAGCTTGATGGCGCGCTCGAACGAATAGGCGACGTCCGCCGCCGTGATCGGATTGCCGGACGCGAATTTGAGGCCGGGCTTGAGCTTGAACGTGTAGGTCAGGCCGTCGTCGGAGACGCTCCAGCTTTCGGCGAGATCGCCTTTGACCTTGGATGTGTCGCTGAGGTCGAGGCGTACCAGAAGATCGTAGGTGTTGCCGGTGATTTCGGCGGTCGACAATTCGAATGCTTCGCCCGGATCCATGGTGATGATGTCGTCGATGGCGAAACCCTCGACCAGCGTGTCGGCGGGCGTGACCGCGAAGGCAGGCGCACCGGCCAGGAGCAGCGCGGACATGGCCGCGCCCGCGAGCAAGAAGCGGGAGCGTAGAGCAAACTTTTCCATCATCATTTTAACTGTTCCCTGTTTTTGTTGACCTGAGTTCCCGGCTCAGGGTTGTGGCATTTCTTGCCGCGTCGAACGGTGATCCCCGGACCGTTGTCTTGGCAATTTTTTGTGCGGTTCCGGTTCACCATATCCGGCGGTTTCGAGCGCGGCAACGAGCATTTGCAGAACGGTCGATTGGGCCAGACCGGCGGTGCGAAAATCCGGCTATTTCAGCGCGGTAACCAGGTCGGCGTCGGGAAAGCAGGTAGCGGAACGGCCGTTGCTGGCCTGCCATTTGCCGATCGAGCGGCGCGTCTTGAAGCCAGGCAGGCCGTCGGCGCTGCCGACATCGTAGCCCTTGGCTTCCAGCGCCCGCTGCAGGGCGGCGATGTCGGAGCGGTAGAGCCCGCCGACCGCGCCCCAATTGCCCAAGAAATTGCTGTCGCCATGGGCGATGCGATCGGCGCCATGGCCGATGAACAGGGCATAGAGATCGCTGGTGTTATACTGCTTCAGCACATAGAAATTGGGGGTGACGATGAAGGCCGGGCCGCTACGCCCGGCCGGCATCAAAAGAAAGCCCTCGGCTTTCAGTTCGCTCGCCGGGAACGGTTTACCCGACACACGCCTGATGCCCATATCAGCCCATTGGGAAATCTTCTTGCCCTGGTCCGGACCTTCGAGCGAGCACGGGACGCTGTCCGGCACAGTCACCTCGAAGCCCCAGCCGCGGCCCCTGACCCAGCCATAATGGACGAGATAATTGGCGATCGAGGCCAGTATATCGGGCGTCGAATTCCAGATGTCGGTGCGGCCGTCGCCGTCGAAATCGACGGCATGCTTGAGGAACGATGTCGGCATGAACTGCGGCTGGCCAAGCGCGCCTGCCCAAGACGATTTCATCGCGCCGACCGGGGCAAGCCCGCGCTCGACGATCTCGAGCGCAGCCAAGAGCTCGGTGCGGAAGAATTCCTTCTTGGTCGACATGAACGCCTTGGTGCCCAGCACCTCGAAGGCGTCATAAGGCATCTTCGCCGCGCCGAAGCCGCTCTCGCGGCCCCAGATCGCCAGCAGCACTTCGCCAGGCACGCCGTAGCGTTTCTCGATCGCGGCAAGCGTCCTAGTGTTGGTCGCCTCGCGGGTGCGGCCGCCGGCGGTCACCGCTCGGACTATCTTTTCAGCGAAATAAGCGCCCGGCGAACCGAACTCGGCCTGATGCTGCTTCTGCGGCGTCGTCGCCTTCTCGCCCGGCTTCACCAGGTCGGGCAGCCTGAGGTTCGGCTTGACGCCGTCGAAAGCGGCATCGAAGGTTTTCCTGGAGATGCCTTTGGCCTTGGCTTCGGGCCAGAGGTCGTTGCTGAGCCACGCGTGGAACTGGCCGTCGATTTTTGCGGCGGAGGCGGGAGTGGCGAGGAGGAAGGCAAAGAGGACTGCAAGAAAGATCGCCAATCCACAAAGCCGGCGTCCTGTCGCGCCCCCCTCTGTCCTGCCGGACATCTCCCCCTCCAGGGGGGAGATTGGCTGTCGCGTCTGTTTTCGCCAATCTTCAACGTCGCAAGCTTGGCGGGGATATCGAGGCTGCCGATCTCCCCCCTTGAGGGCAGGGGAATCGCATATGGCGATTTTGGGGTTGAGTTTAGGCTGAGAAAGGATTCTTTGGAGAGGCAGTTGAGCGAAGGAGC
>NZ_JAMYMD010000013.1:0-158477 GCF_040318335.1 Mesorhizobium sp. M1182
CGCGCCCCGCCCGCCCCTACACCACATCCCCGCCCCAACCCCCCCCCCCCCCCCCCCCCCCCCCCCCGCGCCCCCCACCCACCCCCCCCCCCCCCGCCGCCCCCCCCCCCGGGCCGCCCCGCGATTTCCTGCCTATTGCGGAGTCATCGATGTCCAGCCCGGAAAATCCGATCCTGTCGGTCAGTCGCGTGGAGGCCGTCTACAACGGCGCCATCGCCGCCCTGCACGGTGTCGACCTGTCGGTCGGCAAAGGCGAGATCGTCGTACTGCTCGGCTCCAACGGCGCCGGCAAGACGACGCTGCTACGCGCCGTATCCAATCTCCTCCCGGCCGAGCGCGGCACTGTTACCGCTGGTCGGATCACTTTCGACGGCGAGGATGTCTCCAGGGCAAGCCCCTCTCACCTCGTCCGCAAGGGTCTGGTCCAGGTCCTCGAGGGCCGACACTGCTTCCGCTCGCTGACGGTCGAGGAGAACCTTCTGACCGGCGCGCTCGGGCGTTCGTCCTCCCGCACCGGCGTCAAGGCCGACCTCGACCGCGTCTATGCGCTTTTCCCCAGGCTCACCGAGAAGCGGCGAACCCGGTCCGGCCTCACCTCCGGCGGCGAGCAGCAGATGACGGCGATCGGCCGCGGTCTGATGTCGCGGCCGAAACTCTTCGTGCTGGACGAGCCTTCGATGGGGCTGGCGCCGCTGATCGTCGACGAGATTTTCAGCGCTTTGAAGCGGCTCAATCGGGACGAAGATCTTTCGATCCTTGTCGCCGAGCAGAATTCGGCAGTGGCGCTGAAATATGCCGACCGCGCCACCGTGCTCGAAAACGGAAAGAGCGTGCTGGAAGGGTCGGCCGCCGACCTGCGCCAGCGCGACGACATCAAGACCTACTATCTCGGCGGCACGCCGCTTCCATCGCAACATTTTCCCAAGGAGACCGCAGCATGACCATCCAATCGAAGCAGCCGTCCGATATCCGCAGCGCCGTCCCCCCGGTCGAGCGTCCGTCGGCCAGAGCGCATGTCATCAAGACCGACGCCGAGGCGATCGCTGTGGCGGAAAAACTGGCCGCAGACTTCGCCAAGGACGCCGCCAGGCGGGACCGCGAGCGCATCTGGCCGAAGGAAGAGCTCGATGCGTTTTCGCAGAGCGGCCTGTGGTCGATCAACGTGCCGAAGGCCTATGGCGGACCGGAACTCTCCTATGTGACGCTGTCGAAGGTGATCACCATCATCTCGGCGGCCGATCCGTCGCTCGGCCAGATTCCGCAGAACCATCTCGGCGTCGTCGCCGCCATCCGCACCGTCTCTGATGAGGCCCAGAAGCAGTTGCTCTTCGCCGAAGTTCTGTCCGGCACGCGGTTCGGCAACGCGTTCTCGGAATTCGGCTCCAAGCGGGCGGCCGACTTCGAGACCAAATTCGTCGACGCTGGCGACCACGTCGTGGTCAATGGCCAGAAATTCTATTCCAGCGGCGCGCTGCTCGCCCATCTGGTGCCGATCGTGGCGCTCGATGACGAGGGCCGGGCCTGGTATGCCATCGCCGATCGCGGCGCGCCCGGACTGACGGTCATCGACGACTGGTCGAGCTTCGGCCAGAAGACGACGCTGTCCGGCACAGTCCTGCTGGACAATGTGAAAGTGCCGAAGACGCATCTCGTCCCCGGCTACAAGGGCTATGACCGGCCGACGGCCGACGGCGCCATCTTCCAGATCATCCAGGCTGCTGTCGATCTCGGCATCGCCAACGCGGCGATCGACGAAACCGTCAGCTTCGTGCGCACCAAGTCGCGCGCGTGGATCGACAGCGGCGTCGATCATGCCTGGCAGGATCCCTACACGATTCAGGCGGTCGGCGACCTCCGCCTGCGGGCCAATGCGGCCGAGGCGGTTCTGGACAAGGCCGGCCTTGCGGTCGACCGCGCCGTGGCCGATCCGAACGATAGGACCGTCGCGAAAGCGCAGATCGCCGTTGCCGAATCCAAGATCCTCACCACCGAGATCGCCATCAACGCCACCAACAAACTGTTCGAACTCGCCGGCACGCGATCCACACTGGCCGAGCACAATCTCGACCGGCACTGGCGCAACGCCCGAACCCACACGCTGCACGATCCGGTGCGCTGGAAATACGCGATCCTCGGCAACTATTACCTGAACGACGTCAATCCGCCGCTACACGCCTGGAGCTGAGCGAGAACGCCGTAAAGTCACAAAGGACTGTTCATGAGCACTGCCATCCCCGACAGGATCAAGGTCCTGTGGTTTCTCCCGACCCATGGCGACAGCCGCTATCTCGGCACCTCCGAGGGGGGCAGGGCGGTCGACCTGCCCTATCTGACCCAGGTCGCCAAGGCCGCCGACGCCATCGGCTATTACGGCGCGCTGCTGCCGACCGGCCGAAGCTGCGAGGACAGCTGGGTCGTGGCGTCGGCGCTGGCGCCGTTGACGCAGCGGCTCCGCTTCCTCGTTGCGGTGCGGCCGGGCCTGCAATCGCCGACGCTTGCCGCGCGGATGACCTCGACGCTCGACCGCATTTCCGGCGGGCGCCTGCTTATCAACGTGGTCACCGGCGGTGACCCGGTCGAGAACAAGGGCGACGGCATCTTCCTCAGCCATGACGAGCGCTATGAGGTGACGCGGGAGTTTCTCGATATCTACAAGGCCGTGCTCAGCGGCGAGACCATTGCCTTCGAAGGCAAGCACTTCCGCATCGAGGACGGAAGGCTGCTGTTCCCGCCTGTGCAGACGCCGCATCCGCCGCTATATTTCGGCGGCTCGTCGGAGGCGGCCAATGCGGTCGCCGCCGAGCAGATCGATAAATATCTGACCTGGGGCGAACCGCCGGCTGACGTCGCCGCAAAGGTCGACCATGTGCGCGGCCTTGCCGAGAAGGCCGGACGCCAGGTGAGTTTCGGCATCAGGCTGCATGTCATCGTTCGCGAAACCAATGACGAAGCCTGGGCCGATGCCGACCGCCTGATCAGCCGCCTGGACGACAAGACGATCGCCGAGGCGCAGAAGGTTTTCGCGCGCATGGATTCCGTCGGCCAGTCGCGCATGAGCCGGCTGCATGGCGGCCGTCGCGACAAACTCGAAATCAGTCCGAATCTGTGGGCCGGTGTCGGCCTGGTGCGTGGCGGCGCCGGCACCGCTCTGGTCGGCGATGCGGCTACGGTGGCGGCACGGATCGATGAATACCGGCGCATAGGCATCGATACATTCATCCTGTCCGGTTACCCGCATCTGGAGGAAGCCTATCGCTTCGGCGAACTTGTGTTGCCGCAGTTGCCACTCGATCACGAGATCTCAACGCGGCAGACGGCCGTCAACATGGGCCCCTTCGGCGAAACCGTGGCCGGCGACCATCGCCCGTCGGCGCTGCGCGCGAGCCAGTCTTGAGCGCCAGCGCACCGATCATAGCGATTGTCGGCGGCGGCTTTTCAGGTGCGGCGACTGCGTTTCATCTGGCGCGACTGCTCCCGGCCGGTGCATCCGATATCGTGGTCGTCGAGCCCCGCGAGGGGCTCGGCTATGGTCTGGCTTACTCCACGGCCGATCCGGCGCATCGTATCAATGTGCCGGCGTCGAGAATGACGCTGATCTCCGGCCAGGACAGCCACTTTGCCGACTGGCTGGAGCAGACCAGAGCCATTGTAGACGATGCCGAGGCTATTGCCGCCTACGGAGCACTCTACCCGCAGCGTCGCGTTTTCGGGCGCTATGTGGAATCTCATCTCCGGCCCTTCCTTCTCAGCAAAACGATCCGCCATGTCAGGTCCGCCGTCGCATCGGTCGAGCGCACCGGCGAGGGCTACCGTCTGATCCTCGCTGATGGCGGGGCGCTCGCTGCCGACGCCGTGGTGATTGCGACGACGCATCCGCCGCCGGCCTTGCCGATGCCCCTGAAGTCCGTGGCTGGCACAGCCGGGCTGGTGGCCAATCCCTATGATCTCGAGAGGCTGGAAGCGATCGGCCGCGACGACCGTGTCCTGGTCGTGGGCACCGGACTGACGTCGGCGGACGTGATTGCAACGCTCGACCGCAAGGGGCATCGTGGCCACATCGTCGCGCTGTCACGCCACGGCTATCGCTCGCGCGGCCAAGCCGCGATGCTGGCCGATCCAATTGGCGATTTCACGACCCTGCCTTCACGCAGCGCAACGGCACTATTCAGGCGCATCCGGGTAACGATCCTTGATGCCAAGCGCCGGGGCGAAGACTGGCATCCGGTGCTCGATGCTGTCCGACGTCAGGGACAAACCATCTGGCAGGCCTTGCCGCTGGCCGAGCAGCGACGTGTGGCACGCCATCTTCGTGCGCTCTGGGACGTGCATCGCTTCCGCCTCGCGCCGCAAGTTGCGGACGTGCTCGATCGATGCGTCGCCGAGGGCAAGCTTGCCTATCGCGCCGCAACGATTGTCGGCGCCGAACAGGTCGACGGACGCATTTGCGTCAGGCAGCGGCTGCGTGGCCAACGCAGCCTCGTTGTCGAGGCTTTCGACAGTGTGGTCGTGACGACCGGACCGGCGCACGCCGATATCTTGCGGACCAACACGGCGATTGCGGCGCTCGAGCGGATGGGACTGGTCCGGCTCGACCCGATTGGTCTTGGTTTGGAGACCGACAGCCAAGGCCGTGCGGTCGGCACATCCGGGCGCCCGACCGACAGCATCTTCGTCAGCGGGCCATTGGCGCGAGGCAGCGTCGGCGAACTGATGGGAATTCCCGAAGTCACCGCACATGCCGAGCGCATCGCCGCCGAAATTCACCAATGGTTGGGATACCAAACGGCGTTGCGTCGCAAGGCGTCGTGAAGCTGCAAACACGATGAGGCTATCCAGATGACACTGACCGAACGCGTTCCCCTAGTGGAAACCTTAGTGGAAAGCCGGGTTCCCCTGAAATTTGCGATGCGACACCTGGCCGGAGCTGTCTCCGTGGTCACCGCAGGTGTTGGCGACGAACGGACGGGCGCAACCGTTACCACCGCCCATTCCCTATCGGTCGAACCAGAGGTGATGGTTGTCAGCATCAATCTGAACTCGTCTACCTGGGCAGCCATCAGCCGGCATCGGCATTTCTGCGTGAATGTGCTGCGTGCCGACCAGATCACGATTGCCGACCGCTTTGCCGGGCGCGGTGGCCTGAAGGGGTCGGCGCGCTACGAGGGCGCTCGCTGGTCCAGCCTTGCAAGCGGCGCACTGGCACTCGACGAGGCGCTTGCCGCGGTCGACTGCACGGTTGAGGATACTATTATTCGCCACAGCCACGCGCTGATCCTCGGCAGCGTCCGGCATGTGGTGAGCGGAGAGCCCGGCCCGGCGCTGATCTATCATCACGGCGCATACGGATCGTCGTAAGCGTATTTCGGTTCCTGGTGCTTGGCGGCGCGGCGAAGGTCCAGGCATTCAAATGAAGGTCTAATCTAGAATGCCTTGGAGAGAAAACAGTAAAGGCGAGGCAGGTCTTTTGGCGTCCAGCCAGAACCGCAGGGACTATAATGCCTTTATCGACAAGTGCATGGGAAAGTGAGCCGTAGGAAATCATGAATCGGCGTGCGACATGCCCAAACATGTCCATCCATCCAATCATCCCCACGCTGATCTCGCCATTATTCCATAAGCCCTGTCGCAATAAGCATCGGGAGTTATCGGGCGTGCCACCTTTCGCCACAAATCAGGCTCGCAAGGCTTTTAGGCGAGTTGGAGCCCGAGCTTCGATATTGTCTCGATCAACAAGGCGCGGGCGTCCTCGATAACGAGACTGACAAGGTTGTGGCTCAACGTTGAGTCCCGGGAACGTGTTGAACGCCGAAAATCGCTCGGCTGCATGCAACGGCGCTTAAAACTATGTCCATTCCGCTGTCCGTCACAATGTTACAAATGACCTGTTATTGAATTAATTATACCAAGGCAGAGTTCAATCCTCTCTCGCAGCACCAGATTGTTTCGCTGGCGCATCTTCCAAGGCCTCCTTGACCTGCTCGATGGTGATTGTGCGCGGTTGGCGAGGTTGCCGAAAAATATGGCGCCCCGCGACCTGCCGAGTGCCACGCGCACAGGCTCGTCAAAAGCTGTGGTCTTGCACACTCACCTCACGGCGCTCGCATGCGCCATGATGCGTGGGGAATGCATTCTGGTCTGCCCCTGCTGCAGGCGGCTTAACAAAGCTTGCAGCCGGGAACAATCGTTCAACGACTCGCGTTTCTTGCCAAGGCCCGCTTCTTTTGCAACGGGGCGGCGGGCGTCGAAGGCTCGCAAATGTGGCGCCGGCGTTTCAATCGCACTCGCCTCAGCCCTCACGATTTGGCTATTTGTGAACGCGTGTTTGATCAGGTTTGCGCAGATGAGCACATTGACCCTCTAAGCCTGGATGCCGAAGCCTTGGCGGTGATGATTGTCGCAATCTTCCGAAACGTGACTACCAATGAGCGCGAACTGCTGGAGGAAGTTAGGTCTCTTCGTCGCTCAAAAGGGGCAGAGAAGGCGCACTAGCTTGGCGGGCGTTCCGAGGCGAATTGGCCTAGTCCCGCTTTGGCACAGCCGTTTGGCATCTGAATTGCCCGTTGAGAATCGCCAGAGTGTAGCCACCGAGTTTGCGAAGGGGACGGAAATGGGCTTAGCCGAAGACTTATCGGATGTCGCGCTCACATTCGAATGTCCGGATTGCTTGCATCCGGCGGTAAGAAAGGGCTCTGCACTAAGAACAATCGCGCACTTCAGATGCGACGGGTGCAACGCCAAGGTGCGGATGACGTATCCGCAGAAGCTCGCGATCTTCGAAAAGCACAGGCTATTGGCCGCAGGCGACCGCCGCCAGCGAGGTCAGGAAGACTACGGTGCCCGCAACATCGATCGGGCCGCCGATGCGGCCGAAGTGGCTTCGCGACCTCTGCTGCGTGCGGCGACGCGTGCTTAAGCCTTCCTCATCCGCGCGACCTTTACGCAAGTTGACCACGGCAATGCGGTCAATCGGAATAATTCGGGCGAAGGGCTCGTTAGTTCTTTAGGCGATGCTAAAATATGGCAAAGCGTCCGAATGTCATTTCATGAAGCCCGCCAGACAGGCTGCGGCTCGCTCTGGCCTAACCTCGAAGGGAACCAGGGATGAAAATTTCGACTTCTCTCACAAGACGAAGTGTTGTCGCCGCGCTGGCGCTGGCCGCCGCATCGACGTCGGTATTGCCTGCCGACAAGGCGCACGCGCAGACGAAGAAAACCGCATCTGAGAAAAGTCTGTATGAGCGGCTGGGGGGTGTTTTCGCCATCGCAGCGGTGATCGATCATTTCAGCGACGCCGTCGTGAGGAACCCGATCGTCGGCCAAAAGTCCAAGAATCCGCAGCTGCGCAAATGGCACACCAAGAACCTTGAAAGGTTGCCCGGCCTCAAGTTCATGCGCACGCTGTGGGTCTGCGACGTTTCTGGCGGGCCCTTCAAGTTCGTCGCCACCAAGCCCGGCACGACGCCGCTCGGCCTCGAGGAGGCGCATCGCGACCTGCGGATTTCCCCCGCGGAATTCGATGAGGTCGCAGCCGAACTCGGGCGGACCTTGGATCATTTCAAGATTCCGAAGCCTGAGAAAACCGAAGTCCTGGAAGCTTTCGCCGCCCACAAGGACGAGGTCACCGCCGGCTACGTCAAGCGGGGCTGAAGCGCTTATATCGCGCGGGCATTCGTTCTGAGCATGGCGCGCGTCGCCGTGAGGCGCAGCCGCAGCTCAGCGCGCAATTTTCCGATGGTTCCTACTCCGAACCTGCCCGAGCTGTTTCCACTCTGAGCGACCCTTCCGGCAACGGCCGCAGGAGTTCAGCCTCGGACCTCGTGAGATGGATCCAGGCCGCCCAGTCCGATGGCCGCAGCACAACCACTTGTCGGTTGTGATATGGCGCCACGTCCGGCCCTGGCTCGCTCGTCAGCATCGTGAACGTCGGCGGCTTGTTGCCGACACCCTCGCGCCACAGCCCGGCAATCGCCATGAACGATTGGCCATTCAGTGTGAACCTGTGCTTGGTTTTTGGATATTTCGTTCCCGTGAATTCGAAGAATGCCGACGCCGGAACGAGACAGCGCTTGCTGTTGCTGAACTGCCGGCCCTCCGAGCGAAAGTTGAATACAGGTCCGCCTTTTGGCCCGGCCGGGGGAAAGCCGAATGTCATCGACGCCAGTTCGATTGCGTCGCCGGCGGCGCGCATTACAGGTGCGGGGTCGTTGATGTGGATGTCATCCGCCTGCGGCAGATCCAGTTCGGTTTGATGGCTGGGGATTTTGAGCGCCAGCGATTCCATCATCCGGCAGTATTCGGCCCAGGCGATGTGCTGCTCGTAGTCATTGCACATGGAGAGGCTCCGTACGCTCGACCGAGATCAGTTCAACATAGCGTTTATCGGTTGGCGCCGATTGCTGGCGGATTTGATATAAGCCTATTTGGGCCGGCGTGCGGCAGCGATGGCCTGCAACAGATTGATGCTGTTCACGTCGGGTTCGCTGGATGCGGCAACGGCAAGTGCGGCGGCCTCGGCTATTTTGGCGACGTCGTCGCTGCTGATCGTTCCGCGCTTTTCCAGCAGATTTACGAGTTCGACAACGAGAAGAAAGGCGTTCACACCATATCGTTCGGCTCTGAGCTCGAACTCGCCTCGAGCCAATTTCTCCGCGTCTCCTTCAGCCCGTTTGTCCACGTTGGCGTCCTCTCCTATGGCTACACGCTATTAACGCTTAGCACGAATGGTTTAATCCTTCGAACTGGCCACAACCTTCGCCAGTTGCCCGGCATAGTGTCGCCGGTGGCAGGGGCATGGGTTCAGCCAAGGATGAGACCAACCAACAGAACGGTAATAATAAAGGACAACACGACGGCAAGTAGCCCGCATGCTTCCAAAGTGTTGGTTTGCCAAGCTTTCGTCGGGCGCCTCCGGTTTGAATTGCCGTTTCGCGAAACAAACTTCATCGGGCACCAGATCGGACGCGGAGCCGGCTTGAACTTGGCAAAGCGCTCCTCTTCATCGGCCCGGAAGGCATCTCCGCGAAACTCCGGAGCACCGTATGCGCGGCGCCGGCCTGCCTTTCATCGATGCGGGCCATCACCAGTACGACACCTTCTGCGATCTTCGGCTTGCGCGGCTTCTGGGCAGAATTGGCGAAAGTTCCGAGAAGCACGCCGGCAAAGCCGCCCCACGCCGCACCGACCAGGGCCATGCCGGTCATCCCCGCGGGATCAACGTCTTGAACTCCAAAAGCGCTGAAGCCGGCCAACAGACCAGCCGTCGCGCCAAGTGCGGCACCAGCAATCGCACCCCGCCAGAGAGCGCTCATCTCATCGTCGTAATATCCAGCAACGCTGATCGGTTCATCATTATCGTTGTAAGATCCGACCACGCTGATTTGCCGGCGACGAATCCCGGCAGCCTGAAGCTTGGCCACGGCACGTGCTGCCTGGGCATGGGAATTGAACAGTCTGCTGATTGTTTGCATTACGCCCAGGCCCGACGCCCGTTCGGAGCGTCGGGCCTCTCCTCCCTGGCTTTGAACTCTTCTGCCCGGACGCATCTTCGTCGCGCCAAAGCTCACCACAACGTGAACCAGCCGGCTACGTTCCTCAGCCGGGGCTTCGGTCCAATCCTTGAGTATCTTGCTTGGGACCTAAGTCTGACCTGCTTGAATGCAACGGGCAGTGAGGCCACGCCGAGAGGGAGCCGTTGCCGAATCGAAGAGGTCGAGGAGAGGGCTAAGGCCTATCGCAGACCCAAAAAGCTCAAAATGGCGATTACGATCACGATGGCGCCGACCAGCCAGATAATGTTGTTCACGATTGCACTCCTTGCATCTGGGCTGGGCGCACGCCGGGGCGAAGCCCGCCACGCAAGTGGAACATTAGATGCGGCTAAAGGTTCCTCGCGGGCCTCGCTGTCGAAAGAGCCCACGGCACCAGTCGGCACGGCGGGCGACGCAGAGTTTCACCCCGGTGGTGGGCAGCAAACGGCATTGCATCCAAAGGCTCAGCTGATGCTTCTGGACCAGTTATCAACCTGGCGCTCCGCCTCTTCCTTGGCGATGCCATATCGCTCCTGGATGCGTCCCAAGAGCTGGTCCCTATTGCCCTCGATACGATCAAGATCGTCGTCGGTGAGGTCACCCCACTGCTCCTTCGCCTTGCCTTTGAACTGCGTCCATTTTCCCTTGATTTGATCCCAGTTCATATGTTCCTCCTGGCTTCCTGGGCCCGCACTGAAGCGGAGCGCGGACCGATCGGCATTGCAATGTCGGTGACGAATGAAGATTAGCAGCCGCTAAAAGTTCCGGTGCCGGCGCAAAAAGCCCGCCGTGCCCGTGCCTGACTGTGAGCTGATGTTGATGATGCCTGGAGCTTGATGCTCTTTCGCGGCACTGTCTTATGCCGTTGAAGGCGCTGAGCTTCTTGCTGGTTGGCCTTGGCTGGCAAGCCTCGACAGGCTGCCCAGCAGCATTGTTCTGTCCTTGCCGATCATCAGCACGCCGCTGTCGGGCGCCAACAGTGCCGAGAACGGCAGCATCGCCGCGCCGATCGGCGAAGCCTCGGGGCCGAATTGTCCCGAGACGATTTCCGGCGCCACGATGCCGATGGCGCTGATCCTGTTGAACTGGGTCTGCACCTTTGCCAGCAGCTCGAGATGAATCGGCCGCGGCAGGATGCTGTCGAGGACGATCGCCTCGATGTCGATGACGGAGGTGATGGCGATGATCGCCTCGACCAGCGCATTGGCACAATCGTCGATCCATTCGGACAGCGGCTCGCGCGCCCCCGGCGGCAAGGGATCGAGTTCGCGCACACGGTTGATCTCGATGCCGCGCGATTTGAGATGATTGACCAGCACATAGATCGAAGCGCGATGCAGCAGGCTCTGGTAGCGCGCCGGCTTGGCCGCCACCGAATCGAGGCTTGAAGGCGAGACCGGCAAAGGACCGAGCGCGGCGCTGTTGCCGTGCGGCCCGGTGTGGACCTTGCCGCCTTGCACCAGTCCGCCGCCGACAAAGGTGTCGATCGAGATATGCATGAAGTCGCGGAACCGCGCGCCGGTTCCCTGGATGAGCTCGGCGAGTGCGGCCGATGACGCGTCGTTTTCCACGAAGACCGGGGTCTTCGGCTTTGTGGCGAAGAACGTCGTCAGATCGATTGCTTCCCAGCGGCTGCCGAGATCGTCGGGAAAGCCGAGCTCTTCGCTCCAGCCGCCGAGGAAATATGGCGAGGCGATGCCGACGCCGACGATGCTGGCATCGCCAAGCCCCTCGACCAGCTTGTCGAAATTGGCCAGCGACATGTTGCCGGCCTTGAGCACCATGTCGGGATCCGGAAAGCGATATTCGTGCGACTCGCGCGAGCGGACCTCGCCGGCAAAGTCGACGAGCACGGCTTCCAGCGCGCGCCGGCCGATCTTGATGCCGACGCTGTAGATACGCTCAGGTGCAAGTCGGTAGAGAGTGGACGGCGATCCGCGTTGCCCGAACCTTTTTCCCACTTGCTTTACGAATCCGGAAGATTCCAGCCCGTCGACAATGGTGGCGACCGCGGCCGGCGTCAGATTTGCGGCGCGCGCCAGATCGGACTTGGATGCCTCCTTCAGGCGGCGAATGGCATCAAGCACGAAGCGCTCGTTATAATGCCGAACCTTGACCGAATTGCTGCCTTTTCCGGACAAAACCGGCGCCTCCCCATTCATTCCCGCAGAGCCGCTCCAGCCGCTTGCAGCTTTGAGGCTGCCGCGGGGTCGAGCACTCCAATCGCACCCGTGCGCGACGCGACAGTGCCCTTCGCGGCCATGGAAGTCAATTTTCCAGTTGCGACATTCGGCCATTTAATATAGCAAATTGAAAAAACAGGACCAAGGGAGGAAAGGTGCTGCACTTGGGCGCATTAGGCGAAGCCGACGCCATGGTGAAGAGCGACGCGGCTGTCCCCGTTGCCCTGGTTCAGGCGACAAAAGCCTTCGGCGGCACGATCGCCCTCAAGGACGCGTCCTTCGAATTGCGCTCAGGCGAGGTGCTGGCTCTGCTTGGCGAAAACGGTGCCGGCAAGAGCACTTGCGTAAAGCTGCTGGCCGGCGTGTATCTCCCGACCGGCGGCCACGTCGAAGTCGATGGCAAGCCTGTGGTCTTCCATTCGCCGCACGACGCCCAGGCTGCCGGCATCTCGGTCATGCACCAGCACCCCGGTCTTTTCCCTGATCTTTCGGTGGCGGAGAACATCTATCTCGGCCATATGCCACGCGACCGCTTCGGCGGCATCGACAACGCCGCCATGCTTGCCGGCGCGCGCAGGGTGCTGGCGACAGTCGGCCTCGACGTGCCGGCCGAAACCCGGCTCGCAACGTTGCGCACCTCCGAACAGCAACTGGTCGAGATCGCCCGCGCCCTGTCGCTCGACGCGCGGGTGCTGATCATGGACGAGCCGACGGCCGCCCTGTCGCAGCGCGAGGTCGAGCGGCTGTTCACCGTCGTCGCCGACCTGCGGCTGCATGGCGTCGCGATGATGTTCGTCGGCCACCGCATGGACGAGATCTTCCGCATCGCCGACCGCATCGCGGTGCTGCGCGACGGGCGCCTCATTGGCGTCAAGCCGAAGGCCGAGCTTGGCCGCGCCGCTGCCATCGGCATGATGGTCGGCCGCGAGGTCACCGACCTCTATCCGCAACGAAGCCACGCCACCGGCGCACTGGTGCTGGAGGCGAGGGGGCTTTCGCACGCCGGCGGCTTTTCCAATATCGACCTCAAGCTCCATGCCGGCGAGGTGCTCGGGCTCGGCGGCCTGGTCGGCAGCGGGCGGACCGAGATCGCGCGCGTGCTGTTCGGAATCGACCAGCCCGATGCCGGCGAAATCCTGATCGACGGCGAGGCAGTGCGTTTCGCCTCGGCACGCGACGCCATGGATGCGCGCATCGCCTATGTCTCGGAAGACCGCATGGGCCAGAGCTTGGTGATGGATTTTTCCATCCTCGACAACGCCGTGCTGCCCGTCCTCGACAAGGCAGCCCGCTCCGGCTTCTACGGCACGAACCGCGCGATCAATCTGGTTTCGGACTGGCTGAAGCGCATGAAGCTTCGCTTTTCCGGCTACGCGCAGCCGGTAAAGGAACTGTCCGGCGGCAACCAGCAGAAGGTGGTGTTGGCCAAATGGCTGCGCACCGAACCGCGCGTCCTCATCCTCGATGAGCCGACGCAAGGCATCGATGTCGGCACCAAGGCGGAAGTGCATGCGATGATCGCCGACCTTGCCGCCCAGGGCATGGCAATCATCCTGATCTCCTCCGAAATGCCCGAGCTCATCGGCATGTGCGACCGCATCATCGTCCTGCGCGAAGGCCATCGGACGGCCGAATTTGCCAGGGGCGAAGCCACTCAGGAAAAGGTGCTGGAAGCAGCGACCAACGCCGGCGAAAGCGCCGATGCGGCGGCACAGGCCGCCGGCGAGGAGAAGAGAAAAGGACCGCTCGACATACTAAAGCGGCGGGAGTTCGGCCTGCTCGCCGCGATGCTGGCGGTCGCCGTCCCCGTCACCATCATCAACCCGCGCATGGTGAGCGCTGCAAACCTGACCGCCGTGTCGATGGATGCCGCCCTGCTCGTCGTTGCAGCACTCGCGCAGATGCTGGTGCTGATCACCCGCAACATCGACCTTTCGATCGCTGCGGTGATCGGCCTGTCGGCTTACATGGCGGCCAGCATGGTCCAGGCCTATCCAGGGCTCGACATCGGCATTGGCCTGTTAACCGCATGCGCCGTCGGTGGCGTCGCCGGCCTGATCAACGGCCTCGTCGTCACCAGGGGAAAGATCCCGGCGATCGTCGTCACGCTGGCCTCGATGTCGATCTTCCGCGGCTTCAACTCGATCTGGGCAGCCGGTGACCAGATCAGCGCCGACGAAGTCACGCAAGCCTGGCTCGACATGACCGGCCTGAAGATCGCCGGCGTGCCGCTGATCGTCATCATCGCGATCGTTATCCTGTGCCTGGGCTACGTGCTGCTCTATCGCACGGCGATCGGGCGCGAACTGTTCGCCGCCGGCTCCAATCCCGACGGCGCGCGTCTTATCGGCATCCCCGTCGACCGCCGCATTCTGCTGGCCTTTGGCATGGCCGGCCTGCTCGGCGGCCTGTGTGGCGCGCTGTGGGCATCGCGCTATGCGACCATCGATGCACGCGTCGCGCTCGGCTTCGAACTCACCGTGATCGCGTCGGCGGTGGTCGGCGGCGTCGCCATCCGCGGTGGTTCGGGCACGCTGCTCGGTATCATCCTCGGCGCGCTCACGCTGCTCGTCATCAAGAACGGGCTGACGCTGGTGCGCGTCGACCCGCTGTGGCTGCAGGGCGTCTACGGCCTCGTGATCCTGGTCGCCATCGGCATCGACACCTTCATCGTGCGGCGGGCCGAGCAGGCAAGACAGGCGAGGGCGCGGTGAAAAAGTTCCTCCGTTCGATCGACTTCTGGGATCTGCTGCTGGCGACCTCTTGCTTG
Organism: Mesorhizobium sp. M1182; assembly: GCF_040318335.1. Classification (NCBI taxonomy): domain Bacteria; kingdom Pseudomonadati; phylum Pseudomonadota; class Alphaproteobacteria; order Hyphomicrobiales; family Phyllobacteriaceae; genus Mesorhizobium; species Mesorhizobium sp. M1182. Next base: position 14,481 of record NZ_JAMYMD010000013.1, read on the forward strand.
GCCATCTTCCTCTATGCCGCGATCTTCGTGCCGAATTTCGTTTCCGGCTTCAATCTCTCGCAACTGGCCGCCAGCGCCTCGGAAAAGGCATTGCTGATCCTGCCGATGACGCTGCTCATCATCACCCGCGAGATCGACCTGTCGATCGCCTCGGTGCTGGCGCTGACGTCCGTCGTCTTTGGCTTGCTGGTCCAGGCCGGTGTGCCGACACTTGCCGCAATCCCGTTGACGCTCGTCATCGGCGGCCTGCTCGGCGCCTTCAACGGCTATCTGGTCTCGGGCCTCGGACTGCAGTCATTGGTTGTGACGCTCGGCACCATGGCGCTCTATCGAGGCATTGGCTACATCCTGCTCGGCACCGGCTCGGTCAACATCCTGCCGCCCGCGGTCGTCGATTTCGGCATCAACAACCTGCCTGGCACCGAGATACCGTGGACCATCGTGCCCTTCCTGGTGCTGGCGCCGGTGTTTGCGGTCGTGCTGCAGAAGACGCCGACCGGCAAGCGCATCTACGCGCTCGGCGGCAGCCCCGAGGTGGCGCGCTATTCCGGCATAAACACGCGCCGGATGGTGCTGAACCTGTTCGTCGTCTCGGGCGTCGTCGCGGCGATGGCCGGCATCGTCTATACCGCGCGCCTTTCCAACGCCCGCGCCAACAATGCGCTCGGCATGGAGCTCGACGTCATCACCATCGTGCTGCTCGGCGGCGTCAGCGTCTTTGGCGGCAAGGGCCGCCTGACCGGCGTGATGCTGGCACTGGTCCTGATCGCCATCATCCGCAACGTGCTGGCGTTGAACCAGATCGGTGGCGACGCGCAGGGCATGATCATCGGCCTGCTTCTGATCGGCTCGCTGCTGGTCGGCAATTACTGGCGCTCCACACAGGAGATGCTCAGCAGATCCCGCGCAATGCGCGAGACAAAGGGGTGATCTCGGGCCCCTTCCTTCAAGCCCGAATTTTGACGGAGGAGTCACAATGAAAGCGTTTAGATTAGCCCTGCTCGCATCCGCGGTTCTGCTTGCGCAAAGCTCGCTGGCCTTCAGCCAGGAGTGCGCCAAGGAACCCGTAACGGTCGGTTTCCTGCCCAAGCTCGACACGGATCCCTACTTCAAAGTGGCCTTTGGAGGCGCACAAGAGGCAGCCAAGGAAATTGGCGGCACCGCTACCCAGGTCGCCCCATCGCAGGCGACCGCCGAGGCGCAGATCGAATTCATCAACAGCCTTGTCTCGCAGAAGGTCGGAGTCATCGCAATTGCCGGCAACGACGCCAACGCCGTCGCGCCTGCGCTGAAGCGCGCCGTTCAGCAGGGCGTCAGGGTGATTTCGTATGACTCCGATGTGGCCGCCGATGCGCGTGCGGTGTTCGTCAATCAGGTGAAGGGCGACAGCCTCGCCGAGATGATGCTCGAAAGTGCATTCGCCCTCAGCGGCGGTGAAGGCGAATTCGCGATCCTGTCGTCGACGCCGACGGCGACCAACCAGAATGCCTGGATCGACTTCATGAAGGCGAAAATGGCGGCCGAGCCGAAGTTCTCCAAAATGAAGCTGGTGCAGGTGGCCTATGGCGAAGAAAGCGAACAGATCAACCAGCAGCAGGCATTGGCGCTGGTGCAGGCGTTTCCCGATCTCAAGGTGATCATCGTCCCGGCAGGCATCGGCCTTCCGGCGGCCGCGCGTGCACTCGAGGAAGCGGGCATGATCGGCAAGGTCAAGCTGACCGGCCTCGCGCCGGCCACTCTGATCTCGAAATACATCAAGGACGAAGCGGCTCAGGATATCTGGTGGAACGTCACCGATCTTGGCTATCTTACCTATCAGACGGCCCAGGCGTTTGCGCAATGCAAGATCACCGGCAAGGAGGGTGAGAAGTTCACGGCAGGCAGGCTCGGCGAATACACGATTGGCGCCGGCGGCGAACTGATCCTTGGTCCGGCCAAGATCGTAACTCCCGAAAATCTGGCCGAATTCAAATTCTGATCCTGTAGAGCTTGAGTTCTAGGGGCGCCGGTCCATCCGGCGCCCTTCCCAAAAACCTCTCGAAATGAAAACAGTGCGGGGCGGCAATGAAGATCTTGCTTGCGGGCGAAACCTTTGCGGCGACGACGTCGATCGCCATCGGCAGCGACGTGCTTACAAGTGCGGCCTTGACAAATGGCGCGACGGCCTTCAATGCCGCGCTGGCCACTGAAGGCATCGCGGTCACGCAGATCGGCGGCGAGCGTTGCAGCGCGGAGTTTCCCTATGACCTCGATGGGCTCGCCCAATATCAGGCGGTGGTGATCTCCGATGTCGGCGCCCTGACATTGCTGGTGAGGCCGGATGCCCGCGCCGGGCGTGTTGGCGTCAACCGCCTCGATGTGCTCAAGGCCTATGTCGAAGGTGGCGGCGGGCTGATGCTGGCCGGCGGTTATATGGGCTTTCAGGGCATGTTCGGGACGGCGCGTTTCCACGACACCCCGGTCGAGGACGTTCTGCCGGTCCATTGCCTACCCTACTGCGACGGCATGGAGGTGCCGCAAGGCCTGCAGGCCTCCATCCTGCAGTCGTCACATCCGATTTTTTCCGGGGTGGAGGGGCCTTTGCCGCCGATTCTCGGCATGAACAAGCTGGAATTCAGGCGCGACGGTTCGTCCCGGCTTCTGGCGACCTGCCACCATCGCGGCACCGACTGGCCGCTCCTTGCCGTCGATAGCCATGGCCGCGGCCGCACGATTGCCTGGGCAACCGATATCGGCCCGCATTGGCTCTCGCAGAATTTCCTCGCGTGGCCGTTCTACGGAAGACTGATGGCGAATATGGTCCGTTGGCTTGCCGGCAATGAATGAGGAAGCCGGACACTAGGTTTGACCCAGTGCGGTTGTCCTGGCGCGGCCGATGCCGCGCGAGGCGCCGGTGACCACCACCACCTCGTCGGCTAGGTCGAATTTCGGCGTGAACTCATTTGCCATGCAATTCCACCTTGTTCTTCAAATCGGACCGGCTGCCATGTCGAACCGAATAGGCTCGCGTGAATTCGGCGCCCAGCAGAAATATCTCCGCTGAATAATAGACCCATAACAGCACGACGAGCAGGGCGCCGGCCGCGCCGTATGATGATGAGATGGCGCTGGTTCCGATATACCAGCCAATCAGCGACTTGCCGATGGTGAACAGAAACCCGGTGACCGCGGCGCCGATGCCGACATCGCGCCATTGCAGGCTGCGGTCCGGCAGCACCTTGTAGATTGCGGCAAACAGCAGTGTGATCAGGGCAAACGAGACGATCCCGTTGATGGCGCTCAGGATAATGGTGCCGAACGGCAGGTCGGCGTTGATGACCTCTCCGAGCGCCGAAATTGCAGCGCTTACGACCAGCGACACCAGCAGCAGGAAACCAAGCGCGGCGACCAGGCCCAGGCTTGCAATGCGTGCCCGCACCATTCGTGAAATCGTTGCCCCGCTCGGTTTGACTTTCCAGATTTCGTTCAGCGCCAGCTGCATTTCGCCGAACACGCCGGATGCGGCGACGAACAGCGTGACCAGCCCCAGAATGCTGGCAAGGGTTCCCGCTTCCTTCTGCGAGGCGCTCTCGATCGTCGCCTGCAGCAGCTCGGCACTTTGCGGCCCCATCAGGCCAGCGATCTGTGCCGAAAGGGCGAGTTGCGCCGCCTCGTGCCCGAAGGCCATGCCGGCAATAGCGACAACGATGAGCAGGATCGGCGCAAGCGAGGTCGTGGCATAAAACGCTATCGCCGCCCCATGGCTCAGCGCATTGTCGTCGATGAAGCCGATGACGCTCTGCTTGAGGAGCCTCCAGCCCTCTGCTGCCAAATTCCACATGTAGGCCTCGCATGCCTGTCAACAAACAAGTAGCGGCCGCGCAGCGCTGGGCGAGGGGTGGGGGCTCGGCCGGAACAAAGCCGGCAACGGCACGCTGTACAAGGCGATCGCCTATAAAGGCGGCGTGCAGCGAACATCCTGCGAAAGGTGGCCGCTCGACTGGCCGGGGACGTGCTCACGATGCAATCAGGGGAACTGTGACAGTTGTCTGATAATTTATCGGATATCGGTTGAAATACGGGAACTCGATCACGAACGCATATTGGGCGGTCAGATGTGCCATGCGAAAGCCGCCGCTGGGGGCGTCGATTGCTATTGTTACATCGACGTCTTTCAATCCCAAATCCAGTAATTTTTCCGTGGCAATGGCTTGGATCTGGGCCTGCGTCAGCGAGTTCTTCATTTGCAGCGCACGTGACGACGTTTCCAGCGTGTACCGAACACTCGACATAGCATTCAGAGCCCAGCCGAATGCAAAGATGCCGATCAAAAGCATTATCAGAAAAGGCGCGATCAGCGCGAACTCTAATGCAGCTCCGCCTGATGCATCCCTCGTGAAAGCTCTCGACTTAGCGGACACGAATCACCTGTTGATGACTGAGTTCGCGCGAGAGGGAAAACGCGCCAAAACTGAAGGGCGGTGACCAGGTGGCTGTCGCCTGTATTACGAGGAAGACCGAGGGGGCTTTCAAAGTGTCGCACAGGACCGATGGATCGGCCACGATGTTCCCGCACGTGTATTTCCGACTCACTGCCACCTGCGCGCCATCAGGATGGTTTTCCCAGCTCGAAAGAGCGACAGCTTGGATGGTCGTATCCTCGACTGCTCCTTGCATCACGAGGTTCGCCGCGGTTTTGACGCCTGCACGCATCGACAATGCGCTCGAGACAAAAGACCAGCCGTCGATGATGCCAAGAAGTACCAGGCAAAGGGCGGGCAGAACCAGCGCAAACTCTACCGCGGCAACACCCGAATCACTCCGGAACATCCGGACTTGTAGCCGATCCACGAAAACTACTCGACAAGCTGAACGGTTTGCGTGGCCGGAATGTCTCGCATTCCAAGGCTCGTGCAATCCTGAATGATGTTTGCGTTGCCGGACCATTGCACGGTACTTGCGACGACCTGCGTGCAACCACCTTTGCCCGAGAAATTGCCGAGATAATTGACGCCCTGTGTTGGAAAATACAGAGCGCCGGTCAATAGCGAATCCGCCGTGCCATTAAACGTGTTGGATCCCGCCAGGTTGGCTCTGTCGCCATAGAACAGCACACCTGAATAGGTGCCCGACGTCGGTGCGCTGAGCTTGACGGTCGCCGTGCCGTTCATGCTAACGCCGGAGGTATCGGCCAGATAAATGACGACACCCTCGCCGGAAATATTTGCATTCGAGCTCGCTTTGAAATCGCCTCCCTCAATGACGTATATCCCGGGCGAGAGGGTTACATTGCCGCTCAAGCTGAGCCCCTTGCAGTATGTTCCAGGTTGCAAGGTTGACTGATTGCCGTTTTGACAAGGGTTCGTGGCCGGCGGCGCCGGCAGGTCGGCAAAAGGATCAGCAGCGGGCAGCGCCTGAGTTATCAGGCTGGCGCAAACGGTCTTCACGACGTTGCTCAACGAAACACCGCCTGCCGATATCAGGCAATCGACATCAAGGCTTGCCGATCCCTGAAGTTTGATGGCGTCCGGAGCTATCGAATTCGACATGACGGAGCAGCCTGTCAGTTTTGTGGTCGAACTGCCGGAAAAGAGCGCCGCTTTCGAAGCGGAAGGATCGACCGTCAAAATGCAGGCTTTTGAAGCATCCGTAATAAGAGCCACCGCCCTTGCTTGTGCGCCAACTGCGTTTTGCGTGAATATCGACGTAAAGAACCGATCGAGGTTCTGATGAACGACCACCTCAACCGCCTTTTTTCCGACATTTGGACCGGCTGACGGAGGCGAGAAGACCTCTATTGTACCTGCTGACGGTCCCCAGCCGTTCGTGGTCGCTGACGCTGTCGCTGCGGAGACAATCTTTGGCGTGTCGGATCCCGAAACCTTTTCCAAAGCGCCAGCATACGCCGCCGCATCCGCCACCGCTTGTAGCTTCAGGCTGCTGTAATACCAATGGGAAGTCTCGATACCGAGGCCCGCACCGCCGACGACAATCGGCAAAGACAGAGCAAAAATAGTAGCAACGTTGCCGCTCTCGCCGATCGGTCGCATAGCGCGGAAAAAACACTTAAAAATGCGGGCACGCCAGTCCATTTCCCTATTAAAGCAGGATTGCATAAAAGAATGACTAAGAATTTCCGTACATTTCTTGGCTGCGATCCATCCGGGCTTAACGGCCTGTTGCGCCGCTTCAATGCGGGCCTTTGGCGCCACAGGACCCTCGTTAGTCCTTCGGCCGGGTGCATGTCTTCATAGGAACAATTCTGGTTTCCGGGGTCATGCGCAAGAAAAGACCGCCGCGGCCGGTTTAGATTGGCAATGGGTTGCCGTTCCCTGCTATTCCCGCTTCATTATGCATGTCGCCCAAAAGTGTGCCGCGGTTTTGGGACAACGACATGCATAAAAACAAAGACTTAAAGCAGTGGACGTTCCAGTATGACCAATGTCGCCTTGACCGGGCTTGCCCGCGATCTTGCCAAGCGCGCTGCGGAAGGCCGCCCGGTGCGCATCGGCGTTATCGGTTCGGGCGAGATGGGCACCGACCTGGTGACGCAAGGCATGCTGATGCCGGGCATTTCGGTTTGCGCGATCTCGACGCGCCGCCCGCATACGGCGCGTGACGCCATCCGCATTGCTTATGGCGATCAGGCGATGGCAGCCGAAGCGGACAGCGCTTCGAAGGTTAGCCAGGCCATCGAAAGCGGCAAGATCGCCGTCACCTCGAACGAAATGCTGGTCACCAATCCGCTTATCGATGTCGTCATCGATGCCACCGGCAAGCCCGGCGTCGCCGCCGATTTCGACCTGATGGCGATGCAGCACGGCAAGCACCTGGTGATGATGAATGTCGAGGCCGACGTCACCATCGGCTGCTATCTGAAGCAGCAGGCGGACCGGCTCGGCGTCGTCTATTCGGTCGGCGCCGGCGACGAGCCGTCGAGCTGCATGGAGCTGATCGAGTTCGCCTCGGCGCTCGGCTACACCATCGTCTCCGCCGGCAAGGGCAAGAACAACCCGCTCAACCACGACGCCGTTCCCGACGACTACCGCGAGGAGGCGCTGCGCCGCAACATGAATCCGCGCATGCTGGTCGAGTTCGTCGACGGCTCGAAAACCATGGTCGAGATGTGCGCCATTGCCAACGCCACCGGGCTGGTGCCCGACGTTCCCGGCATGCACGGCCCCAAGGCCGATCGCGACGAGCTGGTCAAGGTGCTGGTCCCGCGCGAGCAGGGCGGCATCCTGTCGAAGAAGGGCGTCGTCGACTACACCGTCGGCAAGGGCGTGGCGCCCGGCGTCTTCGTCATCGTCGAGGCGACGCATCCGCGCATCATCGAGCGCATGGACGATCTGCATATCGGCCACGGCCCCTATTACAGCTTCTTCAGGCCCTACCATCTGACCTCGCTGGAAGTGCCGCTGACGGCGGCTCGCATCGCGCTTTACGGCAAGCCCGACATGGTGCCGCTGCCGCGGCCGGTGGCCGAGGTCTGCGCCGTGGCCAAGCGCGATCTGGCGGCAGGCGAGGTTTTCGATGCGATCGGCGAGACCTGCTACCGCTCCTGGACCATGACCGTCGAACAGGCCCGCGCCCATCGCGCCGTGCCGGTTGGTCTGCTCGAAGGCGGCAAGGTGCTGAAACCGGTGAGGAAAGGCGAATTGCTCACCGCCGACAATGCCGCGCCCGACCCGACGACCAGGCTGTTCGCCTTGCGCCGGTTGCAGGACGAGATGCTGTATGGGAATCTTGGTGATGGCTGAGGTCCGTGAATCCGAGTTGAAGCGGGAAAATGGACGCCCTTCTCTGGCAGAGCGGCTCGCGGCCATTGCCGATGATCTCAAAGCCAAAGCCGGCAAAGACGGGCGGCGCGTGAACAAGGACGAGATCGACGACTTGTGGGGACATCGCTGATATCTGTCGACATTCTAGGCTATCGCGATTTTGATGTCGGCAGGACAGTGGAGGGCGCGAAGGAACGCCGCGTAACGGCTTTTCTACCGGTAGCTATTGCCGACAGGAACGGTCGACCATCACCGCCGACTGGCTCCCCCAGAAGCCCTACTTCCCCAGCTCTATCGACCGCAGCCGCGCCGCTTCCACCGCCTCGGTGAGCAGGCGCGTCAGCCGGTTCTCGCTCATCAGCACCGCAAGGGCCGCAGCCGTGGTGCCGTTGGGGCTGGTCACCTGCTGCCTGAGCACGCCCGGCTCCTCGCCGCTTTCGGCGGCCAGCGATGCGGCGCCGTAGACCGTCTGCATGGCCAAGAGCTTGGCAGTCCCGGTCGGCAGGCCGGCTTTCTCGGCGGCCACGGTCAGCGCTTCGATGAAATGGAAGATATACGCCGGCCCCGACCCGGAAACCGCCGTCACCGCATCCATCAGGGCTTCGTCGTCGATATCGGCCACGTGCCCGCTCGCCGAAAGCAGGTCGGCGACGAAGCGTTTAGTCTCGTCGGAAACCAGCCTGTTGGAAAACACCACCATCATGCCCTTGCCGATCGCCGCCGGCGTGTTGGGCATGCAGCGCACGATCGGCGCGCGGTCGCCGAGAATACCTTCAAACCTGGCCACCGGCGTTCCGGCGGCGATGCTAAGGAAGGTGGTCCGGCCATCGTTGAAGCGGATGTAACCAGCCGTCACGTCGCGGATCACCTGCGGCTTCACCGCAATGACGACGACGGTCGGCACGGCGTCCGCCGGGATGGCGCCGGCATCCGCGGCAGCAGCGCAGCCCAGTGCTTCGGCACGCTTGCGCAACTCGGCATTGGGCTCGACCACGAACACCGCAGCCGGAGCGAGCTTGCCGGCTTTCAGCCAGCCCGAGAGCATGGCGTAGCCCATATTGCCGCAACCGGCGAGAACAAGCCTGATCGTCATCAAAAGCCTCCCATAGAGATGGCTTCCCCATAGACGTTCGCGGCAGGGCGGGGAAGCCCTGTTGGGACCGTGATCAGGCGAAAACCCCGACCTTGCGGTTGGGATGCGCATGTAGTCGCGCTGCCGCGCGGCGACCAAATTAACCTTTTATTTCCTATGCCTGTTTAGCATCGCTTAACCAGTGGCGGTCGCTACGTCCCAGCCCGAGGGGAAGGCTCCAGAAACCATGGCTTATAGGAAAAATCGTGAACACTGGAGGAACGAGCAGTCCTTGCTGTCGCTCGTCGAGGCGGTGCGCGGCGAGGACGAAGCATCGCTGGTTTCGCTAGAGGACCGCGCAGGCCCGTCATGGCGCGAGGATGCCGCCACACGCCATCGTCTTGCCCGCTCGCGCCGCGAAGCGCGTGCCAGTCCGATCCTGTTGGCAGCCGCCGGCATAAGCCAGCCCGATCCTGATGAGCCAAAGGCCGGCACCATACTGATGGAAGAGGCTGCAGCTGCCGATGGGTTTTTCGACCCCGCTGGCTCCCTTGGCGGCCCCGATGCCGGTTCCGCCGATCACGCAGCATACCGGGCAGCGCCGCCTCCCGCTTCGCCGGTCGAGGTCGCGCGCCCAGGGCCGATCGGTGCCGTGTTGTCGGCGCTGCGCAGGCTCATGCCCGGCAGCGCGCCGGAGGAGGTGGCGTCCGGCGAGACTTCCGCCGCGACAAATTCCACCGCAGCGATGCCGCCTGCGTTCCACCCGCAGCCGTTTTATGCCGGTCGGGCACCTTATCCGCAGCAACCCCCGCCGCCGCATTCGGCCCGTACTCAGGCCTGGTCGAGGAAGGCAAATCAGGCCTCGGAAGCCGCCGATCAGCAAAGCCAGATCGAGGAAATCCGCGCCAGCCTGCGCGAATTCCGCGAGGTCGTTCGCGAACTCACCGAAAACCGCGCGCGCCGCCGCTATTTCTGAGCGTCGAATAAAACATGCCGGTTTCGAGTTAACGGCATGGGACGGCGCATTGACGGGATTGCCCGGCTCGATTTTCGTGAAAATGCCGCGCTGCATGTCCGCCCGCAGCGCATGGTTCTGGGCAACGGCCTGCATAAAAGATATCTGGAGCGCGCCGCATGGATGTTTTAACGCGGCAGGCTTACGCGATAGGCGTCGAGGGTGGTTCATGGCTGAGTTGATTGACGGAAAAAGCGTCGCCGAAGACGTGGTGCGGCGGGTCAAGGCCCTGACCGCCGAACTGGCGGAAAAGGGCGGACGGCAGCCCGGTCTCGCCGTGGTCATCGTCGGCGAGGATCCGGCGAGCCAGGTCTATGTCGCCTCCAAATCCCGCACCGCCAAGGAATGCGGCTTCCATTCGGTTCAGCACACGCTGCCGGCCGAAACCTCCGAGCCGGACCTGTTGAAGATCATCGGCCAGCTCAACGCCGATCCGGCCATCAACGGCATCCTCGTGCAGCTTCCGCTTCCCGGCCATATCGATTCCGGCAAGATCATCCAGACCATCGCGCCGGAGAAGGATGTCGACGGCTTCCACTTCATCAATGTCGGCAAGCTCGGCACCGGCGAACTCGAGACCGCCTTCGTGCCTTGCACGCCGGCCGGCTCGATGCTGCTGATCGAACGCGTGCGTGGCAAGGACCTGTCCGGTCTCAATGCGGTCGTCGTCGGGCGTTCGAACATCGTCGGCAAACCGATGGCCAATCTTCTGCTTGCCGCCAACTGCACCGTCACCATCGCACACAGCCGGACCAGGGACCTGCCGGCGCTTGCCCGCACCGCCGATATTCTGGTTGCAGCCGTCGGCCGGCCTGAAATGGTCCGCGGCGACTGGGTCAAGCCTGGCGCCACCGTCATCGATGTCGGCATCAACCGCGTCGCCGCACCTGAAAAGGGCGAAGGCAAGACGCGCCTCGTCGGCGACGTCGCCTTTGCCGAAGCAGCGAAGGCGGCCGGCGCCATCACGCCGGTGCCTGGCGGCGTCGGGCCGATGACCATTGCCATGCTGATGGCCAACACGCTAGCTTCCGCCTATCTCGCAGCCGGATTGAAACGGCCTTCCTTCTGACCAGAAAGCAGCGTCCTTGCCGAACCTCACTGTTCCCTTAGAACGGCCGGTCACCAATGATCCCGTTCAGGGCGGGCGGCAGTTCGGGTTTCTGTTGGTCGACAAGTTCTCCATGTTCTCGCTGGCCGCGGCAATCGACACGTTCCGGTCGGCGAACCGGCTGCTCGGCCGCGATTTCTATGGCTGGACTACGGTGTCGGCCGACGGCGACGCCGTCATGGCGTCCAACGGCCTGCCGCTCAAGATCGACTACGCGGTTGCCGATCTGCCGCCGGTCGATATCCTGTTCGTCTCGGTCGGGCTGACGACGGAATTTCCCGGCAAGAGCAAGGTGCTGGCGGCGCTGCGCAGCTGGGGCCGGCGCGGCAATGCGCTCGGCGCGCTTTCGGTTGGCTCTTACCTGCTTGCCGAAGCAGGCCAGCTCGATGGTTATCGCTGCACCATTCATTGGGAAAACCGCGCCGGCTTCCTCGAACGCTTTCCGGACATCAACTGCACCGGCAACGTCTTCGAGATCGACCGCAAGCGCTACACCTGCGCCGGCGGCACCACATCGATCGACCTGATGCTGGAGATCGTGCGCGGTGATTTCGGCTCGAGCCTCGCCAATGGCGTCGCCAACCAGTTCCAGCATGAGCGCATCCGCTCGGCCGGGGACCGCCAGCGCGTCGGGCCGGAACGCGACCTCACCGGCAAGTCGGAGAAGCTGCGCCGCATCGTCGAGCTGATGGCCGACCATCTCGACGAGCCGCTGTCGGCGGTGCAGCTCGCCAAGTCGGCGGGCCTGTCGGTGCGCCAGGTCGAGCGCCTGTTCCTGCGCCATCTCAGCGTGACGCCCGGGCGCTACTATATGCGGCTTAGACTCGAGCGGGCGCGCGAACTGCTGCGCCAGACCAACATGCCGATCCTCGACGTGGCGATCGCCACCGGCTTCACCTCGCATTCCTATTTTGCCCAGAGCTATCGGCTCCAATTCGGCCGGCCGCCTTCCGAGGAACGCCGCACGACCTATTGAGGGTTGCACAGAGGTGGCGCAGCTTCGTACTCCACCCGGGCTTGTGTCGCGACGCAGCGTCAAATAGCTTTCCGGCGCCGAGCGGCGGCGACTGACGGGGGGATTTTTGATGACGGGATTTGTGCAGAGCGTCGCTGCGGCGGCCCTGTTGCTGTGGACGACGGGGTTCGGCTTCGCCGCCGATCGCGTCATCGTCATTCTCGATGCCTCCGGCTCGATGTGGGCGCAGATCGACGGCAAGCCCAAGCTCGAAATCGCCCGTCAATCGCTGCGGAACGTGCTGCAATCGGTCCCGGCCGAGGAGGAAATAGGCTTCATGGCCTATGGCCATCGCGAGAAGGCCAGTTGCGACGACATCGAACTCATCGTGCCACCGCAGGCAGGCTCGGCAAGTGCGATCTCAGCCGCGGCCGACAGCTTAAAATTTCAGGGCAAGACGCCGCTGACCGCTGCGGTGAAGCAAGCGGCGGAAGCATTGAAATACACCGAGGACAAGGCGACGGTCGTTCTCATCACCGATGGCATCGAGACATGCAACGGCGATCCCTGTGCGCTCGGCAAGGAACTGGAGGCTGCTGGCGTCGACTTCACCGTCAATGTCGTCGGCTTCGGCCTGACGGCGGCCGAAGGCAAGCAGATCGGTTGCCTCGCCGACAATACCGGCGGCAAATATATCGAAGCGTCGGATGAAAAGGCATTGCAGGACGCCCTCGTCGAGACCGTCGCGCCTCCGCCACCCGCCCCTGAACCGACTCCCGCCCCGCAGCCTGCTCCCCAGCCGGCGCCCGCTCAGCCGGCGGAGTCCAATTTCGTTCCCACCGTCGTGCTTGCCGAGGGTGGCGATCCCGTCACCGACGGCAATGCCTGGGAGATCTACAAGGCGAATTCCGACGGCACGCGCGGCGATCCCGTCACCACCGAACATGGCACCTACAAGGGCAATCTGGAGCCGGGCGACTATATCGTCGTCGCGCGTGCCGGCGAGGCCAGGGCCGAACAGAAGATCAAGATAGAGCCTGGCCAGGTCGCCAAACCGCACTTCAACCTGAATGCCGGCACGCTGGTCATCCACCCGCGGCCAAGCGAAGGAGCGGACATTGATGACGGCGCGGCTGTCGTAATCGGCTATCCCGGCGTCGACACCCCGCCGACCTATTACGGTGACACGAAAGTCGTGCTGCCGGCCGGTGACCAGAAGGTGACGGTCACGATCGGCCAGGGCATGGTTATCGAGACGATCCCGCTTGCCGCCGGCAGGGTCATCGACAAGGACATCATCGTCGGCGTCGGGCGTGTCGTCGCCAACGCCTATTATGCTGCCGGCGGCGACAAGGCCGAGGGTTCGGGCATCGGCTTCAAAGTGCTCCAGGCGAAAAAGAACGTCGACGGAACCAGGCAGGAGGTGACTTATGCCTACGGTCCGGACAGCAAGTTCGATCTGCCGCCCGACGATTATGTAATGGTCGCGACGGTCGACCTTGCGGTGGCCGAGCAGCCGTTCAGCGTCAAGGTTGGCGACCATCAGGATCTGAAGATCGCGATGAACGCCGGCATGCTGACGATAACCGCGCCAGGAGCCTCGAAGATCGAGATATTCGAGGCCAGGAAGGCCATCGACGGAACCCGCAAGTCGGTCGGCTACGCCTATGATCAGAAGTATCAAGCCACCCTGTCGGCCGGTGACTACGCGGTGGTTTCGGAGAAATCGGACAACAGCTCGAAGGAAGGCACGGTAACGGTCAGGGCCGGCGCGCGAGCCGAACTGACGGTTCAATAGATCCAGTGGAGAGCAGCCATTAGCCGCTCTTCCCTATTGCCGAAAAAATCATGCCGTACCGAAGGCGCTGGCGCCATGGTCGGCGCGTCCCACCAACTGCCGGAACCCGGCGAAAAGCTCGCGGCCGAAGCCGAATTCATTGCCTATGAGGTCGCTGTCCGCGGGGCGGCGCAGTGCGAAATCGCCGGCTGGCACCAGTACCTCCAGCGTCCCGGCCTCGGCGTCGAGCCTGATGATATCGCCGTCATGGATCCTGGCGATAGGCCCGTCCTCCGCCGCTTCCGGCGTCACGTGGATCGCCGCCGGCACCTTGCCTGAAGCGCCCGACATGCGGCCGTCGGTGACCAGCGCCACATGCTGGCCGCGGTCCTGCAGGATGCCGAGCACGGTGGTCAGCCTGTGCAATTCCGGCATGCCGTTGGCCTTCGGACCCTGGAACCGAATGACGGCGATGAAGTCGCCTGTCAGCGACCCCGCCGTGAACGCCTCGTTCAGGCCTTGCTGGCTGTCGAACACCTTGGCCGGCGCCTCGATGATGCGCCGCTCCGGCTTGACCGCCGATGTCTTGATGACGGCGTGGCCGAGATTGCCCGAAAGCACTTTCAGACCGCCGCTCGGCTGGAACGCCTTCTTGAACGGTGCCAGCACCTTCTCGTCCCCGCTCTCGCGCGGCGAAGCCTCGCGCACGACGCCGCCGTCGGCGCCGAGCCTGGCCTCGACCGCGTAGGGGCGCAGCCCTTCGCCCCACACCGTCTGCACATCCTCGTGCAGGATGCCTGCGTCGAGCAGTTCGCGGATCAGGAAGCCGAGCCCGCCGGCGGCGTGGAAGTGGTTCACATCGGCAAGGCCGTTCGGATAGACTCGCGCCAGCAGCGGCACGGCTTCCGAGATGTCGGAAATATCCTGCCAGGTAATGGCGATGCCGCCCGCCGCTGCCATGGCGATCAGGTGGATGGTGTGGTTGGTCGAACCGCCGGTGGCGTGCAGGCCGACGATACCGTTGACGATCGAGCGCTCGTCGATCATCCGCCCGACCGGCGTGTAGGCGTTGCCGAGCGCGGTGATCGCCAGCGCCCGCTTCGTCGCTTCCCTGGTCAGCGCGTCGCGCAACGGCGTGCCAGGATTGACGAAGGAAGCGCCAGGCGTGTGCAGGCCCATGATCTCCATCAGCATCTGGTTGGAATTGGCGGTACCGTAGAAAGTGCAGGTTCCCGGCCCGTGATAGGATTTTGATTCCGCTTCGAGCAGTTCGGCCCGTCCCGCCTTGCCCTCGGCATAGAGCTGGCGGATCTTGGCTTTTTCGTCGTTCGGAATGCCGGTCGTCATCGGCCCGGCCGGGATGAAGACCGCCGGCAGATGGCCGAAGGTCAGCGCCGCGATCACCAGTCCAGGCACGATCTTGTCGCAGACGCCGAGATAGACGGCGGCATCGAACATGTTGTGCGACAGGCCGATTGCCGCGGCCATGGCGATCACGTCGCGCGAGAACAGCGACAGCTCCATTCCGGGCTGGCCCTGGGTGACGCCGTCGCACATCGCCGGCACGCCGCCGGCCACCTGGGCGATGCCGCCGGCCTCGCGCGCCGCATCCTTGATCAGCGCCGGAAAGGTCTCGAAAGGCTGATGCGCCGACAGCATGTCGTTATAGGAGGTGATGATACCGAGGTTCGGCACCCGGTCGCCGCCAAGTGCCACCTTTTCGGAAGGGCTGCAGACGGCAAAGCCATGGGCCAGGTTGCCGCAGGACAGCACGGCCCGGTTGGCGGTGCGGTTCGAGGCTTCGGCGATGCGGCCGAGATAGGCCTCGCGACCGGGCTTGGAGCGCTCACGGATGCGCTGGGTGATGGCTTCGATATCGCGTCTTGCGGTCATGGCGGTCGGTCCTTTCAGGCGAGGTCCCGCAAACACCTTCCGGCTGTTGCCGGGACCTGCAGCCAAGTTGAGATCAGGGTGCCCAGAAAACCTCTACGGGCTTTTGAGTGGCATCGAGCACGGCGCGAATGGGCTTTCGTGTTCCAGTTCCAAGCGCGGCCTCGAATGCGCTGCGTTTTTCCGCGCCCTCGATATGCAGCGCGATGAAGGCGGCTTTGATGATCCGCGCCAGTGACAGCGTCAGCCGTGGCTCGCCGGCGCTTGCCGCATGAACCGGAAGCACGACCCTTTGCGACGACGGATCGAGCAATCTTGCCAGGTTCTCGGCATCCGGAAAGAACGAGGCGGTGTGGCCATCAGTTCCCATGCCGAGCACAACGACGTCGAGTGGCCAGGGCAGCACTTGCAGCGCCTCGCTGTCGGAGACCGCTGCACCCTCGATACTTGCCGCGGCGTGGTAGAGCGGCACGAAATTCGCGGCGGCGGCCGCGTTCTGCAGCAGGTTGGCGGCAACCAGGCCGGCATTGGAGCGCGGCGATGAGGGCGGCACGAAGCGCTCGTCGACCAATGTTATCGTCACCTTTTCCCAGGCGATCGGAACGGTCGAAAGCGCCGCGAAGAATTTCGCCGGCGTCGTGCCGCCCGAGACCGCAAGCAGCGCCGTGCCGCGCTCGGCGATCGCCTTTGACAGACGGCCGGCGACGTGGCCGGCAAGCGCTGTGGCCAACTCCTGGCGTCCGGCAAATTCGTGCCAGTTGTAGGCGCCGCCTAATTGCTCTCGTGCCATGTCCGCCCGTCGCGTTCGATCAGCGCAATCGAGGCCGAGGGGCCCCATGTGCCGGCGGTGTAGCCTTGCGCCTCTTGCCTGCCGCTTTCCCAGGCGTCCTGGATCGGGTCGATCCATTTCCACGCCGCCTCGACCTCGTCGCGGCGCATGAACAGCGTCTGGTTGCCACGGATGACGTCCATGATCAGCCGCTCATAGGCATCGGGGGCGCGGCCGTCGAAGGATTGCGCAAAACTCATGTCGAGCGGAATCTGGCGCAGCCGCATGCCGCCCGGCCCCGGATCCTTGATCATGATGAACTGCTTGACGCCCTCGTCGGGCTGCAGCCTGATGACCAGCTGGTTGGCGGAGATCGGCCCGGCGCTCTCGCCGAAGATCGAATGCGGGATCGGCTTGAATTCGATGACGATCTCCGAAACGCGCGTCGCCAGCCGCTTGCCGGTTCGGAGGTAGAACGGCACGCCCGCCCAGCGCCAGTTGCCGATCTCGGCCTTGAGCGCAACGAAAGTCTCGGTGTTGCTGTTCTTGCCGAGTTCCTCGACATAGCCTTTCACCGGCCCGCCGGCCGAGGCGCCGGCACGATACTGCCCGCGCACCGTGTGCTTCGGCGCTTCGTTGCCGTTGATGCGCTTCAGCGCCCGCAGCACCTTCAGCTTTTCGTCACGGACGGCATCGGCGTCCATCGACGACGGCGCCTCCATCGCGACCAGGCAGAGCAGCTGCAGCATGTGGTTCTGCACCATGTCGCGCAATGCGCCGGCCTTGTCGTAATAGGTGACGCGGTCTTCCAGGCCGACAGTCTCGGCCACGGTGATCTGCACATGATCGACATTGGCGGAATTCCAAAGCGGCTCGTAGAGCGCGTTGGCAAAACGCAGCGCCATCAAATTCTGGACCGTCTCCTTGCCGAGATAGTGGTCGATGCGGAAAATCTGGCTTTCATGGAAGTCGTCGCCGACCAGGTCGTTGAGCGCGCGCGCCGAAGCGAGATCGCGGCCGATCGGCTTTTCCAGCACGATGCGCGAATTCGGCGTGATCAGCCCGTGCTCCTTCAGCTTGTGCGAGATGTCGCCGAACAGCGCCGGCGCCACAGCCAGATAGAAAGCGCGGATGTGTTCGCTGTCGCCGATCGCCTTCTTCAGCCTGTCGAAGCCGGCACCTGTGGTTGCATCTGCCGGGATATAGGAGAGCCGCGCGAGGAACGTCTTCAGTTCCGTGGCGTCGATATCCTCCGGTTTCACATGATCGGCAATCGCCTGCCTGGCGAACGACTGGAATTCCTCGTCGGTCATCTTCGAACGCGATGTGCCGATGATGCGCGTCGGCTCGGAAAACTGGTGGTCGCGCTGCCGGTGGTACAGCGACGGCAGAAGCTTACGTTCCGACAGGTCGCCGGTGCCGCCGAAAATGATGAAGTCGAAAGGGTCGACGGGAATGATCTGGCTGGTCATGGTCTGTCCGCTGTGACGCCGGTCGCGATAACGCGGCTGATATAATCTAATCGATTTAAACTTGCCAGTGCCATTGCGTCACATCCGCGTGTGCTCTTGACACCGGCGCTGGCCGGAGGCTTGTCGGCAAGCGATGCTTCCGGAGCCTTCGCAGTTGCAGCATAGAGCCGGATGGCAGCGAAAGCCAAAGGAGAAATCGTCGATGGACGCACATCTTTCGATGGCCTGGCCAAACGCGTCATCGATCGCTTTCAACGATGAGTGAGAAAAGCATGCGCCTCAAAAATAAGGTCGCAATCATCACTGGCGCTGCCTCGGGCTTTGGCGAGGGCATGGCCAGGCGCTTTGCCGAGGAGGGCGCGCGGGTAGTCGTCGCCGATCTGAACGCCAAGGGCGCAGAGCGCGTTGCCGGCGAGATCGGCGAAAAGGCGATCTGGACCCAGACCGACGTCTCGCTGCGGTCCGAATTCGACGACATGGTCCATGCCGCAATGAGCGCCTTCGGCCGCATCGACATCATGGTCAACAACGCGGGTTACACCCATCGCAACGGTGACATGCTGGAAGTCGACGAAGCGACCTTCGACCTGATCACATCAGTCAACATGAAGGCGATCTACCACGCAGCGCTTGCAGTGGTGCCGGTCATGGAACGGCAAGGCGGTGGCGTCATCCTGACGACGGCCTCCACGGCCGGTATCAGACCGCGGCCCGGCCTCACCTGGTACAATGCATCGAAGGGCTGGGCGATCACCGCGACCAAATCGATGGCGGTGGAACTCGCGCCGAAGAACATCCGCGTCAACTGCCTCTGCCCAGTTGCCGGCGAGACCGGCATGCTCGCGAAATTCATGGGCGCCGACACACCCGAGATCCGCGAGAAGTTCCGCGCGTCGATCCCGCTCGGCCGGCTTTCGACGCCGCTCGACATAGCCAATGCCGCGCTTTGGCTTGCTTCGGACGAAGCGGCTTTCATCACTGGCGTGGCGCTGGAAGTCGACGGCGGACGTTGTATTTGAACGGCCGGGGCCTCCGGCGGAGGACTGGCTGACGGCGAGCGACCCGCAATCGCTCTGCCGGCCCTACGCCCCGGTTTTGACGTAGCTCTTGTAAATCCAGCCGCGCTTGCCGTTGTAGACGATCTGGCACCATTGCTTGCAGCTCATCACTTGCACCGAGGTCTTGGCCGGCACGGTGAGAATGGCGGCCGCATTCTTTTTTGGGCCGGTGCGCATGGTGACGGATCTCAGGATGCGTCCGGTACCGGCAGTATTGGCTCTTCCGGAATTTGCCTTGGTGCTGTTGTCGTCTTCGCTCGCGGTCTGCGTCGGCAGTTGCGGCTTGGGCGTGGGGATGGCGGCGGTCTGCGCGCCATCGGGCCCGCTGTTTTTCGTTGAGCTGCCGGGAGCCGCGACCTTGGCAAACAATGCCGCAGCGTCGGGTTTTGCTGCCGGGTCGGCGAATGCCACCGAAGCAGACGATTTATCGGTCGCCTGCTCGGTCTGGCTTGCCAGCTGGTCGGACGCTGCCGTGGCGGCGGCCGATGCCGTCTTTGGCCCTGTCCAGCGCGGATCGTTGGGAGCCAGCGCTGGTATCTCGGCTTCCGCCGCGGCCACCGCTGGGGAAACCGCATCTGCCTTGCCCGTCGTCCGCGGCGCCGCAGCAACCTTGGCAGGCATGATCTTCGTCGTCTTGACCGGGATGGTCGGAACGATCTGCTCAGGACTTGCGGCCGCTTGTCGCTCATTTGCCGGCAATGCCAGCCACAGTGCCACCGCGGCAACGCCGAGCAGTGCGACCGTGCCAAGCGCGGCTATCACCAGATGCGCGTTCGACCGGACCCCGTGCCAGAACGTCGGCCGCATATCGTAACCGAATTGCATCGCAAGGCGCCGTCGTTCCGGCGCGCCGAAACTGAAGGGCTCTCTCACACTTGCCACCTCCATTTGCGGGCCGATGTTCTTACGACCCATGCCGGAGAGCCGGCATTTCGATCGGCATCGGTCCCAAACCAAAAGCGGGCAGGCCCGCAAAAATTCCCCGTTCAGCTGCCCACGAGCATCATCTTTCGCCCGCGATTGTGGCATCACTGCGCCCTTGGCGGGAATTCTGCGCCCCGGTTAAGGATTCTGCAACGTCTGGTTAGATCCTGTCCCGCAACGCGTACCAGTTGAGCGCAAGGAAGAGCAGTGGCGCGCGCAAACGCCGGCCGCCGGGGAAGGGTGGAATTTTCAGGTCCTCGATCAGCTTCAGCCGGTCGCGGTTGCCGGCGACCGTCTCGGCATAAAGCTTGCCGAAAAAGTTCGACAGCATGACGCCGTGGCCGGAATAACCGCCGATCGAGGTCACATTGGGCATCACTTCGCGCACGAACGGCTTTCTCGGCACGGTGATGCCGACGTAGCCGCCCCAGCCATGAGTGATCTCGACGTCCTTCAGTGCCGGATAGATCTCGGCAATCTGCCGGCGGATGTGGATGTGGATGTCCTTGGGATCGTTGACCGCATAGATCTCGCGCCCGCCAAACAGCAGCCGCCCATCCTTCGATTTGCGGAAATAGCGCACGACGAAGCGCGAATCGTCGACCGCCTCGCCACCCGGCAGTATTTTGGAATCGGCTCCCAGCGGTACCGTCGCGCCGATGAAGGAGCCGATCGGCATAATATGCGCGGCACTCACCGGTTCGAGCGTGCCGCCATAGGCGTTGACCCCGATCAGGCATTTAGCGGCGGTGATCGTGCCCTTCGGCGTCGCAACCCTGACCTTGCCGCCGCCGGAGGTGATGCCGGTCGACGGCGTCTGCTCGAAAAGCTTTGCGCCGGCCTCTGCCGCCACCTTTGCGGTGCCGATGACCAGTTTCAGCGGATGGATGTGGCCGGTGCCGGTGTCGCGGGTGCCGCCGAAATAATGCGTCGAGCCCAGCCGCTCGGCTGTCTCCGCGGCATCCATGAATGAGATGTGCGGATAGCCGAAACGGCTCGCCATGATCTCGGCATGCGCCTTGTAGTCGTCGACATAGCGCTTCTTGTGCGCCACCGACATCTGGCCGGGCATATAGTCGATCTCGATCTGGTGCATCGCGGCAAAGTCGAGCAGATGCGCCTTGGCCTCTTCGGCAAGGTCGAACAGCGCCTTGGCGCGGGAAAAGCCGTATTCCGCTTCCAGTTCCTCTGCCCAGGCCCGTTGTCCGGTGCCGAGCTGGCCACCATTGCGGCCCGATGCGCCGTCACCGAAACGATGCGTTTCGATAAGCACGACATCCGCGCCTGTCGTGGCGAGATGAGCCGCCGCCGACAGGCCGGTAAAGCCGCCGCCGACAATCACCACATCGCATGTCCGGTCGCCGTCGAGCGCCGGATATTCGGGCCTTGGCCCGGCCGTGTCTTCGTACCAGGAGCGGCCGGGGGAGATTGGGGATTGGTAAGTCATGATGCTCGGCTAGGGCAGTAGGGCAGTAGGGCAGTAGGGCAGTAGGTGTCTATTCAGCCGACAGCTTGCGGATCAGAAGCCGCAAGAGCTTTCCTACGCTCTCGCTGTGGGGCATCAGTGACTCGACCGCCTCGCGAGAGGTAATTCCAACCCTTTGCGCGATTAAAAGGTGTGTCTCCAGTTCCTTGAGTGATCCCTGGGCGATCCTGAGAAACTGCTGGTAGGAAGCTCGGCTTTCTCGGCCGTAACCCTCGGCGATGTTGGCGGGCACCGACGTTGCTGCCCGACGCACCTGACCCGTCAGCCCGTAGATCTCGTCTTTCGGCCAAGTCGTTGTCACCTGGTAGATTGCAACTGTTAGGTCCATGGCTTGCTGCCAAACGATCAGATCCCTGTAAGATGCGATCTTGTCCGTCATCCTTGCCCTACTGCCCTACTGCCATATTGCCCTACTCCCCTACTCCCCTACTCCCCTACTACACATTCAGCAGCAAATACTCCCTCTCCCACGGGCTGATCACTTCCATGAAGGTTTCGAATTCCGCTCGCTTGATCGCCGCATAGGTGGCGGCAAATGACTTGCCGAGCAGCGCGCCGAGTTCTTCGTCGGCCTCGAACAGGTCGACGGCTTCGAGCAGGCTGCGCGGCAGGTCGATCTGGTCCTCGTTGGCGGTCGTCAGAACCGGCGGCTCGGCCTTGATCTTGTTGGTCATGCCGATCAGTCCGCAGGCAAGCGATGCCGCCAGCGCCAGATAGGGGTTGGCGTCGGAGGAGGGGATGCGGTTTTCGACGCGCCGCGCCGCCGGGTCGGAGCGGGGCACGCGGAAGGCCGTGGTGCGGTTGTCGTAGCCCCATTTGTTGTTGACCGGCGCCGAGGCCGACTGCGTCAGCCGCCGGTAGGAATTGACATAGGGCGCAAACATCACCAGCGCGTTGGGCACATGTTTCTGCATGCCGCCGATGAAGTGGAAGAAGGCCTCGGTCTCCGAGCCGTCCTCCGCCGAAAAGACGTTCTTGCCGGTCTTCTTGTCGATGATCGACTGATGGATATGCATGGCCGAACCGGGCTGCCCTTGGATCGGCTTGGCCATAAACGTGGCGTAGATCTCGTGCTTGAGCGCCGCCTCGCGGATGGTTCGCTTGAACATGAACACCTGGTCGGCGAGCTCGATCGGATCGCCGTGACGCAGATTGATTTCGAGCTGGCCGGCGCCCTCCTCGTGGATCAGCGTGTCGATCTCCAGGCCCTGGCTTTCGGAGAAATGGTAGATGTCGTCGATCAATTCGTCGAATTCGTTAACCCCGGCGATCGAATAGCCGGCGCCGCCGCCGATCGGCCGTCCCGATCGACCTACTGGCGGGGTCAGCGGATAGTCCGGATCGGGGTTCTTGCGCACCAGGTAGAACTCGATCTCGGGTGCCACGACCGGCCTCAGCCCACGCTTGTCATAGGCGGCAAGCACGCGCTTCAGCACGTTGCGCGGCGTGAACTCGACCGAGCGGCCGTCCTGGTGGACGAGGTCGCAGATAACCGCCGCAGTAGGGTCCTCCTCCCACGGCACCACCGTCAGCGTCGAGAGGTCAGGCATCAGCTTGAGGTCGCCGTCGTCCTCCGGATAGTGGAAGCCGTTGCCGTCCTCCGGATAGCCGCCGGAAATCGTTGTCATGAACACCGCCGAAGGCAGCGCCAGCGAGGTGTTGGAGGTGAACTTCTTCGATGGCATCATCTTGCCGCGCGCAACCCCGGCCTGGTCGGGTGTGATGCATTCGATATCTTCGATGCCGCGCCATTCCAGCCAGGCGCTGACTTCCTTCCAGTTCTTGACGCCACGTTGGTTTTTCACGAAGGCAGGCGTGCGGGCGCGTCCTCCGCGGCTCGACGGACGGACTTCCTTTTTTGCAGGCGGCATCAATCACCAGATTTGTTGCAGATTGTGGAGTATAGCCGTTGCCGGCGACGAAAGGGAAGGGGAGCCGGCTGGCGTCCGCCTCGACTAGCCGGGGAAACACAACGACTTCCGGATAAAAACATCCTGGTCTAGGGTCGGCGTCCCGCAACGCCGCAATTGAAGACGTCGAATGCAACACAGCCGCAAACTGACAACGATCGGCTTCGATGCCGACGACACGCTGTGGCAGAACGAACAGTTCTTCCGCATGACCGAGCAGCGCCTCTCCGCGCTGCTCGCCGACCACGCCGAGGAGGATCGGATTTCGGCAAGATTGCTGGAGGCCGAGAAGCGCAACCTCGCGGTCTACGGCTTCGGCATCAAGGGATTTACGCTGTCGATGATCGAGACGGCGATCGAGGTCACCGAAGGCCAGGTGCCTGCCTCAACCATTGCTGAAATTCTCGCCGCGGGCCGCGAGATGCTCAGCCATCCGATCGAGCCGCTTCCCCATGCGCGCGAGACCGTGGAAAAGCTGGCCGGCGCTTACCGCCTGGTGCTGATCACCAAGGGTGACCTGTTCGACCAGGAACGCAAGCTCGCGCAATCCGGCCTTGGCGAGCTGTTTGATGCCGTCGAGATCGTCAGCGACAAGAGCGCGGCCACCTATACCCGCATCTTCAGCCGCCACGGCGACGGCCCGGAAAAGGGCATGATGGTCGGCAACTCGCTCAAGTCGGACGTCGTGCCGGCCATCGAAGCCGGCAGTTGGGGCATCCACGTTCCGCATGAGCTCACCTGGGTGCTGGAACATGTCGAGCCGCCGGTCTCGGCACCGCGCTTTCGCCAGATAGCCAATCTCGGTGAACTGCCGGGCTTGATCGAGCATATTGGCGAGATTGATTGATCAGGTCTGCAGCCGAGGCATCGCGGTAGGCGTCAGGTGCGGCCGACCCCGACCAGCCGGTCGATCACCGGCTGCAGCCGTTCGGTGGTGATCGGCTTGACGACCACTGCATCGATGACGCTGGACAGGCCCAGGCTCTCCGGCGTGCCGGTCTTGACGGAAAGCAGGATCACCGACGGAAGCGATCTGCCTGACGCCCTTCGCAGTGCATCGATACCCGACAGCAAGGCGTCGCAGTCCCCATTCTCCGCACCGCCGTCGAGAACGACAGTGCCGGGAATCAGCGCATGCAAGGCCTTTGCCGCGGTTTCGGGAGTTTCCGAGATCGGTTTGAGGCCGGACCGCTCGACGATCTTTGAAACCACGACCCGGTTGATCGGTGATTTTCCGACCACCAGCACCCGCGAGAAATCCGGGAGCATCCGCGTCTCCACGTCCCGGCTAACGAAAGGCAGCTGTTTTGCAGTCTCGATGTCGCGATTCGCAGGGCACATGGCGGGGCAGGCCGTTGTTCAATGTTTCAATGCAGGGTTGAAACTCGAGAGGTAATTGGCGTGAGATCACTGCTCATGTCAAGCTCAAATGGCGTATCAGGAGAATATCGCAAGAAACATTAAAATTAAAATTAAATGCTTTTCTTTGCCGCCGCTCGAAAGGAGAAGTCGCCACCACAAACGGGCAGGCTCAGCTAAGTTTGGCTGTGCAGCGCGAACGCGTCAACTAACAGCTATAGCCAGATTGACGAAAGGTTGGATGAAGTCGAGGCAAGTCTGTCGCGAGCTTGTCGCATCGCCTCGCCGGACTACCCTTCCTCGTTGGCTACACACGTCTCTTTGATCGACGGGAGATGACAATGGAACTCGTGACTCACAAGAAATTCAAAAATGGCCGGTTGAAATGGGGAAAGGGTACGGTCGTTACCGGCGCGAAGGGGTTTGTCTACCTTTCCGGAAACACCGCGACCGCCGAGGACTACGATCCGATCGGCAAAAGCGGCGGCGGCGCCATTGGCGGTGCAGCGGCACAGTGGCGCACAATTCTCACCAATATCAAATCAGACCTGGAGGAGCTTGGCAGTGCGCTCGAGCATCTGATCAGGCTGACCTTCTTCGTTAAGGGACCATTTCCCGATGGCGGCGTTTTGAGCTCTCCCAATTTTCGCCTGGACGTCTTGGACGAATTCTTTGCGGTGCACTGCCCGAAGCACTGCAGCTACAACAACCCGCCGCCCTCGGAAATTATTGGCGTTGCAGCGCTTGCGCAGCCTGATCTTGTCATTGAAATCGTTGCACTAGCGGCTCTGCCGGATTAGGCAGGGCCGCTGCCTGCGAGGTGCGATAGCCCGCGTTCAAAAAAGGCGCGGTGCGGTAGAATTCATTAGTCGTGGCTCCGCTGTGTGACGATAACCGGGATCAGCAGATCGCCCCAGTTGCCGTCGCCGCCATGGTGCCGTGCCGAGCGCACCAGCTCGACCGAGACGCCGGCCTCGACCGCCTTCATCACCGACTGATTGAGCCTGTGCAGATCGTTCGCCAGCATGCGGATGGTCGCCTGCTGGTCGACATTCATGCTGGTGGCCTGCTCTTCGGCCCGTTCCTTGACGCGGCTTATCGATGCCATTGGTCTTCTCCCTGTGTTGCCATGCCTGTTGTGTTGCCATGCCCGCTTGGGCGTTCCCTCTGTTTGTCTGCTGTTCCGCTATTCCGCCGCCGGCCTGAATTGGGCGTGCTCGGTCGATCCATGCATGGCCGTGGTCGAAGACTGGCCACCGGTGATCGCCATCGAGACGGCGTCGAAATAGCCGGTGCCGACCTCGCGCTGGTGCTTGGTGGCGGTGTAGCCATTGGCTTCCGCGGCGAATTCCGCCTCCTGCAGTTCCGAATAGGCTGCCATCTGCCGCTCCTTGTAGCCGCGGGCGAGCTCGAACATGCCGAAATTGAGCTGGTGGAAACCGGCCAGCGTAATGAACTGGAACTTGTAACCCATGGCGCCGAGTTCCTTCTGGAATTTCGCAATCGTCGCGTCGTCGAGATTCTTCTTCCAGTTGAAAGACGGCGAGCAATTATAGGCAAGCAGCTTGCCCGGATGGTGCTTGCGCACACCTTCGGCAAACGTCCTGGCCTGCGCCAGATCGGGCTTGGAAGTCTCGCACCAGATCAGGTCCGCATAGGGCGCATAGGCGACGGCGCGGGCGATGCAGGGCTCGATGCCGTTGCTGACATGGTAGAAGCCCTCCGCCGTGCGGCCGGCGCCATAATCGACGAAGGGCCGGTCGCGTTCGTCGATGTCGGAGGTCAAGAGCTTTGCCGCTTCAGCGTCGGTGCGCGCCACGACCAGCGTCGGCGTGCCCATGACGTCGGCGGCAAGCCGCGCGGCGTTGAGGTTGCGGATGTGTGCGGCGGTCGGGATCAGTACCTTGCCGCCGAGATGGCCGCATTTCTTCTCCGAAGCCAGTTGGTCCTCGTAATGGACGCCGGCCGCACCCGCCTCGATGAACGCCTTCATGATCTCGAAGGCGTTGAGCGGCCCGCCGCGGCCGGCTGCGGCGTCGGCGACGATCGGGGCGAACCAGGTGTCGACCGACAGCCCGTTGCCTTCCGAAGTCTCGATCTGGTCGGCGCGCTGTAAGGTGCGGTTTATGCGCTTGACCAGCTCGGGCGCGGCATTGGCGGGATAGAGCGACTGGTCCGGGTACATGGCGGAAGCGGTGTTGGCATCGGCGGCGACCTGCCATCCTGACAGATAGATCGCTTTCAGCCCGGCCCGCACCTGCTGCATCGCCTGGTTGCCCGACATGGCACCGAGCGCGTTGACGAAATCCTCTTCATGGATGAGCTGCCACAGCCGGTTTGCCCCCATTTCGGCGAGGCTCTGCCGGATCTGCACCGAGCCGCGCAGCCGCTTCACCTCCTCCGGCGAATAGGGCCGTTCGATGCCATCAAAGCGGCCTTGCGGCGCCGACGGGACGAGGTTGTAAAAGTCGGTCATTGATCACTCCAGGCGGTTTTGATGCCGGTTTAGGAAGGCGTCGCAGAGGGAAAATATGTGCGCCATATGTGTGACACCATTTACACGTCGGCACGACGCAAGCGAGGTAAACCTCCTGATCAGTCATAAAATAAGGGAAAACCTGTGTTGTGTTTGACTGATGAGAGCTGTAAATCTGTCATGATTGTAAAGACAGCCATGCCATCAGCGGATGTAAATTTCTGTCAAGGAAACTCGATTGGCCGACCACAAAATCTTTGCCGGGCCGCGCATTCGTCGCATCCGCAACGCCAAGGGGCTGACCCAGACGGCGATGGCCGAAGGGCTCGGCATCTCGCCGTCCTATCTCAATCTCATCGAGCGCAACCAGCGGCCGCTGACGGTGCAACTGATCCTGAGACTGGCAACCGTCTACAAGGTCGACCCACATGAATTGCAGGGCGAGGCGAGGGGGTCGGTCGCCGATTTGAAGGAAGTGTTTTCAGATCCGTTGCTGGCCGGCGAACTGCCGGGCGACCAGGAACTCATCGAGCTTGCCGAGGCGGCGCCAAATGCTTCCGCCGCCGTCATAAAGCTGTTTCGCGCCTATCGCGAGCAGGCCGAGCGATTGTCGGATATCAACGAGCTGCTCGCGCGTGAGGGCAAGGCCACCGCCCTCTCCGGTGCCAGGCTGCCGATCGACGAGGTGCATGAGATTTTCGAACGCCGGCCGAACCATTTTGCCGCGCTCGAAGAGGAAGCCGAGGCATTCACGTCGGTGCTCGATCCCGGCGACGATCTGTTCAGTGCGTTGAAGGCCTGGCTGCGGCGTGAATTCGGCATCGTCGTCAAGGTACTGCCGGTCGCCACCATGCCCAACTGGCGGCGTCGCTATGACCGTCACTCGCAGCGCCTGTTCCTGTCCGAGCGGCTGTCGCCATTCGATCAACTGCGCGAGGTGGCGATGGAGGCCTGCCTGATCCGCATGAGCGTCGCTGTCGCCGCCGAGATCCAGGTGCTGAAGCTGACCACCGACGAAGCCCGCCGGCTGGCGCGTTTCGAGCTCGGCCGCTATGCCGCGCACGCGCTGATGATGCCCTATCAGCCTTTTCACGCGGCGGCGGTCCGCGCCCGCTATGACATCGACATGTTGCGGTCGCGCTTCGGCGTTTCGTTCGAGCAGGCGGCCAACCGGCTGACCACCCTGCAGCGGCCGGGTGCGCTGGCTGTGCCGTTCTTCATGCTCGAGGTCGACAATGCCGGCAATCGCTTCCGCAAGGCGGGCAGCCACGGCTTTCCGCAAAGCCGCTTCGGCGGCGGCTGTCCGAAGCTGCCGGTCCATGCCGCCTTCGCTCAGCCCGGCCAGATCCTGGTCGAGGCAGTGGAAATGCCAGATGGCGCAGCGTTTCTCTGCATTGCCCGCACGCTCGAGGGGCCGCAGGGCTCGTTTGCCGAGCGCCCGCGGCGCACGGCGCTGTTGCTCGGCTGCGACATCGGTTTTCGCGACGAGGTCGTCTATGGAGCGGCATTGCCGGGGCCGGCCGCCATCGGCAAGACCGGACAGAGCGCCGCTGCGCTGGCTACGCCGGTCGGCCCTGCCTGCCGGCTGTGCGAACGCATCGGCTGCCTCGCCCGCGCCGAGCCACCCGTTACACGTCCGCTCGGCCTCGACGAGATGGTCACGGGACTGTCGGCGTTCGATTTCCAGTGATTCGGCTCCAGCAATATTGCGGCTGAATCTTCGACCAAAGGACCTCATCTGTTCCTGCGGCGGCAACCAGTAAGCTGGTTCGCGGTTGCCGGCCAAAATATTGGTTCGGCCAAAATATTGATTCAGCCGAATATTGATTCAGCATTGACGGTACGGTATCAAAAAAAAGAACTGCGCAACGGTCGGGGGATCAATGATGGGCAGGACAGTTTTTTGGCTTGGCGCTCGCGTTTTCGGCCGATCCCGCATTGGCTGAAAAGTCCTCGGATTTCTTCAAGTCCTATCAACAGTATAATGATGCCGGCAAGGCGTTGCTGGACAAGATCGATCCGAAGACCGGCGCGATAAATCTTGCCGAAGGCATCCATCTCGACCTCAAGGACAAGTTCTATTTTCTGGACAAGAAGGACACGCTCTCCGTCCTCACCGAAGCCTGGGGCAATCCGCCCGACTCTGGTTCCGATGCCCTCGGCATGATCTTTCCAGTCTCCCATGATCCCATTGCCGACAACAATTGGGGGATAGAGCTGCGCTGGGAAAAGATCGGTTACGTCGACGACAGCGACGCCGCGTCCATCGATTACAATGAACTGCTGCGCAACATGCAGTCAGACACTCTGTCCGGCAACGATCAGAGGGTAAAGGATGGCTATGCGCCCATTACGCTGATCGGCTGGGCGTCGCCGCCGGTTTATGACGCGGCCCACAAGCGCCTGCACTGGGCCAAGGAGCTGCAATTTGGCAACGATGCCGCCCATACGCTCAACTACGACGTCCGTTTCCTTGGCAGGGAGGGCGTCTTCGTGATGAGCTATATCGCGACGGTGGAACAATTGCCGGAGATAAGGCAAAGCCTGGATGAGGTGCTTGGCCTCGCGGACTTCAATACCGGCAAGACATACGCCGATTTCGTGCCGGGCGTCGATACGGTTGCGGCGATTGGCGTCGGTGGCCTGATTGCCGGCAAGCTGGCGGCGAAAGCAGGTTTTCTGGTCGTGGCGCTGATCGCGCTGAAAAAGTTTGGCCTGCTCCTGCTGGTTCCGCTGGCCGGTCTCTGGCGTTTTATCCGCGGCAACAAGAGCACCTCGTAACGCATCATCGACAAGTCGCCTCGGATCATCGCCGGGCGAGGGGCGAGGCGCCCTCATCAGTGCGCCAAACGGAACATCGAACTGGATCACGCCCGGCCTTCTGCTTTGCGTTACGCGAATGAGGCACGTCTCTGTCGTCCATTGCACATCGTGCTGCTCCGAATTCGCCGACAGTCATACCCATGACCGATACCGCATCATCTCCGGTTGCCGCTTCGCCGATCGTGTCGCCGCAAGGCGAACGCGTCGGCTTCCTGCTGGTATTCCTGTCGGCGTTGATGTGGAGCTTCGGCGGCAGCATTGCGCGCTTCATCGACAACGCCGACAGCTGGACGGTGGTGTTCTGGCGCTCGGTCTGGGCCGCCGCCTTCCTGCTCTGCTTCATGGTCTGGCGCGATGGCTGGCGTGGCACGCTGAAGCTGTTTCGCGGCATGGGCCTGGCCGGCCTTGCGGTGGCGTTCTGCTTCGCCACGGCGTCGACCTCTTTCGTCGTGGCGCTTGCCTATACCACCGTCGCCAACATCCTGTTGATGCAGGCCGGCGTGCCGCTTCTGGCGGCGCTGTTTGCCTGGGCGCTGTTTCGCGAACGGGTGGCGGTGGCGACCTGGGTGGCGATCGCCGCCGTTATTGTCGGCGTCGCCATCATGGTGTCGGAATCGCTCGATGGCGCGGTGTCGCCAATTGGCGACGGGCTGGCGCTGCTCATCGCTGTCATGTTCTCGATCGCCACCGTCATCACGCGCCGCTTTGCCCATGTGCGCATGACGCCAGCGACCTGCCTCGGCACGATGCTGGCGGCCGCCTTTGCGGCATCGCAGGCGTCGGCGCTGGGCGTCTCCAGCCATGATATGGGCTTCCTCTTTGCCTTCGGCGTGGTCAATCTGGGACTCGGTCTCGCCTTCTTCGCCACCGGAGCCCGGCTTGTTCCGGCCGCCGTCGCGGCGCTGCTCGGCACGTTCGAACCGATCCTTGGTCCGATCTGGGTCTGGCTCATCCATTCCGAGGTGCCGTCGGCGCGCACCATCGTCGGCGGTGCGGTCGTGGTCACCGCGCTGCTCGTCCATATCGGGCTCGAGTTCAAACGCCAGACGCGGCCCGCGCGAGCGGGCGTCACCGGTGTGCCGTCACCTAATTGATGCAGTGCGCGCGTCAAAGCGAGATGAACCATTGACAACGTCGCAGCCGCGCGGGCAGGCTGCGATCACGGCAACAACAAGACAGGCGTATCTTGCCAAGTCTCCATGCCGGTCGCATCGAGGCCGGACAATATCGTCGTCTCCCTGCCCGCGCCGTAGCGAAAGCTTCCGACGGCGTCGGAACACCACCAACGCCACGCCAGGTCTTCGCTGTCGGCTCGCCGCCGAACGATAATGGCGCCGGCAATTCGCGCTTGTCGCCTGCCTGCAAGCCCAATACCTTGAAGCAAATGCCCAGCCGCGCGGACGCCGCGACGAGCTGGCGACGGAACACTCATCAAAGGAGAATAGCATGACCCGCAAAGCGCTCTGGCTTTCGGCGACTTCGGCGTTTCTGGCAGTTTTTACCTTGGGCGCGCATGCCGAGGATCGCGTCGTCAACGTCTTCAACTGGTCGGACTATATCGACAGTTCGATCATCGACGACTTCACCAAGGAAACCGGCATCAAGGTCGTCTACGACACTTTCGATTCCAACGAGATCCTGGAAACGAAACTGCTCGCCGGCGGCAGCGGCTACGATGTCGTCGTGCCCAGCGGCAATTTCCTTGCACGACAGATCCAGGCGGGTGTGTTCCAGAAGCTCGACAAATCGAAACTGCCGAATATTTCCAACATGTGGGATGTTATTTCGGAGCGGACCAATGAATACGACCCCGGCAACGAATATTCCGTCAACTATATGTGGGGAACGGTCGGAATTGGCTACAACATCAAGAAAGTGCAGGCGGCACTTGGCTCCGACAAGATCGACAGCTGGGATGTTTTCTTCAATCCAGACACACTGAAGAAGCTCAATGATTGCGGCGTTCATGTGCTGGACTCGCCGGCGGACATGATACCGGCTGCATTGAAATATCTCGGTCTTGACCCGAACAGCACGTCTGCCGACGATATCGCCAAGGCCGAGGAGGCACTGCTCAAGATCCGGCCCTACATCCGCAAGTTCCACTCTTCCGAATACATCAACGCCCTGGCCAACGGCGATATCTGCCTGGCGGTCGGCTTCTCGGGCGACATCTTCCAGGCGCGCGATCGCGCCGATGAAGCCAAGCAGGGTGTCGAAATCGGCTACTCCGTGCCGAAGGAAGGGGCGCAGATATGGTTTGATCAGATGGCGATACCGGCCGATGCACCGCACGTCGCCGAGGCACACGAATTT
The DNA here is from genome assembly GCF_040318335.1 of Mesorhizobium sp. M1182. NCBI lineage: Bacteria > Pseudomonadati > Pseudomonadota > Alphaproteobacteria > Hyphomicrobiales > Phyllobacteriaceae > Mesorhizobium > Mesorhizobium sp. M1182. Next base: position 46,651 of record NZ_JAMYMD010000013.1, read on the forward strand.
CTCAACTACATGATGAGGCCGGAAGTGATCGCCAAATCATCAAATGCCGTTCTGTACGCCAACGGCAACAAGGCTTCGCAGCAGTTCATCGACAAGGCGATTCTGGAAGATCCTGCGATCTATCCCGACGCCGCGACTATGCAGAAGCTCTACACCGTTTCGCCTTACGATCCCAAGACCCAGCGCATCATCACCCGCACCTGGACCAAGATCGTCACCGGCCAATAGCAACCTGACCAGGGCCCGGCAGCCGTTGCCGGGCCGCTTTCTCATGAGGCAAGCAGCAGGACGGAGTGGGACATGAAATCGCTTGGCAGCATCCGCAGGGATTTTGCGCCATGGAACGATCCGAACGCCAAGCCATACATCCAGTTCGACAACGTCACCAAGAAATTCGGTGAGTTTACAGCGGTCAACAACCTGTCGCTGACCATTTTCGAACGCGAATTCTTTGCCTTGCTGGGGGCCTCAGGCTGCGGGAAATCGACGCTGCTCAGGATGCTCGCCGGCTTCGAGGAGCCGACCGCCGGCCGCATCCTGCTCGACGGCCAGGATCTGCGCGGCATTCCGCCCTACCGACGGCCGGTCAACATGATGTTCCAGTCCTACGCCTTGTTTCCGCACATGACGGTCGAGAACAACATTGCCTTCGGCCTCAAGCAGGAAGGCATGGCCAAGGCCGACATCGACAAGCGCGTCGCCGAGATGCTGAAGCTGGTCAAGCTCGAGCAGTTCGCCAAGCGCAAACCGCACCAGTTGTCGGGTGGCCAGCGCCAGCGCGTCGCGCTCGCGCGCTCGGTGGCCAAGCGGCCGAAAGTCCTGCTGCTCGACGAGCCGCTTGGTGCGCTGGACAAGAAGCTGCGCGAGGAAACCCAGTTCGAGCTGATGGACCTGCAGCAGAACCTCGGCCTCACCTTCGTCGTAGTCACCCATGATCAGGAAGAGGCGATGACGATGGCCGACCGCATCGCCATCATCGACAAGGGCGAGGTGATGCAGGTCGCGACGCCGGCCGAGGTCTACGAGGCGCCGGGTTCCCGCTTCGTCGCCGGCTTCGTCGGCAATGTGAATATGTTCGACGGCAAGATCGCGGCTGGCGAGGCCGGCAGCGCGAGCATCGATGCCGGCAACGGCATCACCATCCGGACCGAAAATGCCGGCAGTGCCGCCGCCGGAACATCCGTCACCTTCGCCATCCGGCCGGAGAAGATCAAGGTGTCCTCCATAAAACCGGCCGGTGCCGTCAACGCCATCGAGGGCGAGGTCTACGACATAGCCTATCTCGGCGACATGACCGTCTATCACGTCAGGCTGGACGACGGTCAGGTGGTGCGGGCGAGCACCATGAACGCGGCACGCCTCACCGAGGGCCCATTGACCTGGAACGACCGCGCCTGGGTTTCTTTCCGCCCCGACGCCGGCGTCGTCCTGACACGGTAGGGACTGATCATGTCCGCTGTCACCGCCGCAACAAGCTCTCCGGCAAGCGCTGCCGGCAAATCCGCCTTGGTCAGGCTGGGAGCGGCCTTCGTTAGCCGGCTCGTCATCATCATCCCCTACCTCTGGCTGCTGTTCTTCTTTCTCGTCCCTTTCATCATCGTCTTCAAGATTTCGCTGTCGCAGACGGCGATCGCCATGCCGCCCTACACGCCGGTGCTTGATTTCCGCAGCGGCATTTCCGGGTTTATTTCAGAATTCGGCGCACTGAATTTCGACAACTATACCTGGCTGGCGCAGGACGCGCTGTATTTCAATGCCTATGTGACGAGCGTCATCGTCGCCGCCATCTCGACGGTCCTGACATTGCTGGTCGGCTATCCCATAGCCTATGGCATGGCGCGCGCCCCAGCGACGATTCGCCCGACCTTGCTGATGCTGGTGATCCTGCCGTTCTGGACCTCGTTCCTGATCCGTGTCTACGCCTGGATCGGCATCCTTAAGCCCGAGGGCCTGCTCAACCAGCTGCTGCTCGCCACCGGCATCATCAGCCAACCGCTGATCATCCTCAACACCTATACGGCGATCTTCATCGGCATCGTCTACTCCTATCTGCCGTTCATGGTGCTGCCGCTCTATTCGTCCTTGGAGAAGATGGACCATTCTCTGATCGAGGCCGCCAAGGATCTCGGCTGTCCGCCGACCAGCGCCTTTTGGAAGATCACCTTCCCCCTGTCGCTGCCCGGCGTCATCGCTGGCTGCCTGCTGGTGTTCATTCCCGCCGTCGGCGAGTTCGTCATTCCCGACCTGCTCGGCGGCTCGCAGACGCTGATGATCGGCAGGACGCTGTGGAACGAGTTCTTCGCCAACCGTGACTGGCCGGTGTCGTCCGCGGTTGCCGTCATCTTGCTGCTGCTGCTGATCGTGCCGATCATGCTCTTCCAGCGAGCCCAGGCGCGCACCCAGGAGCAGGACCAATGAACGCGACCTGGAGCCGCTTCAACATCATTTCGATCGTGCTCGGCTTTGCCTTTCTTTACCTGCCGATCGTCCTGCTCGTTGTGTTCTCTTTCAACGAATCGAAGCTGGTTACCGTCTGGGGTGGCTTCTCGACGAAATGGTACGTGTCGCTGTTCCACAACCGGGGTCTGATGGACGCCACCTGGGTGACGGCCCGCGTCGGCGTCATCTCGGCAAGCGTGGCGACCGTGCTCGGCACGCTGGCGGCGCTCACCTTGACACGCTACACGCGCTTTCGCGGCCGGCTTCTGTTTTCCGGCATGGTGTTTGCGCCGCTGGTCATGCCGGAAGTCATCACCGGCCTGTCGCTGCTGCTGCTCTTCGTCGCCGTCGGCCTCGACCGCGGCTTTCTGACGGTGACGCTTGCCCACACCACGCTGACCATGTGCTTCGTCGCGGTGGTGGTTCAGTCGCGCCTGATCACTTTCGATCGTTCGCTGGAAGAGGCCGCGATGGACCTCGGTGCGCCACCGGTGAAGACCTTCTTCCAGATCACGCTGCCGGTCATCATGCCGGCTATCGTCTCCGGCTGGATGCTGGCCTTCACGCTGTCGCTCGACGATTTGGTTATTGCCAGCTTCACCTCGGGACCCGGCGCCACGACGCTGCCGATGAAGATCTACAGCCAGGTCCGCCTTGGCGTGACGCCGGAAATCAACGCAGCCTGCACCATCTTGATCGCGGTCGTCGCAGTTGGCGTGATCATCGCTTCGCTCGCAAACAAACGCCGCGAGGTGCAGCGCCAACGCGACGAGCAGGCCGCGCAGCGCGGTTGAAGCTGCTGCTTACTCTCCCGAAACGCCGCGGCTTATCGGCGAGATGAACGGCGTGCTCCAGGTGCCGCCGACGAAGAAGGACGACTGATTGGGTCCCTGGCCGTTCGTCTGCGTGGCAGCCTGGCTCGGCTGGACGATGCCGCCGGACAGCGCCAGCCCGCGTCCGGCATAGGATGCGATGCCGGAAAGCCAGATCTTGTATTGCGCGGAATTCACCTCGGCCTTGTCGATGCGCGCCACGCCGTTCGAAACGCTCGCCTTGAGTTCGGCCCCGTCGATCGGCAGCGTTCCGTCCGAGACGTCGTCCAGTGCGAAGAATCCGCCCTGTTCGGTGTGCTTGAGGAACGCCGGCAGGTTAAGCCGGCTCAGCGCACCCGCGCCGAACGTCGCCGACAGCGAGCCATTGGCGTTTTCGAAAATCGAGTCCCAGGTTCTGCCAGGCCCCTTGAGGATGACCGAAACGGTTCCAGTGCCGATCGGCACCAGCCGCGTCATCCCGGCCGCGGTGCCGAAAGCGCCGCCGTCGATATCGGAAGCAAGCAGCCGGATCTCGACTTCCGTGCCGGCGGGCTTGCGGTCGAAACGGACGCTGCTCTGGACGTTGCCGCCAAAGGCGGATGCATCCGAGATGTCGAAGACGGCAAGGCCGTTCTTGACCTGGGCAGTGGCAGCGACGTCGGCAAGCTGGATGGCGCCGGCGGTGGCATGCGCCGCCGACAGCCTGAGATCGAGATTGATCCGGTCGGCGAAGCTCGTATCGATTTCGCCCGGGCCGGTGCCGCCGGCGGATGGTACCGGCGTAAAGGCGGAGAGAAATGATCTGAGGTCGAGCGTATCGAAGGCAAGTGTGCCGGAGATCACCGGCAGTGCCTCACCATAGGTGAAGTCCAGCGCACCCATTCCCGGGTTGTTGTCGAGGGTCAGGGCCGTGTTTTCAAATTTGACGCGCCCGGCCGTTGCCGTGATCTTGCTTGAAACCGAGATCGAGCCGATTGCGGCACCGGGCGCGATGCCGGCCTGCGACCATTCGAGCACGCGTCGGAGCGAAGGTGCGGCGAATTTCGCCTGGCCGTCGAAATAGCCGTTCTCCGACATGCTGGCGCGGCCGTCGAACGAAAAACTGGCCGGTGCCGCCTTGAAGGAAAATGTGGCCGGTGCTGTGCCGCCACCAAACAGCACGAGCGGGTTCGGCGATGCGGCGTCGATGGCAACACTTTCGCCGCGCCATATCCCGGTCGCCGACAGCGTCGCATTGCTGTTCATCGCGGCCCAATTCGCCTGGCCGCTCAGGCTGCTCAATATCTCCTGGTCCTTGCCGCCGATGGCAGCCACTACGCGGCCGTCCCTGAACTCGACTGTGCCGAACGGATCTGTCGGCAGCTTGCCGAGATCCGGCTTGGCGGGATTTGTGTTGATCACCGCGCGGGCAGCATCGATCGAACGCGTAATGCGCCCACCGCTGGGAATCGCAGGCAGGAAAAACCCGCTCGCGGTACGCTGAACCCGGATCGTCGGTCGTACCAGCCGCGCCGTCGAAAACACCACATCGCCACGCAGCGCCGCCATCGCTGAGAGGTCGACCTCGACCCGTTCGGCCTCGACCACGGGCGGCGCATCCGTCTCTGTCCATTGCGACAGCGTCACGTCGCTCAGGATCGCCCGGAAATTCGGCCAGACCTCGATACGCGGCGCGCCGTCGATGGTGACCCGGAAACCGCTCCACGCGCTCATTTCCCACGCGATACGGTCGCGTACGATGCGGGTCGAGGCGATCAACGGCAAGGCTGCGACAACCAGCGCGATGACGATGACGGCTGCGCCGATCGCCCATATTCCGCGTCGGATCAAAGGTGATGGCATATCGCCCCGTATGCTTCCATTCCGACAAAATCGCCCGACGGGTGTAACCGACGGCTGACGCATTTCAAGTCTTTATGGCCCGGCGATGGCATTTGCGCACACCCTGACCGGCGCGGTCCAACAAAATCTTGCTCTGCTGCATCGCGATATGCATAAGCGATGCCAATGCATGTCGCCCAAAAGTGCGCAGCGGTTTTGGGATAAACGACATGCATAAAGACAAAAGTTTAAAGCGCGTCGCGTGAATCTCTTCAAACGTGACGTGCTTTGAGGAGGAACAAAGATGGCTGACGACGCACCGCTCTGGATCCCGACGCAAGAGCAGATCGACGCGGCGCCGATGACCGCCTTCATGAACGCCGCGGCGAACATGGCCGGCAAGGTTTTCTCCTCCTATGCCGACCTGCATCGCTGGTCGATCGATGATCGCGAGACCTTCTGGAGCCTGGTCTGGGACTTTTGTGGCATCGTCGGCGACAAGGGCGAACGCGTGCTGGTCGATGGCAACAAGATGCCCGGCGCGACCTTCTTTCCTGAGGCAAAGCTGAACTTCGCCGAGAATCTCCTCAAGAAAACCGGGCTTGGCGACGCAATCGTCTTTCGCGGCGAGGACAAGGTCGAGCGGCGGCTGTCCTGGAACGAGCTGCATGCGCTGACCTCGCGCCTGCAGCAGCTTTTCCTGTCACTCAAGGTGAAGAAGGGCGACCGCATCGCCGCGATGATGCCCAACATGCCGGAGACCGTTGCTGCGATGCTGGCGGCCGCCTCGATCGGCGCGGTCTGGTCGTCCTGCTCCCCAGATTTCGGCGAGCAGGGGGTTCTCGACCGGTTCGGCCAGATCGAGCCTGTCGTGTTCATCGCGCCGGACGGCTACTGGTACAATGGCAAGGCGATCGAAGTCGCCGACAAGATCGCGGCCGTGGCGGGCAAGCTCGCCACCGTCCGCAAAGTCCTCATTGTCGACTATCTCGGCACCTCGCTCGACGTCGCCGCGACCATCGGCAAGGCGGCTGCGCTGGAAGAGGCGCTGTCACCCTTTGCCGCAAGGCCTGTCGCCTACGAAAGGCTGCCGTTTTCGCATCCGCTGTACATCCTGTTTTCATCGGGCACGACCGGCATTCCCAAATGCATTGTCCATTCGGCCGGCGGAACGCTGATCCAGCACGTCAAGGAAGAACGGCTGCATGCCGGCCTGCTCGACGGCGACCGCTTCTTCTACTTCACCACCTGCGGCTGGATGATGTGGAACTGGCTGGTATCAGGCCTGGCATCGGGCGCCACCTTGCTGCTCTACGACGGCTCGCCGTTCTACCCGGACGGCAATGCGCTGTTCGACTTCGCCGATGCCGAAAAGATGACCTATTTCGGCACCTCGGCCAAATTCATCGATTCCGTGCGCAAGGCCGGCCTGAAGCCGATCCGCACGCATGATCTTTCCAGCGTGCGCACCATCTCATCGACCGGCTCGCCGCTATCGCCGGAAGATTTCCGCTTCGTCTATGAAGGCATCAAGAAGGACGTGCATCTGGCTTCGATTTCCGGCGGCACCGATATCGTCTCCTGCTTCGTGCTCGGCGTGCCGATCGAACCGGTATGGACCGGCGAGATCCAAGGGCCCGGGCTCGGCCTTGCCGTCGATGTCTGGGACGATGACGGCCGCCCGCTCCGCCAGGAGAAGGGCGAGCTCGTCTGCACCAAGGCGTTTCCGGCTATGCCGATCGGCTTCTGGAACGACCCTGACGGCAGGAAATACAAAGCCGCCTATTTCGAACGTTTCGACGATGTCTGGTGCCACGGTGATTTCGCCGAATGGACCGTCCATGGCGGCCTGATCATCCATGGCCGTTCCGACGCCACGCTCAATCCGGGCGGTGTCAGGATCGGCACGGCGGAGATCTACAATCAGGTCGAGCAGATGCCGGAAATCCTCGAAGCGCTATGCATCGGCCAGGATTTCGACAATGACGTGCGCGTCGTGCTGTTCGTGCGGCTGGCGGCCGGCGTTGAGCTCGACGCCGAGCTGGAAAAACGCATCCGCGCGAAAATCCGCAGCGGGGCGAGCCCGCGCCATGTGCCGGCCAAGATCGTCGCCGTCAGCGATATTCCGCGAACCAAATCGGGCAAGATCACCGAGCTCGCGGTACGCGACATGGTGCACGGCCGCGCCATCAAGAACAAGGAAGCGCTCGCCAATCCCGAAGCGCTCGAGCTGTTCCGCAGCCTGCCGCAGCTTGCCGACTGACCCCGGGATCCAAGGTGGCGCCGTTTTGAGGTCTCAGATATCGTTAACAAATTATCTCTTCGGAATTTACCTAGATTTCATGAGTGGTACACATTGGTAAATTTTCCGGCGTGCCGGTAAGGATTTGTTAAGGCCCGGCATCAATAGTCGTGCGTAACTTGAGGGAGAAATCCCGTTCCTCTTAGCCCCGAGAGGATCTGATTCGCTCAAGCCCCGTTGTGACAGCAATTCCAATTTCTCAAGGCGTCCTGTTGGACGCCTTTTTTCTTGCGCAACCATAGCTAACCGGCGAGCACGCGGGTCGAGGGAAAGGCGACTTCGACCAGGGTTCCCTCGCCGGGCGTCGAGTTGATGGTGAACCGGGCCCGGTTCGCTTCGACCATCGCCTTGGTCAGCGGCAGCCCAAGACCCGTGCCGTCGCCACGGCCGCGCTTCAGCGCATTGATCTGCTTGAACGGCTTCAGCGCCTGCTCGATCTCGGACTGGCTCATGCCGATGCCGGTATCGCGCACGCGCATGACGACATCGCCGGAGATCTCGTAAGCCGTCGACACGATCACCTGGCCGCCAGCCTGCGTGTAGCGGACGGCGTTCGACAGGATGTTGAGCGCGATCTGCCGCACGCTGCGCAGATCGGCCACCACTTCCGGCAGCCGCGAGGCGAAGCTGGAGCGGATGATGACGCGTTCCCGGTTCGCTTGCGGCTGCATCATCGCCACGGTTTCGGCCAGTGTGTCGTTAAGCGACACCGCCTCATAGGCCATCTCCTGCTGGCCGGCCTCGATTTTCGAAATGTCGAGCAGGTCGTTGACCAGGTCGAGAACGTGGTTGCCCGAACGGTTGATGTCGCGCAGATAGTCGCGATAACGGTCATTGGCCACCGGCCCGAATTTCTCGTCGACCATCAGCTCGGAAAAGCCGATTATGGCGTTGAGCGGCGTGCGGATCTCGTGGCTGATGCGGGCCAGAAAATCGGTCTTCTGCGACGAAGCGCGTTCGGCGACTGCGCGCGCCTGGGTCAAGTCCTCTTCGGCCCGCTTCCACTGGGTGATATCGCGCACCACCGCACAGAAGCCGCTGTCGTTGGGCAGCCTGCCGATGGTCATGAACAGCGGAATGAAACGCCCCTGCGCCTCGCGCCCGATCACCTCGCGGCCATCGTTCATCACGCTTGCAACGCCGGGCTCCGACAACCCCTCGAGATAGTCACGCGCCGCGCGCTGGCTTTCGATCGCAAACAGCGAGACGAACGGTTTGCCGGTCACCTCGTCGCTGTCGAAGCCGAACAGCGCTTCCGCCGGACGGCTAATTGAACGGATCGTTCCGTTGCGGCCGATCAGCACGACGCCGTCGGTGGCGGTGTCGATGATAGTGCGCATTTCGGCAATACGTGCCTTGAGCTCGGAAACATCCGGCTGCGTTTGGTCTTCGGCGGCGCCATGTGGAATGGCTGCTGCCTCGTCGTCGCCGGAACGACGTACGACCAGCATCAGCGCCTTGCCGTTTCCCCAGGGCACGGAGCGTAAAATCGCATCGATCGGAAACTCCTGACCTTCGCGCGTTTTCAGCCGCAGAGCGCGGTCGCCGCCATCCGAACTGCCGTCGTCGGCATAAGGGTCGGCAAACAGCGCGCCGAGCCCGCCAGCCTCGTCCAGGGCATTGAGCGTCGCATAGCCGGTCAATCCGAGGAATTCGTCGTTCGCGTAATGCAGCTGGTCGCCGGAATGGATAAGCACCGGCACTGGCAGCTTGCCGAGGATCGAGGTATCCGGCCCCGTGTTGTCCTCTCCGGCAAACGCCGACGGCACGAAGCCGTCGAGTTTGAGCGGTGGTGCCTGCGGCCGCTCGACGGGCGGCACCTGGCCGGCAGCGTCGGCTGCGGCTGCGCTGTCCTCGGACCAATCCTCGCTGTCCTCGGCGTCACGGAAGTCTTCGGCCGTCATGCTGTCGTCGTCGCCATCCCGCGGCGCTTCGGCGACGATCGTTCGACGGTTCGTGCTGGGCTCAACGCCTTCCTGCGCCTCATCGCTGGGTTCGCGGTCGGCATAGTCGAGCAGCGATCCGGAAACAGGGCGTGTGACGGGTTCGCCGGCTTGCGCCTCTGCTTCCGCCTCATCCGGCTGCTCGCCGTCAAGTCGGGCGAGGTCCTTCTGGTCCTCGGCATCGGCCTCGGGCGGTTCGGCGGCAGCCGCCTCGCTTTCCGGACCTTGCGCCGGCATCTCACCCTTGTCCCCCAGCCCAGCTTCTTTCAGCTTTGGCTCGTCGGCCTTGCCGGCTGCCTCGACTTTCTCAACCGGCTTCTGCTTTCCGGCGCTGGGCTGCTCTTCGGCCGGGGTGCTGTCCTTCTTGAGACGCTCGCCAATCTCGCGAAACGCGCTGCGTTCCAGCGTCGACAGGCCCTTGTCGTTTGCCGGCTGCCGGTGCTCGGCCAGCCGGATCACCTTGTCGGCAAAGCGCCGCTCGGGTTTTGGCACGATGGTCAATGCCGGCACTTCGCCCCTGAACGGATCGGCGGGTTTAGGTGTCTCGGGGAGAGGTTCGACGGCTTTCGGCCCGATGGTCGCGGCAGGTTTCTCCTCGGCGACAAGGGCCATGCCGACGGCATCCGGATCGACCACCGCATCGCCGCTCCTGGCCACGCCGAAACCGCGAAAACCTTCGAAAACGCGGCTGCGGCTGTAAACCGGGAGCGCCGCCAGATCGACGGGTATCTTCAGATCGGTGCCGGCGACCGGCCACAGCACGGAGCGGCCGGACCAGGTGTCGCGCCGTTCGAGCAGGCCGGCAATCTCGCCAGAAGCATCGAGGCCATAGGCGGCCGAAACATCCTCGAAGCGGCGGCCGATCACGTCGGCGGCAGGCTTGCCGACGAGCTCGGCAAATTCCGGCGACAGGGCGCTGAAATGGCCCTCCGCGTCGGTACGCCAGACGAAACGCATGGGCGCGGCGGTGCGATCGATCGCCGAAGCGCGGTGTTCGGCCGGCGAGGCGGCTTTGGTGGCTTTTGCGGCGCTTTCCGGCGAAGTATCCGGGCTGGCCTGCGAAGCGTCCGGGCTGGTCTCGACTTCGCCGGACGCAGCTGCCCCGGGCGGGACCTGCGTGTCGTCGCCGGCATTGAAGTACCAATGGTCATGCTGCGTCGGCGTTTCGCCAACCGTGCGGTGATCGTCGGCCGCGTCGGCAGGTTCGTGCTCGGCCGATGCTGAGGTGCCTTCCATCGCTGCAAGGTCGATCTCCGCCGCGCCGCTGCTGGCGATCGGCTGCTCGTTGTCCTGGTCAGTTGGCTGGGGAAGATCGCCACCGCTCGGTGCCGCTGCCGCCTCGGTTTCCCCGCCGGCGCGTTCGCCATCGGGAGCCTCGCCGTCAAGCCGGTCCTCGTCGATCACCACCAGCAGGTGCCGCTCTTCCGTCAGCCGGGCAAGGCCCGCGGGATAGGAGCTGGACCCACCCGGAACCAGGCGCTTGACGATGCGGTCGCTCTCGTTCGCCACGTCGGCGACAAGCGCGGCCAGCGTCTCAGGCCGGATGCCGAGCGCCGAAAAGCCGTCCGATGCGGCGGCGATATTGCCCTTGGCATCGACAAAGGCGATGTAGTGGCCGTCTTCCGTAAAGCCACCGATGGCGCGGTCGGCGATCTCGGCGGCGCTTCGCGAGCCGGTCTGCGCCGCCGGCAAGGCCAGCATGATGGCTTCCTCGCCATCGGGCATGGTCACTGCGCTGGCCAGGAAGCCGACCGCGCGGCTGGTCAGGCCGGTCGCCAGCCGGACCATGATGGCACGGTCGCGGCCGATCTGCGGAAAACCGCTGGTTGCCATGATCTGGCGCCGGGCGATCAGCGGCAACCCTGCCGAGGCGCCGATGATAGCGCCGATGTCCGGGTAGCCGAATACCGCCGCGCCGGGCCCGTTGGCCCAGATCACCTGCTCGAGATCTGCCGACAGAATGGCGATCGCGTCGCCTGCGGCGAAGCGCAGGCGGACGGCGTCGAGCACGGCGACGTCAAGGAAGGAGTAGTTTTCAGCCGGCATGCGCTTGGCGACCCTCACAGAGCGGGCAATTTGCGGTTAACGCTTTGTTAATAAAAGCCGACGGCGCGAAGGTCCACAAGTCATAGCGTGCAACCAGCGGAATCTCTAGGCGCGTGGTTAACGCCGCGAACCAAATATTTTATGGTGCGATGCAACAAACATGTTGCAATGCACAAAATTTGCCTTTATATTGCCATGATAGATGAACGAGACGGCATTTTGTCAAAGCCGCTGCCGCTGAAAAGGATGGAAAATGTCCAGGACCAAGACCGCTGAAACGATCGAAAACGTAGAATTCCCGAGCTTCGACGCTTCGAAGGCCACCGACCAGATCCGTGCCTTCGCCGAAAAGGGCGTCGAGCAGTCGAAAGAGGCCTACGCCAAGCTGAAGACCGGCGCCGAGGAGACCCAGAAGGCTCTGGAGTCGACCTACGAAACCGCCAAGTCCGTTTCCAGCGACCTGTCGCTCAAGACCATCGCCGCCCTGCGCGCCAATGCCGAAGCCGGCTTCTCGCATTTCGAAGCGCTGATCGGCGCCAAGTCGCTGTCGGAAGTCGTCGAGTTGCAGACCGCTTTCCTGCGCAAGCGCGTCGAAATGACCGTCGAGCAGGCTAAGGACTTCCAGGCGGTTGCTGCCAAGGCGGCCGAGGACGTATCGAAGCCGATCAAGACCGCGTTCGAGAAGGCCGTGAAAGAAATCAAGATCGCCTAATATTTGCGCACAGTTTGACGATGCATCAAAAGGTCGCATTTCGTCAGACAAATAGATGTGCGATATAGTGGTTTAAGTGAATACCCGGCGGGTGGAACCTCCTCCCTCTGCCCACCGGGGTGACCAGCCAGCACCTCCTCCCGCTGGCTCGTAACAGGAAAAGGCCGGCACCTCCTCCCGCCGGCCTTTTCTTTTGTCCGGCGGAAAATGACTCGATGCCGGAGCGAGCTTTTGCCTTGCCAAAAGCCTTGAATTAAACTCCGATAGCCCGTATGGACGCATCGCCGAACGACAGAGCGGGTCCCGAACGTTTCATCTCGATCCCGCTCAGGCAAACGTGCCGTTGTAGCTCAGATGGTTAGAGCGCCGGATTGTGGATCCGGAGGTCGCTGGTTCGATCCCAGCCAACGGTACCATTCAGCTTTCAGCCAGGTTTCTGACCAATAGCGCAAGCGATCTCTACGATCCGGTTGCGGTTACCTGCGATCCCGCGCCTGGCGCGTGGCGCGCAGGTGATCCACGAGGGCTCTCAGCTTCGGCGCGATATTCCGTCGGCTTGGGAAGTAGAGATAGAAACCCGCAAACGGCGGAAAATAGCCGTCGAGGATTGGCACGAGCTCGCCGCGGTCGAGCCAGGGGCGGAATGTATCGGCCATGCCGAACGTGATCCCGGCGCCTGCAACGGCCAGCCGGATCATCAGCCACATGTCGTTGGCAGTGATCTCGGGCGCAACCGCCACGTCGAACTCGCGCCCGTCCTCGCCGAACTCCCAGCGATAGGGCGAAACTCCCGGCGCCGGCCGCCACCCGATACAGCGATGAGCCACAAGCTCACGCGGATGGACGGGTGCTCCGAACTTTTCGAGATAGCGCGGGGCGCAGACGGCCATCTGTCGCTGATCGCCCGATACCGGCACGGCAATCATGTCCTGCTCGATTACTTCGCCGAGCCTCACTCCCGCATCATAGCCTTCGGCAACGATGTCGAATTCCTCGTCGGTGACCACAATATCCAGATGCACCTCGGGAAACCTTTCTGCAAAGGACGCCAGCAACGGTCCTGACAGAAAGGCCTCTGCGATCGACGAAACCGCGATCCGCAGGCGGCCGCGCGGGCGATCCAGCAACTCCGTGGTGGCTTCGATTGCCGCGTTCACGTCGGCGATCGCCGGTGCGACGCTCGCCAGCAGGCGCTCGCCCGCTTCGGTCAGGTTGACGCTGCGTGTCGTGCGCTGCAGCAATGCGATGCCAAGGCGCTGTTCAAGCCTGAGGATGCTCTGGCTGACCGCTGAGCGCGTCACGCCCAACCGGTCTGCCGCAGCGCGAAAATTGCGTTCCTCGGCCACGGTGACGAAGACAGCAATTGCATTGAGATCGATGTCCATTGGTTAGCCAAACTTACCATATAGGTTAACGGCGGGCGGGTTATCGCGACAATGCCATGGCTCTATCTCTGTCGCAACGGCAAGAAAGGCTTGATCCCCCGATCCAGGTCGATGCCGGCTGACCAAGGAGATAACCCCATGACATCACTGCCTTCCTCCTGGAACCTGGATGGAAAGGTCGCCCTCGTGACCGGCGCGGCACGTGGCATCGGCCGTTGCGCGGCGGAACTGCTGCGGGCGCGGGGTGCCCGGATCGTGGCAAGCGATCTCAGCGACAGCGTACGCGAATTGGAAGCCGAGGATGTGGCAACGCTGGTCGGCGATGTCGCCGACGAGCACCTGGCCAGACGCTCGGTCGAACTCGCCGCGAAGCGCTTCGGACGACTGGACATCGTCGTGAACAATGCCGGTCGCACGCTCAACAAACGACTGACTGAGACCTCGGTCGACGACTATGACGGCATTCTGCAGATCAACGCGCGCGGCAGCTTCGTCACTGCCCGTGCCGCAGTGGAATTGATGGCCGCCGGCGGTAGCGGCGCGATCGTCAATGTCTCATCGATCTCGGCCGTCGCGGCCTTCGAGACGCAGGCGGCCTATGCCTCCTCCAAGGCGGCTGTCGCACAGCTGACCAAGGTGATCGCGATCGAATACGGGCGCATGGGCATTCGCTGCAACGCCGTTGCCCCTGGCGTGATCGAAACCGACATCATGGAAGGCGTGGTGGAGAATGGCCGGGAGATGCTGCGCAGCTTCGGCGGCGCGCATCCAATCGGCCGGATCGGCCAGCCGCAAGAAGTTGCCGAGGCCATCGCCTTTCTTGCCTCGCCGGCGTCCAGCTTCATCACCGGGGCCTTGCTTCTGGTCGATGGCGGCTACACCGCCCAGTGAGCCCCCCAATAGGGCCGGCGCGCCGCGGGAGCTCACCCGCACCCAATCCCTTCACATCGTGAAAATAATCACAGACCAAAAGGACCATCTCGATGACCATGAACAGAGTTGTTCTGATCACCGGTGCCTCCAGCGGCATCGGCGCTGGCATTGCCCGCGAGCTTGGCGCGGCAGGTGCGAAGCTGATGCTCGGCGCACGCCGCACCGACCGCCTTGAAGCGCTTGCGGCCGAAATCGAGGCATCTGGTGGAACGGTTCGCGTGCGAGCGCTCGACGTCACCAGGAGGGCGGATGTCGCAGCATTCGCCGAGGCAGCCCGGGCCGAATGGGGCCAGGTCGATGTCATCGTCAACAATGCGGGCGTCATGCCGCTGTCGGCCATGGCAGCCATGAAGGTCGACGAGTGGGAGCTGATGGTGGACGTCAACATCAAGGGTGTTCTGTACGGCGTCGCGGCGGTTCTGCCCGAGATGACGGCACGCGGCTCCGGTCACATCATCAATATCGGTTCCATTGGCGCACTGGCCGTCTCGCCCACGGCTGCCGTCTATTGCGCAACGAAATACGCTGTCCGCGCGATTTCCGATGGGCTCCGCCAGGAGAGTGACGATATCCGCGTAACCTGCATTCATCCTGGCGTGGTGGAAAGCGAGCTGGCGAACATGATCTCCGACGAAGCCGCTGCCGCCGCCATGAAAAGCTGGCGTGCTATTGCCCTGCAACCCGATGCCATCGCCAGGGCTGTGCGCTATGCAATCGAACAGCCCGACGATGTCGACGTCAACGAGATAGTCGTGCGTCCGACGAAGGCGGCGCATTGATGCGATCCACTTTGGCCGCAGTGCTTACGGGTATTGCCGTTGCTGTAGCTCCAACCGGCCTGACCCTTCCTGCAACTCCAATCCTTGCGGAGGAACCAATGACGCACCAAGCTCATCCCTATGTCGGAATGTGGGTCACCGAGGATCGCCATATCAGGCACGAACTCCTGGCGAACGGCCGTTATGACGAAGCGCGCGGTGACCGCGAAAGCGCCTACCGGGGACGCTATGAAGTGCACGGCAGCCACATAGAATACTGGGACGATACGGGCTTCACCGCGGATGGTGAGTTCGTCGAAGGCGTCCTCTATCATGCCGGCATGATCCTTTACCGCCAGCGGTAGAGAGCCACCCTGAGACAAGCACTTCAGGGTTTCCACAAGACGCTATTGCATGCCTTGCATGAGGCGCTCGGCAGCTTGCACGGCAAGGCCCGTCACACCACATATCTCCCAGCAAGCGCGGCGGAAAGAAGCAGGACCGCAAGCAGAGTCGACATTGCAAATGGTTATCACTATATAGCGGCGGCTTTGACGGCTCGCCTCTTACGTCGTGCCGGCGAGAGCGCGGTAAATGTGCTAGCTATTGTGACATCTATTGTGATCTAAAACGGCTTGAAAACCGAAAAAAAGCAAATAGAAACAATAGCGCGGGTCGAACGAGTTTCGTCGAGAGAATCAGTCCTCAAGAACTAGAACGTGCTCCTTGAACCCTCCATTCCCTTCAGCTCTGTGGACCTCGGACAAGTTCGGCTTGCCGGGCGAAGCCGACTCGGCTCGAATGGCAGCACGCATCTTTTCGAAGATGCCGACGTTTATGATTACCAACCGGCATAGCCGCTAGGGAAACAGCAGTATGAGTGAACACGCAATCGAGTTCTTGCGCGGGTGGATTGGCGAAAAAGTCCACTGCCAGCCCTCGCCAGCCAGGATCGAGAAGCAGGCCGAGACCCTCGCCAGGGAATGTGCGGCCAAGGCCGCCGAAGCCGGCATACCCCTGGAGGATATCCAGGAAGAGGTCGGCGACATTCAGGAGCTCATTGCTTCGAGGCTCGAAGAGGCGGCCGAGGCCGATCAGGACGAGCGGAATTCCAACAGGCCTGCCGGCTGACGGACCGCCCCCCGGCAAAACCTGCCGGGCGAACATTGCCTGTCTGATGCAGTTGCGCGGTCTTATCGCCGCGCAGCTTTGCCAAATCTCTCCTCGAGCCATGCTTCCGGCAACGCTGGCACGAAATTGTCGTCGCGCCCGGTCATGTCTTCATTGGCGACCAGAGCATTGAGGATTGCCTCTTCCACGCTCTGAACGACGGCGTCGAAGAACGGGTTGATGTCGGCATCCGGTATATAGCCGGCGCTGACCAGCTTGCCGGCCGCGCCGCGCGCCGCATCGGCATTGGCCGTGCTGAAGGCCAGAAAAATATCGCCGGATGAATTATATCCATAGCCGCCGGTCAGCGCGACGCCGAGCGGCACGCGTTTCGCCAGCCGTTTCAACTGGTGCGGCATGAATGGCGCATCGGTGGCGACGATCGCGATGATGGAGCTCTTTTCCGCTCGCGGCGTGTTGTCCCGGGTCGCCGGTTCGGCGAGTTCCGCTCCGGCTCTGATGCCACGGATCACGAGGTTTCGTCGTGCACCGAAATTCGACTGGACGAAGCAGCCGATCGTGAAACGCTCCCCATTCCAGTCGACGCTGCGCGAGGATGTGCCGGACCCTGCCTTGAAGCCGAAGGTGATCATGCCTGTGCCGCCGTCGACGCTGCCCTCTTCGATCGGCCCGCTTTCAGCCGTTTCGAGCGCGGAAAACACCTGCTCGAAGCTCACATGGTGGCCGTTGATATCGTTCAGGAAGCCGTCGTAAGTCTCGCCCGCCACCGGCAGCGCCCAGGCGCTGTCGAGCGATTGCGGCAGCACCGTCTGCATCCAGCGCAACGTTGCGTCGCGGCTGACGCCGCAGGAATGCGTGTTGGTGATGGTGATGGGAAGATTGAACGCTCCGAGCTCCTCTATCAGATGCGAGCCGGTCAGTTCGCCATTGCCATTGGCACTGAACACGCCGGCAAACGCCGGGACGGCCAACTCGTCTCTGGGCCGTGGCAGGATCGCGGTCACGCCGGTGCGTACCGGACCCTTGCCGACGACGAGCGGCCCATCCCCTGAGATCAGCGTCGTATAGCCGACCATCACGCCAGGCACATCGGTGATGGCGTTGAAGCGGCCTGGCGCGCCCTCGAATGGGATCGCGAAGGCACGGGCGCGCAGTTTGCCCGAGGGCGTCGCAAGATGCGGGTCGGTCATTTCACCCTCAAAGAAGTCTTGGTCACCCTCAGAAAAGCGAACCTTGGCCGCCCGGCGCCTTGAGCTTGGCCGCGGGCTTGGCAACCGTCTTCGGCCGCGTCGTGCCACTGATGGCGACTGCATCGGCGGTGCCGTCGGCGAACTCCAGTGAAAGCGCCATCCCCGACACAACTTCTGCCGCGTGCTTGACCACGGCGCCGTCCACATCCTTGACCAGCGCAAAGCCTCGCGCCAGCACGGCCTTGTGCGAGAGCGTCGCCAGCAGCCGGTCGGCCTGCGTCAGTTTTCCACGCAGGCGGTCCAGCCGTCTTGAAATCGCCTGGTCCTGCCGCCGTGTCAGTGCCAGCAGTGCATCGCCTTGCAGTTTCTGCCGTCTGGCGATCGGCGCCGGTGACAGTCTGGTCGCCGTGCGCGAAAACCGCGCTCGACGCTCGCGCACGATGGCGAAGAAAGCCGCTTGCGCACGGGCGAGGTCGCGGCGCGTCAGAGTGCGGGCTTCGTTCATGCGCCGCGACAAGGTCGCCGGCGTCAGCCGCTGCCCCAGAAGCCTGGCTCGCTTGCGCTCGACGCTGACCGACAGCGCCCGGCCGAGCCGGCTCGTCGCCTCGTCGAAGCGCCGCCGTGGCAGCGCCAGCAACTGGTCGGGCGAGGGCAGCGCACGGGCGGCCGCGCGTGCCGCCTGCCGCTTGCGTTCGAAATTGCGCGACAGTGCGGTCTTCAACCGCGCGCCAAGGCCGGCAAGCGTGGCTTCGAGGTCGACCTTGACCGGCGCGGCGATCTCGGCGGCGCCTGTCGGCGTCGGCGCCCGCACATCCGCAGCCAGATCGATCAGCGTCCAGTCGGTCTCGTGGCCGACCGCGGAAATCACCGGAATGCCCGAAGCGGCGACGGCCCGCGCGAGGGCTTCGTCGTTGAAGCCCCACAGATCCTCCAGGCTGCCGCCGCCGCGTGCCACGATCAACAGATCGGGCCGCGCGATGGCGCCGTCCCATGGCAGTGCGTTGAAGCCGTTGACGGCAGCGGTCACTTCCGCACCCGCCGTCTCGCCCTGCACCCGCACCGGCCAGACGAGCACGTGCAGTGGAAACCGGTCCTTGATGCGGTGGATGATGTCGCGGATGACGGCGCCTGTCGGCGATGTGACGACGCCGATGACGCAGGGCATGAACGGCAGCCGCCGCTTGCGTGCCGCGTCGAACAGGCCTTCGGCCTGCAGCCGGCGCTTGCGCTCGTCCAGCAGCGCCATCAGCGCACCGGCACCGGCCGGCTCGAGATTGTCGATAACGATCTGGTAGTTCGACTTTCCGGGATAGGTGGTGAGCCGGCCGGTGGCGATCACCTCCATGCCTTCCTCTGGACGGAATTTCAGCCGGCTCATCGTGGTCTTCCACACCACGGCGTCGAGCCGCGCGCGATCGTCCTTCAGGCAGAAATAGGCATGGCCGGAGGAATGCGGTCCGCGATAGCCGGAAATCTCGCCGCGCACCCGTACATTGCCGAAGACGTCCTCGACCGTACGCTTCAGCGCGCCGGAAATCTCGCTCACCGTATATTCGGTGGCGTTGGTGCGTGATTCGGATGCTGCGTCGCTCATCGGCCGATTGGGGGACGGTTGCTGGCCGGCGTCAAGGCGGCCGTGTTCGATGTCGGCCTCAATCGCGCGATCACCAGCCCGGCAGGATCTGGTTAGGCTTGGTCCGCTTCATCTTGGCGAAGGCGAGGGCGGCGAAATCGAACGTGCCGGTCTCCTCGCCGAGTGGCACGGAAATATTGTCGAGGCTCTCCGAAATGTGGCGCGCAAGCGCGTCGACGATCTCCGGCCGCGAGGTCTGACCGCGCATGATGCCGATGCGGCAATCGGGCAGGGCGCCGAAACCATCGGCCTCGCCCAGCACCCGCATGCCGGGCCGCAGGGCGCATTCCGGCAGCACCGAGATCGCCAGACCGGAGAGCACCGCGGCGGCGATGACGGTGGCAGAGAAGCTGGTGAACAGGATGCGATAGTCGCGGCTCTGCTGATCGAGCACGTCGGCGGCGGCCCGCCGCCAGATGCAGTTCGGCCGGCCGAAGGCCATCGGCAGGATCGGCTGCTCATGCGTCGCATGGTTGGCCGAGGTAACCCACAGCAGCGGTTCGCGCCGCACCACTTCCGACTGGCCGCGCGCGTCGTTGTGCGTCACCAGCGCCAGGTCGAGATTGCCGCGCTTGATGTGTTCGACCAGTCCCGGCGTCGGTTCGCAGATAACGGTCAGTTCGACATGCGGGTTGGAACGGGCAAACCGCGCCATGATCTCTGGCAGGAAGCGATCGGCATAATCGTCCGGCGTGCCGATGCGGATGGTGCCTTCGAGCCGGCGGTCGTCGAAGGCGGCCAGTGTTTCCTTGTTGAGATAGAGCAGCCGCCTTGCGTAGGAGAGCAGTCTGTCGCCTTCCTCGGTCAGCCTGTTGGTGCGGCCGTCTTTTTCGAACAGCGGCTTGCCGATCCGTTCCTCCAGCCGCCGCATCTGCATCGACACCGCAGACTGGGTCCGATGCACCGCTTCCGCCGCGCGGGTAAAGCTGCCGGTGTCGACAATCGAGATGAAGGTCTGCAACTGATCGAGATCGAGCGGCGCTTTCATTGGCCTAATCCATCATTGATGCTGATGCTAAAGATTAGAAACATTCGTTGGATTAATCAATCGGGCCATGGCAAATTCCGATTGTCCATATGAGCTAATGCATGTCGCCCAAAAGTGGTCACCGGTTTTGGGCCAACGACATGCATCATCTTAGATGAATCGAAGCCGGAACGGCCGCTGTCGCCAGCGCCCGATCGACCGGTTTCGCCCGTTCGAATGTGAAGGAGACCGACATGGCTACGTTTGATTTCGCCACCGAGACCTCGCGCATCACCTCGCGTCCGGCCGTTGCGACGCGCGTGGCCAATGCCGCTGCCAATGTTTACCGCGCCTGGAAAAACCGCCGCGCCTTTTATCGCCTCGGCGAGATGTCGGATGCCGAGCTCGCCGACATCGGCCTGACCCGCGCCGACCTGCACGTCGCTGTCGGTGTACCCTTTGGCCGCGATCCGACAGAGAGGCTTCGCGTCATCGCGGTCGAGCGCGCCGAAACGATCGGGGATATTGCCCGCAAGGTCGTGTGATCGCGTGGGTTTCGCCGTTCGGGCGCGTTGAACCTTTTTGCCGCACGACGCCACCAAGTTACGCAGGCTCCCCACTCCCTGCCGGATGCCCCCCGGCCAGCCTGCGCGCTGCCCGGTCCTCCCAGGACCGGGCTTTCTTTTTTGGGCGGCACTGATGATTGGTTGCCGGTATCTGGTCTAGCGCCGGCCCATGCCCTGCTTGAACTGGTCGAAGATCGACTCCATGCCTTTCTGGTAGTCGTCGCGCTGCTGGGCGCCTGTCTCGAACATCTTGCCGAACAGGTCGTCAAACGGATTTCTCGGCCTGCCGCTCGGATTGGCCTGCGGCTGCGGCGCCTGGGGCTGCTGCGGCGCCTGACGCGGCTGAGACTGTTGTGCGCCACCGCCGAACATGTCCTGCAGCACCTTGCCGAGCGGATTGTCAGCATAAGGGTTCTGTGTCTGCTGGGGTTGGTTCTGCGGCTGCTGTGGCTGTGGTGCACCGCCGCCGAACATATCCTGCAGCACCTTGCCGAGCGGATTGTCACCATAAGGGTTCTGTGTCTGCTGCGGCTGGCTTTGTGGCTGCTGCCCGCCGCCGAACATGTCCTGCAGCACCTTGCCCAGCGGGTTGTCGCCGTAAGGGCTCTGCGTCTGTTGCGGCTGCTGTGCGCCGCCGAACATGTCCTGCAACACCTTGCCGAGCGGGTTATCCGTGGGGGCTGCAGGCTGAGGGGCCGGCGCCTGGCCGCCGCCGCCCGCCTGCCGCATCATCTGCTCGATGAGCTCGCCAAGCGGATTACCGCCACCGCCTGCCGCATGCATCTGCCCGCCTAGCTGGTTGGTGGTCTGCTTGAACAGCCCGCCCATCATCATCGAGGCGATTGCCGGCAGCATCTGCTGCAACACCTGCTGGCTGACGCCGCTCGCCTGCGCGGCCTGGTTGGCGACGGCCCGCGACAGGTCCTTCGAGCCGAACAAATGGCCGAGAATGCCGTTGCCTTCATCGAGGCCCTGCGGCGAGAAGGCCCGGCTTGCATCCTCGAAATATTTGGCGTGCTGGCCGCTGGCCATCGCCGTCATGAAGGAGCCGAGCCCATAAGGGTCGGAAGTGTTGCGCTTCAGCCCCTGCGAAAAGGCCGGCAGCAGCGCCGCGACCGCCGCCTGCGTCTGCTGCTGCGAAAGCCCGAACTGCTGGGCCAGCGCCTGCATGCCGTTGCCGTTCTGGGCCTGTGCCAGAATATCGAACAAGGAAGGCATTGTTTTCTCCTCCGGGAAAATCCTCGTTGGAGAAGCCTAATTCGTTTCCATCACTGATTGAAGCGAATTTGCCGGACCATCGGCCAAGCGGATAGCGAAGCGTTAATATGCGTATTCCATGAACACCGGCTCGATCGAGCCGCCCCAGCGTGTGTGGTAGGCCGAGAGCATCTCTTCGGCGCTGGTGGTGCCACGCGCGACGACCTCGTCCAGCGTGTTGAGGAACGAGGTCTCGTCATAGTCGTCGCGGTTCTTGCGGCCGCGGTTCTTCAGTCCCATGCGCGAGATGACAAGCACGTCGCGGGCGATCTCGCGCAATGTCGTGTTGCGGAAGGGCGCCGAAATGCCCTGTTCCGGCACCGCGTTGCGCATTGCCAGCACTTCGTCATAGCTCCAGCTCGAGGTCAGCGCCTCGGCCGCGTCGAGCGCAGCCGCATCATAGAGCAGCCCGACCCAGAAGGCCGGCAGCGCGCAGATGCGCCGCCACGGCCCGCCATCGGCGCCGCGCATTTCGAGAAAGCGCTTCAGCCGCACATCGGGGAACAGCGTCGACAGATGGTTCGCCCAGTCGCCCATCGTCGGCAGCCCGTCCGGCAGGTCGTTACGGGCAGCACCCGCCATGAACTGGCGGAAGGTGATGTGCGTCATGTCGTGGTACTGGCCGTCGCGGATGACGAAATACATCGGCACGTCGAGCGCCCATTCGACATAGTCGGCAAAGCCGAAATCGGGCGAGAAGCAGAACTCGAGCAGGCCGGAGCGCTGATTGTCGGTGTCGCGCCAGATCTCGCCGCGCCAGCTCTGCAAGCCGTTCGGCCGGCTTTCGGTGAAGGGCGAGTTGGCAAACAGCGCCGTCGACAGCGGCTGCAATTTCAGCGACACCTGCATCTTGCGGCGCATGTCGGCTTCGCTTTCGAAGTCGAGGTTCACCTGGATCGTGCAGGTCCGGTACATCATGTCGAGACCCTTGGTGCCGACCTTGGGCATGTAGCGGGTCATGATCTCGTAGCGCGATTTCGGCATTTTCGGCGTCTCGGCCAGCGACCATTTCGGGCTGCCGCCAAGGCCGAGAAAACGAATGCCCATCGGTTCGGCGATCTCGCGCACCTGCGCCAGATGCGCATTGCCTTCGCGGCAGGTCTGGTGGATCGTCTCCAGCGGCGCGCCGGACAGCTCGAACTGGCCGCCGGGCTCCAGCGAGATCGCGCCCTGGCCGGTCGGCTCGACCAGGCCGATGATGCGGCCGGCATCCATGATCGGGTCCCAGCCGAGTTTGTCCTGCATGCCTTCGAGGATGGCGCGGATGCCGCGCTCGCCGCCATAGGGCACCGGCGCATTGCCGTCGACATAGAACGGGAATTTCTCGTGCTCGGTGCCGATGCGCCATTTGTCGCGCGGCTTGTTGCCTTCGGCCAGGTGCTCGACGAGTTCGTCGACGCTTTCGATCGGCCGGAAATCGGTTGTATCGCGCGCCATAATAGCCCTCCGCACATGACCCTGAAAATCGGCTTCGATTTTCGGAAGGGATCAGATGCCCAATCAAATGCTACAGCGTCCTTTGCGCGCCCGAAAGGACGCGCGGCCACTGCCGGCGCTAGATGGACGAAATGTCAGTAGCCGATCAAGCGAAAAATCCTGAGCCAGCGGGTAATTGGAATTGATCACCAATCGCCGATTGTCGCCTGGATCAGCGCCAGTGCCGCCACCGCCGCCGTATCCGCTCGCAGGATGCGCGGCCCGAGCGGAATCGCGGTAACGAAAGGCAGCGCTCTCAGCATCTTGCGTTCCTCGTCGGAAAAGCCGCCCTCCGGTCCGACCAGCAGACCGAGCTTTCTCTCCCGCACCACCTGCAATGCCGGCAGGGGATTGTTGGTCGATGCATCCTCGTCGCAGAAGATCAGCCGCCGCTCCCGGTCCCAGCCTGCCAGCAGGCGTTCGAATTTTTCCGCTTCGCGCAGCTCCGGCACCGCCAATATGCCGCATTGCTCGGCCGCCTCGACGACATTGGCGCGCAGGCGCTCGATGCCGGGTTTTGCCACTTGTGTATGCTGGGTGATGACCGGCTGCAGGATGCCGGCGCCCATCTCCACCGCCTTTTGCACGAGGTAGTCGAGCCGCCCTTGCTTCAGTGGCGCGAAGCAATAGACGAGATCGGGCAACGGCGGCTGCGGCCGCTGCAATGCCAGCAACTTCAGGCGCAACGCCTTCTTCGACTTCGCCGCGATCGCCGCCGACCATTCGCCGTCGCGCCCGTTGAAGACCAGAATTTCGGCGCCTTCGCCGAGCCGCAGCACGTGCGAGAGATAATGGCTCTGCTGCGGGCCGACGTCGAACTCGATGTCCGGTCCAAGCCCGTCCGGCACGAACAGCCGCTGCATCTTGTAATTGGCGCGCATCGCCGAGGAATGCGGCAACGTCACCCTCGGCGTCAAGCCTCGGCGGAAGGATGCCAGACAGGCTCGTAGCCTTTCTGCAGCACCGAAACAGTTGTCGCCGGCGTGAGCATGCCGATTGGACCGTCGGTAAAACCGCCGAACCCCACCGGTTCGCCATAACCGCCGAAACTCCAGGGCAGCGCGGCGCCGTCAAACAGGGCGTACGCCCTGTTTGCTGACGAGATCATCGTGCCGTCCGGCAAGTCCGCAAGCGCTTCCGCTTCCAGTCTCGTCGCCCGCCCGCCCGATGCCAGGCGCTCCTTGTGCAGGCGCTTGTCGAGCTGCGGCGCACGTGGCTCGGCAATGCCGAAGGCGTCGCCGAAATGCCGGACAAAATCCCTGGCCCGCTCGCGCTGGCAGAAGAAGCAGGGACGGTGGCCGGCGGCAAGCGCCGTCACCTCGTCGAGGAAAAACAGCTCGGTCCAGCCGGCCTTGCCGCCAGCCCGGTTGCGCCCCATCGGCTCGCGCCGCACGTTGCCGAATTCGCAAACGCAGATGATCCAGGCTTGCAGCGCCCAGCGCTTCTTCAACAGCGTTCTCGTCTCGGGGTCGTGAATGATGCCGCGATTGCCCATGAACAGGCCGCGCTCCGGCACGGCATGGATGGCGCCGAACGGGTCGACCCGGTTTTGCAGTGGCATAGGCGTTCCCTGTTGGCTGCAATGCTGGTGCCATGATATCGCTCGTTGCATCAATTGCATGTCAGCAGGTTTCGATGCGGGTCTTGGTTGTCCAGAACTTCGACAATGAGGGCCTTGGCCAGATCGGCGCGGCCCTTGTCGAGGCGGGCGCCGCTATCGACCTGCGCCGTCCCTACCGCGGCGACGCGCTGCCGCAAGATAGCGGCGGGCATGACGCCATGGTGGTGCTCGGCGGCGCCCAGAATGCGCTGGACGACGAGCTCTGTCCTTATTTTCCGGGCCTGCTCGACCTGACGCGCGACTTTGCCGAGAGGGATCGCGCGGTGCTTGGTATCTGCCTCGGCAGCCAGTTGGTCGCGCGCGCCTTTGGCGGCGAGAACCAGATCGGCGGCGCGTCGGAGTTCGGCTGGCACGAGGTCGCGCTCACCGCGGCGGCGCAGGCCGATCCGGTGCTCGCCGCCTTGCCTGAAAAATTCCCGATCTTCGAATGGCACGACGACACCTTTGTCTTGCCCGAGACTGCCGTGCGACTGGCCGGCAACGCCGTCGCCGAGAACCAGGCGTTCCGCATCGGCCGCGCCGTCTACGGCTTCCAGTTTCATTTCGAGGCCGACCGGCCGATGGTTCGCGACTGGAGCACGTCCTTCGCACCGCTGATCGCCGAACGCCATCCGGATTGGGCCGTCCGGCTCGACGACGAAATGGCCCGCAACGGACCGCAAGCCGATGCCGCCGGCCTGGCCATCGCCCGCGCCTGGGTGGCGACGATCTGACGGCCCATATAGTCAACGTATTTGGCGACGTTGCATATTTGGCACGCGGCGGCAAATCCGCCGGGGATAACGCGTTTCATCCTTGGCCTGTGTCTGTCCGCCAGCCTAAAAGGCGCGCGCTCTGCATCTTGCGTGCAACCGCGATGAACCTTTCCTGTGACCCGCGCGACACACCGCCGATACAGAACATGCCTAGAAGCGCGAAACCGTCCGACATTTGCGACGTATTTTGCGTTTCAACGCATTGGTAACCCGCTCGTGCATAGATGCAGGAAGCTCAACAAGAGATGACGTCCGTGAAAGCAGCCTTTTTGTCCTTTGTCATGTTGTCGGCTATCGTCTTGTGCGGCCTCGGCATTTATTCCGCCGACGCAGCCAACGACCACAATGCCGTTGACGGCTACGGCGTCACCGCCGCGCTTCGCTAGCCTCTCTGCTCATAATCCGACGCGTTTCCTACGCCCGCTCACCCGTCACTGTCAGGACATGCTTGTCCGCGCCGTCCACCACGAGCGCGGTGAGGTGTCCCGACTGCCAGGCGAGGGTGTCGACATTGACGCGGTTGCCGGTGATTTCGGCCTTGGGCACCGGCGTATGACCGTGCACCACGATCTTCGGATGAAGGCCGGTGTGGTCGTGGAAGACCTCGCGGATCCAGATCAGGTCCTGCCGGCTCTGGCTTTCCAGCGCAACGCCGGGCCGGATGCCGGCATGGCAGAAGAAGAAGTCGCCGAACGTCACTGAGAAGGGCAGCGAGCGCAGGAACTCGACATGGTTCTGCGGCACCGCCTCGACCAGTGCGGCGTGCCCTTGCCGCAGTGCCGCATCGGCGCGGCCAAACCAGGCGCTGCTCCCACCGAGCGACACGCCATAGGATAGCGCCGTCTGGATGCCGCCATAGCGCATGAACAGCCCGTCCGGATCGGGGACATCGAGAAAATCGAGAAAGCCGAGATCATGATTTCCGGCGAGCATCAGGTGACGCGGATCGCGTCTTTGCGCGTCGATCAGGAAATCGATGACGCCCCTGGAGTCCGGGCCGCGATCGACATAGTCGCCGAGATGGATCACGCGCCAATCGGCCGACGGCCTTTGACCGAGCTCCGCCTCGATCCGCCGGTGCATGGCTGTCAGCAAATCGAGCCGGCCGTGCACATCGCCGATCGCGTAAAGGCGCATGCCTTGCGGTCCGCGCGCCTCGTAGAAACTGATGCCGGGCTCCGTCAATGCCTGCGTCGCCTCCGTGGTCATGCCGTCACGGGACTTTAGCGCCGAAGCTGATCCTTGCCCATGTCGGTGACCAGGCGCTTTCCGCACAGAGCCAGCGTTATGTCCATCTCCTTGCGGATGATTTCCAGCGCCTTGGTAACCCCTTCCTTGCCGAGTGCGCCGAGGCCGTACAGGAAAGGCCGGCCGATATAGGTGCCCTTGGCGCCGAGGCACAGTGCCTTGAGCACGTCCTGGCCGGAACGGATGCCGCCGTCCATATGCACCTCGATCGCGTCGCCCACGGCGTCGGCGATCTCTTCGAGCGCCATGATCGACGACGAGGCGCCGTCGAGCTGGCGGCCGCCATGGTTGGAAACGATGATCGCGTCGGCGCCTGTCCTGGCCGCCATCAGCGCATCCTCCCTGTCGAGTATGCCTTTCAGGATCAGCTTGCCGCCCCAGCGCTCCTTGATCCAGGCGACGTCCTTCCACGACAGATGCGGATCGAACTGCTCCTTCGTCCACGACGACAGCGAGGCGAGGTCGCCGACGCCCTTGGCATGGCCGACGATGTTGCGGAAGCTCCGGCGCTTGGTCCCGGCCATGCCGACGCACCAGCGCGGCCTGGTCGCCATCTGCCACAGGTGCTTCGGCGTCATCCGCGGCGGCGCCGAAAGCCCGTTGCGGATATCCTTGTGGCGCTGACCGAGGATCTGCAGGTCGAGCGTCAGCACCAGCGCCGAACATTTCGCCGCCTTTGCGCGGTCGATCAAATCGAAGACGAAATCCTTGTCGCGCAGCACATAGAGCTGGAACCAGAACGGCTTCCTGGTCACCGACGCGACATCCTCGATCGAGCAGATGCTCATTGTCGACAGCGTGAACGGCACACCGAATTCTTCCGCCGCCTGGGCCGCCAGCATCTCGCCGTCCGGATGCTGCATGCCGGTCATGCCGGTCGGCGCCAGCGCCACCGGCATCGTCACCTTCTCGCCGATCATGGTCGATTCCAGCGAGCGGTTGTCCATGTCGACCAGCACGCGCTGGCGGAACTTGATCTTCTGGAAATCTTCCTCGTTGGCCCGGTAGGTGCTTTCGGTCCAGGCGCCGGAATCGGCATAGTCGAAGAACATCTTCGGCACGCGGCGGCGCGCCAGGTCCTTGAGGTCGGCGATGGTGAGAATGCTGCTCATGGATCTTTTTTCCGCTGGTTCTTCGCTGCTTCGTCGTTGAATTTTCTGGGCGGTGCCTACGGCTGTTTTCTTGCCGGCTCACCGCCACCGGGCTCGGAGCGCTGCCTGAGCCTCAGCCGCGATACGCGCTGCCAGTCGCCGCTGCGCTCGGCCTCGGCCATCGACCGTTCGACGTACGAGATGTGGTCCATCGCCGCCTGCCGCGCCGCAGCCGGATCGCCGGCCTTGACCGCGGTGTAGATCGCCCGGTGCTGCGAAAGCAGCGCCTCGCGCGCGCCCGGCACGTTGAACACCAGCCGCCGGTTCTGGAACACGCCTTCCGACAGCAGCCGATAACAGGAGCGCAGTGTGTGCAGCAGGATGATGTTGTGCGCGCATTCGCAGATCGCGTGATGGAACTCGATGTCGATTTCCGCCTCGTCGTCGAAATTGCCGGTCCGGTGCGCCTCGTCCATACGTGCCATGATGCGGTCGAGCAGCGCCAGATCGTCCGATGTGGCACGCCGCGCCGCATATTCCGCCGCCACCGCCTCGATCTCGCGGCGGTACTCCAGATAGTCGGTCACCGCCTTGCGATGCATCGAGATCAGGTCGGTCACCGGCTTGGTGAACAGCTGGCCGATGACATCGGCGACATGGGTGCCGCCGCCTGGCCGTGTCGTCAACAGCCCGTGCCCTTCCAAGGCTTTCAAGGCATCGCGCAGGATCGGCCGCGACACCTCGAACTGGCGCGCCAGTTCGCGCTCGCCCGGCAGCCGGTCGCCGGTGCGCAGGACGCCTTCGAGGATCAGACTCTCGATCTGCTGCACCACCTCGTCGGCGGTGCGCGAATGCTCGATCCGGGAGAAAATGTCGCTCAAACGGGATGCCTGGGGGTTGAACCGATGTCGCGCAAGATAAAGCCGGCGTCGCCAACTGGTCAAATTATTTATCCAATTCGCCGGGGGCCGGGTCCGTTTCACAGCCGCGGCGCCATATCATCTTCAGCTAAATTGGGCGTTTGCGTCCCCTGACGATTGCCTCTAGAGGGACATCATTGCCAAAGGGCTCACAGAAGCCCGGGGGACCAGCCGTGCCAGACGCCGACCCTTCCAACCTCGAATTCCAGCTGCGCGCCAAAGCCGTGGGCGGCACCGTCATGGGCTTTCCGGCGCATGAAGGTCGGCCGGGCGCGCTCGGCGAGGTCCACGCCCGGCCGCAGCCGCTGGTCGAAAAGCCGCGCGTGCTGGTGCAGCTTTCCTTCATGACCGAAGCTGGATCCGGGATCGATCAGGCCGTGCTTTCCGAATTGTCGCGACGCCTCGGCATCGCCGCGCCCGACCCTCACGCCCGCCACCACGCGATGAAATGGGGCAAGGGCTCGCTGCGCTGGGAACGCCACACGGAATTCTCGACCTATCTCTGGGAAGGCCCGCTCGCCGAAAACGGCAGGGGGCAAGAAGACACACCCTTCGGCAACGGGTTTTCGCCGCCGGGCACGGTGATTTCCGGCATCAGGCTGGAGATCCGCAAATGGACGCCGGCGAACGAAAAACTGATCGCCGGCTTCGACCCGACCAGCCTGTGCTATTCGCTGGTCGAGCGCGGCAACGCGGCCATCGTCACCGATTTCCGTCAGGATGGCGACGGCTTGACCCGCATGCTGGTGCTCGACCGCGGCCTGACCCCGGCGCGCACCGGGGCACTGTCGCAGCGGCTGATCGACATCGAGACCTACCGCACGCTGGCCATGCTTGGGCTGCCGCTGGCCCTGACGCTGTCCGGTCGCGCCCGCCGCATCGAAGACAGGCTGGCCCAGACCACGTTGGAAATGAAGGTCGCCGAGACCCGCGACAGCCAGACGCTGCTTGCCGACTTGACCGAACTGGCCGCCGAGCTGGAGGCCGATGCCGCCTCCAGCCTCTACCGCTTCGGCGCCAGCCGCGCCTATGACGGCATCGTGCGCGAACGGCTGGAGGCGCTCGACGAAGAAGCGGTGCCCGGCTACGACACCTGGGGCGGTTTTCTGCAGCGCCGCGTGGCGCCGGCGATGCGTACCTGCCGTTCGGTCGAGGAGCGTCAGGCCAACCTGTCGACGAAGCTCACCCGTGCCACCACACTGCTGCGCACCTGGGTCGACGTCGAGGTCGAGAAGCAGAACCGCGATCTTTTGGCATCGATGAACAATCGCGCCCGCCTGCAATTGCGGCTGCAGCAGACGGTGGAGGGGCTCTCGGTCGCCGCGGTTTCCTACTATGTCGTCGGCCTCATCGGCTACGTCGCCAAGGGCGCCTCGATCTTCGGCCATGCCTTCGCGCCGGAAATGGTCACCGCCGCCTCGGTGCCGCTCGCGGTCGTGCTCGTCTGGTGGGGCGTGCGCCGCGTCCGCCGCATGCACTCCGAACCAGGCAAGCAGCCGGGCGAGTAGTGTGGGGCGCAGCGGCAGATTGCCGCTGCGGAAGGCTGTCTCGGCCATAGGCCTCTCATCCCGGCCAAAGCGGCATTTGCAAGCGACCACCGTCGCTGGTAAAAGATTTTTACCAGTCGATCGAAGGAGGCTGTCGATGTCCGGCCTTGCCATGCCGAAACCAGACGACGCCACGATGCGCCGGCGCGACGAGATCGTCGCCGATATGCGCATCATGGTGCCGGGCGAGGGCGTCGTCGACGCCGCCAATGCCATGCGCGCCTTCGAGAGCGACGGGCTCACCGCATACCGGCAATTGCCGCTCGTCGTTGTACTGCCGCAAACCGTGGCCCAGGTCTCGCGGGTGCTGAAATATTGCAGCGACCGCAACATCCGCGTCGTGCCGCGCGGCTCCGGCACCTCGCTCTCCGGCGGTGCGCTGCCGCTCGAAGACGCGGTGCTGCTGGTGATGAGCCGCTTCAACCGCATCCTCGAGATCGATTTTCAGAACCGCGTCGTCGTCGCCCAGCCCGGCGTCACCAATCTCGGCATCACCACCGCCGTCGAGCAGGAGGGCTTCTATTACGCCCCCGATCCATCCTCCCAGATCGCCTGCTCGATCGGCGGCAATGTCGCGGAAAATTCCGGCGGCGTGCACTGCCTGAAATACGGTCTCACCGCCAACAATGTGCTCGGCATCGAGATGGTGCTGATGAATGGCGAGGTGGTGCGCCTCGGCGGCAGCCATCTCGACGCGGAAGGCTACGACCTGCTCGGCGTCATGACCGGCTCCGAAGGACTGCTCGGCGTCGTAACCGAGGTCACCGTACGCATCCTGAAGAAGCCGGAGACGGCGCGTGCCCTGCTGATCGGTTTCCCGACCAGCGAGCAGGCCGGCCAATGCGTTGCCGACATCATCGGCGCCGGCATCATTCCGGGCGGCATGGAGATGATGGACCGTCCGGCCATCCACGCCGCCGAGGATTTCGTCCAGGCCGGCTATCCGCTCGATGTCGAGGCGCTGCTGATCGTCGAGCTGGACGGGCCGGGTGTCGAGGTCGACCATCTGATCGGCCTGGTCGAAGCCATTGCTTTTAGGAACGGCTCGACCACATGCCGCACGTCGCAGTCGGAACAGGAGCGGCTGAGCTTCTGGGCCGGCCGCAAGGCGGCGTTCCCGGCGGTCGGCCGCATCTCGCCCGACTACTACTGCATGGACGGCACCATCCCGCGCAAGGAACTGCCGCGCGTGCTCGCCGGCATGCGCGAACTGTCGCAGAAATACGGGCTCGGCGTCGCCAATGTCTTCCACGCCGGCGACGGCAATCTGCACCCGCTCATCCTCTATGACGCCAACGTGCCGGGCGAACTCGACAAGGCGGAGAGTTTCGGCGCTGACATATTGCGGCTCTGCGTCAAGGTCGGTGGCGTGCTGACCGGAGAGCACGGGGTCGGCATCGAGAAGCGCGACCTGATGCCGGAAATGTTCAACCAGATCGACCTCGACCAGCAGATGCGCGTCAAATGCGCCTTCGACCCCAACCATCTTTTGAATCCCGGCAAGGTCTTCCCGCAATTGAGGCGATGCGCCGAGCTCGGGCGGATGCACGTGCATCGCGGGAAAGTGGCGTTTCCGGACATTCCGAGGTTTTGAGCGCGTATGTTAGCGCTTGAACACCCCCCTCTGTCCTGCCGGACTTCTCCCCCTCAAGGGGGGAGATTGGCAGCTTCGGCGCCTCGCCCTCCCGTTAACACTGGAGATTGGCGAAGCCCGACGCAGCATCCGATCTCCCCCCTTGAGGGGGAGATGTCCGGCAAGACAGAGGGGGGCGCGAAGGAACACGACGTTCCCGCATTTGCAAATGCCGCGTCCGTCCCATGACCACCTTCACCCCGTCAACAGCCGCGGAAACCCTATCCACCGTCGCTTGGGCAGCCGCCGAAGACTCGCCGCTCGAAATCCTCGGCCACGGCTCCAAGCGCGGTATCGGCCGGCCGCAGCAGAGCGAGCATACGCTCGACCTTTCCAAACTCTCCGGCGTCATGCTTTACGAGCCGGCCGAACTGGTGCTGTCGGCAAAAGCCGGCACGCCGCTGGCCGAAATCGAAAGCCTGCTTGCCGAAAACGGCCAGCAACTTGCCTTCGAACCGATGGATTACGGCCCGCTGCTCGGCGGTGAGCCAGCGCGAGGCACGATCGGCGGCGCACTCGCCGCGAACCTTTCCGGCCCGCGCCGGCTGAAGGTGGGTGCTGCGCGCGACCATATCCTTGGCATAGCGGCCGTTTCCGGGCGCGGCGAGGCCTTCAAGTCCGGCGGCCGCGTCGTCAAGAACGTCACCGGCTATGATCTGTCCAAGCTGATGGCCAACAGCTGGGGCACGCTGGCGGTGCTCACCGACGTCACCTTCAAGGTGCTGCCTGCTGCCGAGACCGAAGTCACGCTTGCCATCCGCGGCCTGCTCGACGATCACGCCGCCGCCGCCATGGCGCTGGCGCTGGGTTCCAGCGCCGAAGTGTCGAGCGCTGCCCATCTTCCCGAACGGGTCGCAGCCAGGGTCGCCGGCGGCAGTCTCGGCAGCGATGCCGCGACGCTGCTGCGCATCGAGGGCTTCGGCCCGTCGGTCGCTTACCGCATTGCCGCGCTGAAAGACCTGCTGAAAAACGCTGGGCCGCTGCAGGAGATTTCCGGTTCGGTCTCGTACTCGGTCTGGCGCAATGTCCGCGACTGCGCGCCGTTCGCCGATGGCAGCGAAAGGCCGGTGTGGCGCGTCTCGATGGCGCCGTCGCGGGGCCACCAGATGGTGCTGGCGCTGCGCATGCAGGCCCCGGTCGATGCCTTCTATGATTGGCAGGGCGGGCTGATCTGGCTGCGCATGCAGCAGGACGATCCCGAGGCAGGCCTGTTGCGCAGCCTGATCAGAAAACACGGCGGCGGCCATGCGACGCTGGTGCGCGCAACCCCTTCGCACCGCGCCGCCGTACCGGTGTTCGAACCGCAAGCGCCGCAACTGGCAGCACTGTCGGCGCGGCTGAAGGCCGAATTCGACCCGAAGAATATCCTCAATCCCGGCCGTATGGCGCCGGGCGCAAGCTCTGCTACTCTCGCGCCGGCAACCGAGGGAGGAGCACAATGAGCGATCCAGGCCAAAACGGTACGTCACGCCAGACCGACCGCTGGCTGGAGCCCGGCCCGACCAACGCGCTGGTCATCTACATCCTCTATCTCGCCGGCCTGGCCATCGGCGTCAGCGGCATTGTCGGCATCGTCCTGGCCTATATCAATCGCGGCAAGGCCGGCGGCTTCGTCGAAGGCCACTACACATTCCTGATCCGCACCTTCTGGATCGGCCTGCTCTATGCACTGATCTCGGCGCTGCTGATGATCGTGGTCATCGGTGTCGTGCTGATGGTTGCCGTTGCCGTCTGGTTCATCGCCCGCTGCATTCTCGGCCTGCAGGCGCTGCAGCGCGGCGAGGCGGTCAAGAACCCGGAAAGCTGGTTTCTGGGATTATGAGCATGATCCCCAAAACTGGGTACCGGTTTTGGGAAAAGATCATGCTCAAACGGTAGGGATTCGTTTACGTGCAGACCAATTTCTCAGCTGCCCAGCTCGCCGATCCGCATGTCGCGGAATCGGAGAAGATCCTGCGCAAATGTGTGCATTGCGGCTTCTGCACCGCCACCTGCCCGACCTATGTGACGCTCGGCAACGAACTGGATTCGCCGCGCGGCCGGATTTATCTGATCAAGGACATGCTGGAAAACGGACGGCCGGCCGACAAGCAGATCGTCACCCATATCGACCGCTGCCTGTCCTGCCTCGCCTGCATGACCACCTGCCCGTCGGGCGTCAACTACATGCATCTGGTCGACCACGCCCGCGTCCATATCGAGCAAACCTACAAGCGTCCGCTGGCCGATCGCCTGACACGCGCCATGCTGGCCTTCGTGCTGCCCTACCCCTCGCGTTTCCGCGCGGCGCTCAAGCTGGCGAAGCTCGGCCAGCCATTCGCCGGCCTGTTTGAGAAAATCCAGGCATTGAAGCCTTTGGGCGCGATGTTGAAGCTGGCCCCGGCGTCGGTCCCGGCAGTCTCGCCGATGGCCTCGCCGGGCGTCCATGCCGGGCAGGGCGCGAAGAAAAATGGCCGTGTCGCCATCCTCACCGGCTGCGCGCAATCCGTGCTCGATCCCGGCATCAACGACACGACGATTTCGCTGCTGACCCGGCTTGGCGTTGAGGTCGTGGTGGCCGCGGGCGAGGGCTGCTGCGGCGCGCTGGTGCATCATATGGGGCGCGAGGACGCTGCCTTGGCGTCGGCCCGACGGAACGTCGACGCCTGGACGCGCGCCATCGAGCAGGGCGGACTCGACGCCATCGTCATCACCGCATCCGGGTGCGGCACCACCATCAAGGATTACGGCTTCATGCTGCGCCTCGATCCGGCCTATGCCGACAAGGCTGCGCGGGTCTCGGCGCTGGCCAGGGACATCACCGAATATCTGGCAAGCCTCGACCTGCCCGAGCCGGTCCGCAAGCCGGGCACCATCGTCGCCTATCACTCAGCCTGCTCGATGCAGCACGGCCAGAAGATCACCCGCCAGCCGAAGGAGCTTCTGGTCCGTGCCGGCTTCGTCGTGCGCGAGCCGCGCGAAGGGCATCTTTGCTGCGGTTCGGCCGGCACCTACAACATCCTGCAGCCCGAGATTTCGGCGACGTTGCGCGACCGCAAGCTCAGGAATATCGAGGCGACCGGTGCTGAAATCGTCGCCACCGGCAATATCGGCTGCATCACCCAGATCGCTTCCGCCGCCAAGCTGCCGGTGGTGCATACGATAAAGCTGCTGGACTGGGCCTATGGCGGCGAGCCGCCAAAATTGGTTTGATTGCTGCGCACCCGCCGATGAGACTGCCGAGATGCCCAACCCAAAGTCAGAAGAGATTGGAACCGTCGTTCGGCTGCTGTCGGACAGATCGCCGGCGACGTTCCAGGCCAGCTATGGCGAATGCCAGACAATCATCGCTCGTCATCTCAAGGATGGGTCCGAATTCCTGTTTGCGCTCATAAGGGCAGCGGTACAAGCCGACGTCCAGCAAGACAATCTGATTATCGACGCCGTTTCGTTTCTCGACGACGCGCATTTGGCTCGTCTGGCATTTTTCCTGCAAGAGGAAGTGAAACGCGGAATAGACGTGGAGGATCTGCTGGCTCACGTCGCCTTGCAGGCGCCGGAATTGTTTCCAGACAGTACCTTGGGCGACATTCCCGATTTCGCAGACTGGCTGACGCATGATGATCCTCGTTCGTCCCCGGCATGTCATCATTTCAGCTTTGAGGAAGGCGCTCCGAGCGACATGTCTTTTCCGACGCATCGCAATCATCCTACCTGGCATCTGCCGGCGACTGGCAGGCCACTTACGGTCGGCGGCGAAGGATCGGCAGTGTGCCCGACCTGTCGAGAGCGACTGATACATCTGATTACGCTGGACGATCTTGGGAATGAGCTGACGATGCCTCTTCCCAGACTCCGTATCGAGACCTGTGCGAATTCTCTCGAACCGACCTATTATTCCCACGACGCTGCCGGTGTGCCGACGCCGATCGCGCCTCTGCATTCGCCCTACATTGAGAGGCTTGCAAAGGCCGCCGAGAAAAGAACTGTTCGGTTGGCACCGACCCCTGAACGGTGGCTCAGGCAGTCGTACGGGATAAGCAATTCAAGGCAAAACCTGTTTCGGCTTGGTGGGCTGCCGTCATGGATTCAGGGACCGCAGTTTCCAGTCGTTCCCGGAACGGACCGGGAAATGAAATTTCTTCTTCAGTTCGATTCACTCGCCGGTTTCTTCTGGGGCAGCGGCGGCGTGCTCTACGTCTTCTGGGATGACGAGTCCCGGATCACCTGCCATGTGCCGCAATACACGTGACGAAGGCGCCTACTCCGCCGCCAGCCGGTCTGCCGTGCCGTAGGTTGCCTGATAGCGGGCACGCTGCCGGCTGAGGGCCACCATCGTGTTGCGCAGCAGGATCGCCACCGTGATCGGGCCGACGCCGCCCGGCACCGGCGTGATCCACGACGCGACATGCCTGACGCTCTCGGCATCGACGTCGCCGACGATGCGGCTCTCGCCGTCCGGCCCGATTTCCGAATTGATGCCGATATCGATGACGGCGGCGCCCGGCTTGACCATGTCGGCCTTGATCAGCCGCGGTTTGCCGACCGCGACGAACAGTGCGTCGGCGCGGCGTGCGTGTGCCGCCACCGAACGCGTCATGTGGTGACAGACGGTCACCGTCGCGCCTTCGCTCATCAAGAGGAACGCGATCGGCTTGCCGACGATCTCGGAATGGCCGACGACCACCACCTCGAGCCCCTTGAGGTCGAGGCCGGTTTCCCTGAGCAGTTCGACCGAAGCGGCGGCGGTGCAGGGCGCCAGGTCGAGCTGGTTGTAGACGATGTTGCCGATCGAGGCCGGATGCATGCCCTCGACATCCTTGAGCGGATGCACCGCCGCCTGCAGCGTCTTGATCGGAATGTGCACCGGCACCGGCCGCTGGATGATGATGCCGGTGACGCGCGGGTCGGCGTTAAGCCCGTGGATTGCCGCTTCCAGCTCGCCGGCGGTGATGTCGGCGCGAAAGCGCCTTTCCTCGAAGCCGATGCCGGCCAACCCGGCCTTGGCGCGCTGGTTGCGGACATAGACATCGACCGCGGCGGTATCGCCGACGGTGACCGACACCAGCTTGGGCGGAAAGCCTTCGGCGGTGGCGATCGCCGCGTCCTCGCGCACGCCGGCGATGATGCGTTGAGCAACCGGGCCGCCTCTGAGATAGCGGCTGTCGTCGGAAAGGGACATCGGGATGGGGCCTTTATCTGGATTTTAGCCGCCACATAGCAAAGCAACCGCGAAAAGGCAGCGCGAAAAGCGAACCGCCATGCCGGTCGCGCGACGTGCCGGCAAAATCTTCCCGTCAATTCCTGCTGGCGGAAACAAAAAGGGCAGCACGGCTTGCCGCGCTGCCCTTTCGTGACTGGCCGCATCCCCACACGGCCCGTCCCCCGTTATTCAATGCTCCCGAGGCTTCTGAGCAGAATCATCGATGAGGTCAACCGCAGATTACATGACTACAACCGTCGTGCCAACATTGACCCGCTCGTAAAGGTCGACCACGTCCTCGTTGCGCATGCGGATGCAGCCCGACGACACCGCGCCGCCGATCGTCCAGGGCTGATTGGTGCCGTGGATACGGTACTCAGTCGAGCCGAGATAGAGCGCGCGTGCGCCGAGCGGGTTTTCCATGCCGCCGGCGAGATAGGTCGGCAGATAACGGCCCTTGGCGGCTTCGCGGGCGATCATCACCGCCGGCGGCCGCCAATCCGGCCAGACGCGCTTGTTGGTGATCTTGTGGGTGCCGGACCATTCGAAGCCCGGCTTGCCGGTGCCGACGCCATAACGCCGCGCCTTACCGTTCTTCCCGACCAGATAGAGGAAATTCTCTCGCGTATCGATGACGATCGTGCCCGGCTTCTGCGGGCCGTCATAGGCGACTTCCTGCGGCAGATAGATCGGGTCGATCTGCGGCCGCATCACCATGCGCTTGGCCGGCGCCTGCACCGCTGCGGTGCGCAGCTGATCGGGTTCGGCCAGCCGCCGGTAGCGCCGTTGCGGCTGCGCCTCTTGCCGGCTCTGCCGCACGATGCCCGGGGCATGGCCGAGCTGCAGCACCCAGGGTGCCGAAAGATCCGGGCTGACCACCACCGGCGGCCTCTCCGCATAGCGGTCGTTGGCATTGGCGGCGCCGGCAGCAAGTACGGCCGCGGCGCCGAACAGTGGGAACAAGAATGTCTTCATCGCAACGCACCTTGATCGTCGAACATGCCGGGGTGCAAAGCCTCCCCGATTTCGCCGACATTGGGCGCGAAGCGGCAACCGAAACATGAATCGGAATGTGTAAAATGCCGATCTGTCAGTAAAGCTTTTGGTGTGGTTACCGCCCGGTTCAGGAATCTGGTAAAGCCGCGGTAAAGGCCGCGTCAAAACGCGTTAACGCCAAGACACGAACGGAATTCCGCCATGGATGAAAAGACAGGTCTGCTTGCCGGTCCCGACGGCATCGCCCGCTGCTTCTGGCACGGCAACCTGCCGGATTATCTGCACTACCACGACCACGAATGGGGCCGGCCGGTCGCCGACGACCGCCGCCTGTTCGAGAAGATCTGCCTCGAAGGTTTTCAGTCGGGCCTGTCCTGGCTGACCATATTGCGCAAGCGCGACAATTTCCGCGAGGCGTTTGCCGGCTTCGATGTCGACAAGATCGCCGCCTTCACCGACGCCGATGTCGATCGCCTGCTCGGCAATGCCGGCATCATCCGCCATCGCGGCAAGATCGTCTCGACCATCAACAACGCCAAGCGCGCCCGCGAACTCATCGACGAGGCCGGCTCGCTGGCCGCCTGGTTCTGGAAGTTCGAGCCCGGCCCGCACGAGCGGCCCGAGATCGTCGACCTCGCGCATTTGCGCGCCAATCCGACGACGGCCGTCTCGGTCCGCATTTCGAAAGAGCTGAAGAAGCGCGGCTGGAGCTTTGTCGGCCCGACCACCGTCTACGCCTTCATGCAGGCGATGGGGCTGGTCAACGACCATCTCGAGGGCTGCGTCTGCCGCGAGCCGGTCGAGGCGGAACGGAAAGCGTTCAAGCGGCCGAAATAGCGGCTCAGGCGCCGCCGGCGCCGGCCAGGAAAAACCCGGCAAGGATGGCCGCCAGCGCGGCGAACACCGGATAGATCACCAGCAGTCCGGTCATCAGCACGTCGCGCATGGTCGGTCCACTGCGCTGTTGCGCCGCGACCTCGAACGGTCCGGCGATTTGCTTCGTATTCGGGGCATAACCATCGGCCGGCCGCAGCCGGACCGAGGCGTCGCGTGCCCGGCTATCGATGATGTCGAACTTCTGTAGCGTGGCCATGGCCCCGAACCCCTTGTTTCGGCGCGCTTATCGGCCCGGATTGTGTCGGCACGATGCCGCGCGCATGGCACAATTGTTTCATTTGTGACGCGGTTTGTTTCGATCGCCCTGCCTGATGGCTTTGCGCTGCCCCTCATTGCCCTGCCGGGCATTTCTCCCCGTATAGTGACGGGGAGAAAGGACGCCTCCGCCGGTGGTTTCGCCAATCACAGCGTTGCACAAGTAGCGGCGAGGCTGCGACAACTCCCCTTCTCCCCGTCACTATACGGGGAGAAGGTGCCGGCAGGCGGATGAGGGGCGGCGCGACATTTGCGAACCAACTGGTCCCGCGACATCGCGGAAAAGCCGCAAACCCTTGCCTTCTCCGGGCTGCATCGGTAGGACACGCCGACCCGAAATAAGTCACCGTTTACATAGCAAAGTACCCATCCCATGGCCGACAAATCCGAAAAGATGAAAGCGCGGCTGCCGCGCGGCTTTGTCGACCGCGGCGCCGACGATCTGCGCACCGTCGAGAAGATGATGGCGACGATCCGCTCGGTCTTTGAGCTCTACGGTTTCGAGCCGGTCGACCAGCCGCTGATCGAATACACCGATGCGCTCGGCAAGTTCCTGCCCGACCAGGACCGGCCGAACGAGGGCGTGTTCTCGTTCCAGGACGACGACGATCAATGGCTGTCGCTGCGCTACGACCTGACCGCGCCGATGGCGCGCTTTGTCGCCGAGAATTTCGAGCGCCTGCCGAAACCCTATCGCAGCTATCGCTCCGGCTGGGTGTTCCGCAACGAGAAGCCCGGTCCCGGCCGCTTCCGCCAGTTCATGCAGTTCGACGCCGACACGGTAGGCACGCCGGGTGTCGCGGCCGATGCCGAGATGGCGATGATGATGGCCGACGTGATGGAGGCGCTCGGCATCAAGCGCGGCGACTACGTCGTCCGCGTCAACAATCGCAAGGTGCTCGACGGCGTGCTCGAGGCGATCGGCCTCGGCGGCGACGAGAACGCTGGCCGCCGGCTGCAGGTGCTGCGGGCGATCGACAAGCTGGACAAGCTGGGCGTCGAGGGCGTGCGCCTGCTTTTGGGCGCCGGGCGCAAGGACGAGAGCGGTGATTTTACCAAGGGCGCCGGGCTGGGTAACGCGCAAATCGATGTTGTGATCAGCTATTTCACGGTCATGGCGCAGCATGATCCCGAACAAATTGTCCAGACACTGGGATCTATCACCCCGGGGCTCAGCAATCTTGTCGAGGAAAGGAAACTCGAACATCTCGGCATAACGAATGCCTCGTTTGTCGAGGGTCTTGCAGAGCTGGAGCAGATAAGAACCATGGTCGCACAAAGCGGCTACGGTGAGGATCGCATTCGCATCGACCCATCCGTCGTCCGTGGCCTCGAATATTACACCGGCCCGGTCTACGAGGCCGAGCTGCTGGCCGAGATCCCCAACGAGGACGGCCAGATCGTGCGCTTCGGCTCGGTTGGCGGCGGCGGACGTTATGACGGCCTCGTCTCGCGCTTCCGTAGCGAGCCGGTGCCGGCGACCGGTTTTTCCATCGGCGTCTCGCGCCTTATGACGGCGCTGAAGAACCTCGGCAAGCTCGACACTTCCGATGTCATCGCGCCGGTCGTCGTGCTGACCATGGACAAGGATACGGAAAGCCTCGGCCGCTACCAGAAGATGGTGGCCGAGCTGCGCGCCGCCGGCATCCGCTCGGAAATGTATCTCGGCGGCGCCGGCATGAAGGCGCAGCTGAAATATGCCGACCGCCGCGGTAGCCCGGTCGCCGTCATCCAGGGCGGCGACGAGCGCGCCAAGGGCGAGGTGCAGATCAAGGACCTGATCGAAGGCGCGAAGATGTCGGCCGAGATCGCCGACAACGCCGAATGGCGCGCCGCGCGACCGGCGCAGGTGACCGTGGCGGAAGGCGATCTGGTCGCCGAGGTGAAGAAGATACTGGCGGCGCAGGCCGAGGAGCGGGCGCGTGGCAAGTAGGGCGCCGCTTCCTTCTCCCCTTGTGGGAGAAGGTGGCCGAGCGAAGCTCGGTCGGATGAGGGGTGTTCCAGGGAACGCCGACGCCTCATTTCTTCCGGCACCCCTCATCCGTCTTGGCGCTTCGCGCCAATCCACCTTCTCCCACAGGGGGAGAAGGGAAGGGCGCCTGCCGTGACCTCGCGCCCCGCCATCGCATCCGACATCACCAGCCTCTTCGCCGCGCGAAATACGCATGCGGTCGAAGTCGCGGTGCTGCAGCCGGCCGACCCGTTCCTCGACATGGCCGGCGAGGATTTGCGGCGCCGCATCTTTCTCACCGAGAGCGAGACCGGACAGACGCTTTGCCTGCGGCCGGAATTCACCATTCCGGTCTGCCTCGACCACATCGCCAGCCAGGCCGGCACGCCGCGCCGCTATTCCTATCTCGGCGAGGTGTTTCGCCAGCGCCGCGAGGGCGGCAACGAGTTCTTCCAGGCCGGCATCGAGGATCTCGGCGACCGCGACACGGCGGCCGCCGACGCCCGTTCGCTGGCCGATGCGCATGCGCTGCTGTCGCTGGTCCTGCCCGGCCGGGAACTGGCGGTGACGCTCGGCGACCAGACCATCTTCGAGGCGGTGCTGGCAGCACTTGGCCTGCCGCGCGGCTGGCGCATGCGGCTGGCCCGCGCCTTCGGCTCGGCGCCGATGCTTGAGGCCGCCCTTGCCGATCTGGCCAATCCACCGCGCAACAGCCAGCTTGCCGGCGCGGTCGCCGCGCTTGTCCTTGATGGCGATCTCGACGGTCTTTCGGCGCATGTCGCCGGCGGCATGGAAGAGGCTGGCCTGTCGGCAACGGCCGGGCGTTCGCCGTCCGAGATTGCGCGGCGCCTGATCGAGAAGGCCGAACTGCGCAGCGTGCGGCTGTCGAACGAGGCATTCGCGGCGCTAGAGAGTTTCCTGGCAATCGACGTGCCGCTCGACAGCGCCGCCGGAGCGCTCCAACGTTTTGCAGCCGATGCCGGGCTTTCACTGGGGGCTGCGCTGGAGAATTTCGCAGCCCGCGCCGCGGCCATCGAAAGCCTCGGCCTGCCGATGTCTGAAATCAGCTACGACGCCGCCTTCGGCCGGCCGCTCGATTACTACACCGGCCTGGTCTTCGAGATCGCGGCGCAGGATGGCGACCGGCCGCTCGCCGGTGGCGGCCGCTACGACCGGCTGCTGACGCTGCTCGGCGCCAAAACGCCGATCCCCGGCGTCGGTTTTTCCGTCTGGCTCGACCGCATCGAGGCGCTGCGGGAGACGGCGCCATGATCACGCTGGCGATCCCGTCGAAAGGCCGGCTCAAGGAGCAGGCGCTGGAGGTGCTGGCCAAGGCCGGGCTTGCCGTCAGCCTGCCCGGCGACGAGCGCAAATATCGCGCCCGCATCGACGGCCTTGACGGCGTCGAGATAGCATTCCTGTCTGCCTCGGAGATATCAGGCGAAATCGGCCAGGGGTCGGTCGATCTCGGCATCACCGGCGAGGACCTTTTGCGCGAAAACCTCGCCGATTGCGAGACGCGCGCCGAAATCATCGCCCGCCTCGGTTTCGGCAATGCCGATGTCGTCGTCGCCGTGCCCGACATCTGGCTCGATGTCGACACCATGGCCGACCTCGACGACGTCGCCGCCGATTTCCGCCAGCGCCACGGCCGCCGGCTCAGGATCGCCACCAAATACTGGCGCCTGACCCAGCAGTTCTTTTCGCAAAAGCACGGCATCCAGGTCTACCGCATTGTCGAAAGCCTTGGCGCCACCGAAGGCGCGCCGGCGGCCGGATTAGCCGATATCGTCGTCGACATCACCACGTCAGGCGCGACGCTGCGCGCCAACCATCTCAAGGTGCTGGCCGACGGCGTCATCCTGCGCTCGCAGGCCTGCCTCGTGGCGTCGAGGAAGATGCGTTCGGCGACGGACGAGGCCGTGTTGCGCGATATTGCGGGCAGGATGGCATCGGTGAACGCAGGCTGACGACCAGCCGATCTCCCCCCTTGAGGGGGAGATGTCGCCGAAGGCGACAGAGGGGGTCGGTACGTCTTGACGCGACTCTCCTAACCGACAGAACAGGCTGGAGCTCCGCGCGCGGCGACCCCCTCTGGCCTGCCGGCCATCTCCCCCTCAAGGAGGGAGATTGGCAGCTTGGCCGCAGTGCCAACCTGACGCGATTTTCTTGACGTACAGCAATTTTGTTCTTGCTTTGTGCCGGCAGCTATGCTACTAATCTCGCTATGGTGTCAATTGGCCCCGAAGACCCGCCCGCCGAGGCGGGTTTTTTATTTTCGGCCCTTACAGGCGAGTTCCCACCCAGCCCCACCATGGACGGGATTTCCACCACCCTGCCGGGCTGATAGGCTCGGCCTGTCTGCGGAGGACACGGCGATGCCGATCAATCTCGACGAGTTGAAGAATGCAACCAACCTGCGCTCCAAGCGCGATGGCGGTTCGTTCATTGCGCCGGTCGACGGCACGGCGCATGTCTCGGGCGAGCGCAGCGTGCCGCTGCTCAACCTGACCATCCCGGCGCTGTTTGCCGATACGGTCGGCAAATATGGCACGCTCGATGCCGCCGTCTTCGTCGAGCAGCATAAGCGCTTTACCTGGGACGAACTGTCCGACACGGTCGATGCGCTCGCCGCCGGCTTCCTGGCGCTCGGCCTCGAGAAAGGCGACCGCGTCGGCATCTGGTCGCCGAACCGCTGGGAATGGCTGGTGACGCAATTCGCCACCGCCCGCATCGGCCTGGTCCTGGTCAACATCAACCCGGCCTACCGGCTGGTCGAGCTGGAATATGCCTTGAACAAGGTCGCTTGCCGAGCGCTCGTCACCGCCGCCACATTCAAGAGTTCCGACTATCTCGGCATGATCGAAACGCTGGCGCCGGAGATCGCCAAGGCCACCTCCGGCAAGCTCGACGCCAACAGACTGCCGGCGCTGAAGACCGTCATCCGCATGGACGAGGACAATTCGCCGGGCATGTTCAATTTCGCCGACGTGCTGGCGATGGCCGGCCGCGACGAGCATGACCGGCTCGACCGGATTTCAGCGGGGCTGAAACCGGACGACGCCATCAATATCCAGTTCACCAGCGGCACGACCGGCGCGCCCAAGGGCGCGACGCTGACCCACAACAACATCGTCAACAACGGCAATTTCGTCACCGCGGCAATCCGGCTCACCGTCGACGACCTGCTGTGCATCCCGGTGCCGCTCTATCATTGCTTCGGCATGTCGATGGGCACGATGGGCTGCGTCACCAAGGGCGCGACCATGGTTTTCCCCAGCGAGGGGTTCGATGCCG
This sequence comes from Mesorhizobium sp. M1182, assembly GCF_040318335.1. Taxonomy (NCBI): domain Bacteria; kingdom Pseudomonadati; phylum Pseudomonadota; class Alphaproteobacteria; order Hyphomicrobiales; family Phyllobacteriaceae; genus Mesorhizobium; species Mesorhizobium sp. M1182. The sequence goes on from NZ_JAMYMD010000013.1 coordinate 91,415, forward strand.
GCGCCACGCTGAGGGCGGTGGCAACGGAACGCTGCACCGCGCTCTACGGCGTGCCGACCATGTTCGTCGGCCTGCTCGACCATCCGGAGTTCGCCTCCTTCGATCTCACCAGCCTGCGCACCGGCATCATGGCCGGCTCGCCATGCCCGATCGAGGTGATGAAGAAGGTGGTGTCGCTGATGCATATGGCTGAGGTGACCATCGCCTACGGCATGACCGAGACCAGCCCGGTGTCGTTCCAGAGCAGCGTCGACGATCCCCTGGAAAAGCGCGTCTCGACCGTCGGCCGCGTCCATCCGCATGTCGAGGTCAAGGCCATCGACGCCGAAGGCGCCACCGTCGCGGTCGGCGCGCCGGGCGAGCTGTGCACGCGCGGCTATTCCGTGATGAAGGGCTATTGGGACGACGAGCAGAAGACCCGCGAGGCCATCGACGCCGACGGCTGGATGCACACCGGCGACCTCGCCACCATCGATGCCGAGGGCTATTGCAACATCGTCGGCCGGGTCAAGGACATGGTCATCCGCGGCGGCGAGAACGTCTATCCACGCGAGGTCGAGGAGTTTCTCTATCGCCACCCGAAGGTCAAGGAGGTGCAGGTGTTCGGCATTCCCGACCCGAAATACGGCGAGGAGCTGTGCGCCTGGATCGTGCTGAAGCCCGGCCAGATCACCACCGAGCAGGAGATCAAGGCCTTCTGCGCCGGCCAGATCGCCCATTTCAAGATACCGCGCTACATCCGCTTCCGCACCGAATTGCCGATGACGGTGACCGGCAAGCCGCAGAAATTCCTGATGCGCCAGGCGATGGTCGACGAACTGGGACTGGTGACGCAGAAGACGGCTTGAGGGCGCGCTTCGGGCTTTCGCAGGGTTCGCAGACGAGGCTTGCCCAGAAGAGGCTTGCAAAAGGGGCTTGCGGAAGGGGCTTGGAATGAGTGGTTTCGCAAGATCGGCGGTTTCCTACGGCATGCCGTTGGCCGCGCTGGCGATGGCTGTCGCGGTCAGGGCCAGCGGGGTGTCGGTCGACGAAGGGTCGCTGGGCACCAGGATATTTATCGGCGCGCTGTCGAGCGCGATCATGTTCACCACCATTTTCGTGGTGCTCGACCACGCCGAGGCGGTGGCCCGGCGGGTGGGCGAGCCGTACGGCACGTTGGTGCTGACCATCGCCGTGACGGCAATCGAAGTGTCGATCATCGTTTCCATCATGCTGCACGGCGCCAACAACCCGACGCTTGCACGCGAATCCGTGTTCTCGACGGTGATGATCACGTCCACCGGCGTCGTCGGCATGTGCCTGACGTTTGGCGGCTGGCGCCATCGCAAGCAGGCAATCGTCCGCCAAGGAACCAGCGCCTATCTGGCGGTACTGGTCGCGCTGAGCGTCATGACGCTCATTCTGCCGACCTACACGCGAACCACCGATCCCGGCACGTTCTCGGCGGCGCAACTCGGCTTCGTCAGCGTGCTTTCGGTGCTGCTTTATGCCGGTTTTCTGTTCGCGCAGACTGTCCGCCACCGCGACGATTTCATCGACGGGCAAGCACATGGCGCCGCGGTGCGAGCCGACGCTCACGAAAGCGTCGCCGCCGGCGCCGTTCTCCTGCTGATCGGGCTGATCGGCATCGTCATGCTCGCCGAACAGGTCGCCGCCAGCGTCGAGGACGCGCTCGTCGCCTACCAGGTGCCGCAGGCCGATGCCATTGTCGGCGCAATGATCGCCGCGCTGGTCTTGATGCCGGAGGCCATTTCGGCGGTTCGTGCCGCGCTCAGCAACGAGCTGCAGCGCGGCCTGAACGTCGCCATGGGCTCGGCCTGCGCGACGATCGGTTTGACAATACCCGGCATAGCCGCCGCCAGCCTGCTGACCGGAAGAGGCCTGACCCTGGGCCTGCCGGCGACCGACACGGTGCTTTTGGTCCTGGCGCTTTTCATCTGCAATGTGAGCTTCGGCACGGAGAGGACGACGTTCCTGACCGGCTTGGTGCACCTCGTGGTATTTTTTACCTGGGTGTTTTTGATATTTGTGCCGTGAGGGTTGGGGGGCGAGCAAGGGGGCAGGCAGATTCTGACGACTGTTTCTCGGCCGAGCAGCCACACGTTTTCCGCACCGAGTTCCGAAGTAGGCAAGCCGCACAAGTTCGGCAAAGACGGCGTGAGGGGTGGGCGCCAATTTTTCTCCTTTGCGCCATGGGCGGACGCTTAGCACCAAGGCCTTGAACGTCTCGATAGGGGCCGCGAGCGGATTGGCAGCTTCTGGCTTCGCAACGAAGATTGCAGACATTCAACCCGCTGGATGGAGGTCGTGAACTGACCCAAGGCGACATTCCTCAGACTGTCCGTTTCCACCGAAGCGGGGCGATGCGGCCGATCAAGCGCCCTTTCGGGTTCGAAAGCTGTTAGGGTAGGATGATAAACGATGTGCCGCAGGAGCGGGGATGCCCGTCGATCGCGTTCAGCGGAAAGTAGCTGCCATCCTCCCTGCCGACGTGGTGGGGTTCAGCCGACTTGTCGGCAAAGATGAAGAGACGACCCTTGCTACCCTGAAGGTCCATCGACAAGCGATCGACAAGCTAATTGCCGGCTACGATGGACGCATCTTCGGAAGCGCAGGCGACAGCGTCATCGCAGAATTCGCCAGCGCGATAGGTGCGGTTCGGTGCGCTATCGACATCCAGTTGGCGATCGATCGGCTCAACGCCGACTTGCCTGGGCCAGGGCGCATGCGATTCCGGATTGGAGTCAACCTCGGCGACGTGGTGGTTGATGGCGACAATCTCATGGGTGACGGTGTGAATGTCGCCGCCCGCCTTGAGGGGCTGGCGCTTCCGGGCGGCATCTGCGTCTCTGACGCTATCCAGATGCAAGTTCGCGACCGTCTTGCAGCAGATTTCGTTGACCTGGGTGAGCAGCGCCTAAAGAACATTGCGCGGCCGGTTCGGGCTTTTCGCGTGCCCGTCACGTCTGAGGAACCAACTAGCTCGCCGTTTCGCGGCCTCGACAGTTTCGATTTCGAGCACGCCGATCTCTTCTTCGGGCGGAGCCGTGCGATCGCTATCTGCACTGAGCGACTGGAGCAGCTCGCGGTCGCGGGCAAGTGCTTCCTGCTCATCTACGGGATGAGCGGCTCCGGCAAGTCCTCGCTCGTGCGCGCCGGGCTGATTCCGGCCGTCACGCAACGTGGCGCGGTGCCGGGCATCTTGCTCTGGCGGCGTTGCGTCATGCGTCCGTCCGAGGGACCTGACGCGATCACGTCTCTGTCAGCGGCGTTGCTCCGCGCCGAAGCCTTGCCCGAACTTGCCGAAAACGGGACGGCGACCGAGTTGGCGGCGACGTTTCGGAACAATCCCGATCGGGCGCTGGCTTTTGTCCGCTCGGCGCTCGCCTCGACCCCCTCCAGTGGCGGCCCGGGTAAGGCGCGTCTGGTCCTAGCCGTCGATCAGATGGAGGAACTCTTCACAACCGAAACGGAACCAGCCTCGCGCGCTTTGTTCGTGCGATTGCTTTCAGCGTTCGCCACTAGCGGACTTGTATGGGTGATCGCGACGATTCGCGGCGACTTCTTCCATCGGTGCGGCGAGGTCCCGGGTTTCTCGGCATTGAAGGATGGCCTGAGCAGCTACGAACTCTTGCCTCCGACCGGGGCCGAGATTTCGAAGATCATCCGTGAACCCGCAAGCGCGGCGGGCCTGCGCTTTGAGGAAACGAAAGACCGCGGCCGACTGGAGGACGTGCTTCAGGAGGCGACAGCGGCCGACCCCGGTTCCCTACCACTGCTCGAGTTCGTGCTCGAAGCACTTTACCAAGCCGGCCGAGCAGAACGCCTGCTTACCTTCGCAGCCTATCGTGCGCTTGGAGGCCTCGAGGGCGCGATCGCGCGCCGGGCCGACGAAGTGGTCGAGGCGTTGTCGCCCACGGTTCAGGATGCGCTGCCAACCGTCCTTCGCGCGCTGACGACGGTTCGTCTCGGCGACAATTCAGTCGCCGCGGCCCCGGCGGTCCGCGACAACATGGCGCGAACGCCCGCACAAGCTGCACTTCTCGACGCGTTGATCGCGGCTCGGCTTCTCGTTTCCGACGAGAACCTTGAAGGGCAGGCAGTCGTCCGCGTCGCCCACGAGGCGCTTTTGAGCCGTTGGCCCCGCGCGCGCGACATCGTCAACGCTGATCGAAGTTTTCTGGAGACGCGTGCCCGGCTGCGAACCGATGCCGGCCGCTGGCATGCCGACAACAGGAATCCCGACCTGCTTCTGCCCGCCGGCATACGACTTGCCGAGGGCGAGGAATTGCTAGTGTCGCGGCGAGAGGACGTCGACGATCAAGTAGCTCAGTATGTAGAAGCATCATTGTTGGCTCAGATGGCGGTCGCGGAAAGGGAGCGACAGGCCGATCGTGCGCGCATAGAGGCCGAAGAGGCGACCAAACGGGAGCGCCTTGAGCGCGAAGCGGAACGCCGCAGCCTGGTGGCGGAAGCGGCGACACGGCTTGCGCGCCGCACGCGTTACGCCGCTATTGTCGCCTTTGCATTGGCGGTCGTGGCAGGCGCCGGCGCGATCGCCGGATTCTGGGGACAACACGAGGCCAGCCTTCAGGCAGAGCGCGCCGACGAGAATGCCCAGGAGGCAATAGCGGCGAGAGACCTCGCGCTGCGCAACCAGTCACGGTCGCTCTCGTCGATCTCGCTGCAACTGTCGTCCGCCGGGGACAGCGAGCTTGCCATCCTTCTGGCGCTGGAGGCCCTTCCCAAGAAGGGAGAAACGACCGAACGGCCCTATGTGACCGAGGCCGAAGCCGCCCTGTTCAGAGCTCTGTCCGGGTATCAGGAACTCGCCGTCCTTCGCCATGAAGATGCCGTCACCCACGGCGCTTTCAGTCCGGAAGGAGACCGCGTCGTTACATCTTCCTTCGATCAGACCGCGCGAGTTTGGAACACCGCCGACGGAAAGGCGCTTGCCATCCTCAAGGGCCATAAAGGCGTGCTAAAGTTGGCAGTGTTCAGCCCGGACGGAAGACAAGTCCTCACTGGCTCGGTCGACGGCACTGCAAGGGTCTGGGATGCGGCGACCGGCAAGCAGCTCTACGTCCTCAATCAGACCGGTGACGTCCACGCCGCGATTTTCAGCCGCGACGGAACGCGGATCTTTACTGCTTCGGAGTTTGCCGCGCCGACGATCTGGAACGCTCGGGACGGCACCGAGATTGCCAGATTGCCGGGAGCCAGTTGGCAATCTACCGTTCTTGCGGTGAGTCCCGACGGTCAAATGCTTGCTTCCGTCCAGTTCCACGGAGACGTTCAAATTTGGAATGCGAACGACGGCACTCCGATCGGCACGATTCCGGTTCGCGGAGACAATGTTACTGGCATCGAGTTTAGTCCGAACGGGACCCAACTCCTGACCGTCGCCTGGACTGGCACGTCTCGTCTTTGGAGTCTGGCGGATCTGTCGGGACTTGCCGCTCTCCCCGGATCACCGAGTGCTGGCCATCAAGGGACCTTCAGTCACGATGGCCGCCTTGTGGCAGTCGTTGCCATCGACGGATCCGCCCGTCTTTGGAATACAAGGACAGGTGAGTTGATCCGCATATTCGGCCAAGAAACCAGGGCAAGCGCGCTCAATGCCGGAATCTCCTATCAATATCTCGACGTCAACGGCGCGTTCAGCCCTGACGGCGAACTTTTCGCCACCGCGTCGGTGAACGGCGTTTCCCGTATCTGGGACGTCAAGAGCGGCTCGCAGGTCTCGATCCTCCACGGGCATAGTGCGCTGATCGAGGAGGTCGCCTTCAGCCCCGATGGCCGTCGCCTTCTCACGGTGTCGCACGACGGAACCGCGCGCATCTGGGACGTCGACGGTGTGCTAACGACCACGTTGCGTCACGAAACCGCGCGCAGGTTCGCAGTATTCAGTGCTGACGGGGCGCGCGTCGTGACGGGAAGCGGTGTCGTGGGGCATGTCTGGGATGTTGCAAGTGGCAATTTGGTTGCGACGCTCGCGCCCGGCACGGAAGGCTTGCTTAAGCTTGCGGTATTCAGCCCTGATGGGCATCGTCTTGCCACGACGTCCAACGAAGGCGTGGTTCGGCTGTGGGAGGCCAAAGGCGGTCGCGAAGCGGCAGCGCTGGAAGGTCATGATCCCAAGGTCGTCCAGGTCCAATTCAGTTCCGATGGCTCGTTCCTGGCATCCGCTTCGGTCGATGGAACTGTGCGGCTCTGGGACGCCTCGACCGGCGCTGCCAAGACAGTATTTCAAACCACAGCGGATTTGCAGGATGCCTTGTTCAGCCCGGATGGCAAGCTGGTCCTTGCGACGTTGAACGACAATACAGCGCGGCTTTGGAAGATGGACGGCACTGAGATCACAGGTGTTCCAGGACACGAGAACCGCATCAGCGCAGCGGCTTTCAGTCCCGACAGCCGATTGGTCGCCATTGGTTCTTCTGACGGAACGACGCAAATCTGGTCAGTCGCGGAAGGGGAAGCTGCCGCCACGTTGGAGGGACACGGCGGGCCGGTGACAAATGTTGCCTTCAGCAACGATGGCAGGTCGCTGGCAACTGCCTCACGAGATGGAACCGTTCGCATCTGGAGCGTCAAGGACGGGAAGGAAAGGTCTGTCCTCACGGGGGGCAGTGCCAGCATCGACAACGTCGCATTGAGTCCCAACGGACAATATGCGGTGACGTCGTCCTACCGTGAGCGGTCTGTCAGGCTGTGGTCTGCCGACACGGGTCAGCAACTCGCGCTCCTTGTTGGCCAGCATGACACCAGCACGATCGTCCCGGCGGTCACGCGGGCCGCATTCAATTCGGATGGCACACAGGTCGCAGCTGTCTCAGGCGGAGATAGCGTGCAGTTGATCCGCGTCTTCACGTCGCCAGAGGACCTCATCGCCTATGCTCAAGACGTCGTGCACCGAAAACTCACTTCTTGCGAGCGTAGGCGCTTCTTCCTGCCCGTGGCAGATGATGCCGAGGACTGCCCTAGCTAAGCTGGCGTTGCAGCAGTCGTGTCAGCAGCGAGATGAAACGAATCCAGAGGGTCCGAAGCTGGCGCAACCTCGCCCGTCGTGTTGACACCAGGGAAGTCCGCTTCTGAAGGAAGGCAGGGGCCGGCTGAATGACCGACATTGGGCGCGAAGCGGTCATCCACGATCCTCAGGTTCTGACCCAGGACGGCCGTTCCCCGGTAGTGAGCGGGAAGGGCGCGGTCGTCGAGCGAGTTGTCAGCCGCCTATTTCCGCAGCCCATCAATGTGCAACTTGGGAAGCCGCTGACATCAATTCCTCCGGATTCGGCGCCTTGAAGGTATTGAGGCCATCCTCCAGAACTTCAGTGAAGTTCCAGCGTACGATGCCCGCCCGGTCGATTAGGAACTGACCGACAAGCTGCCCCTGGCCGGAAGCCATCGCCTGCTGGTCGGCTCCCGTAATCTCATATCCTTCCTTCTTGTTAAGAAACTCGTACATTGCCATGACGTCCATAGGCTCGGGCAACTCGCCCGGCAGATCGATACGGATCGCCATGACCGTGTCCATCCCGACCTCGCGCAAGCCGAAAGCACGGTGCGAGGCCCGCTCTGGGTCGGATGCGGCGAGAAGATCGGGTGCCGGGTGGTAACGGAAATAGAGCCGCGCCCGCTCGACTGGCGTATTGACCACCGCCAGGCATTCGACGCCTTTCTCACGCAGGGCCGGCTTAAGTTGCGCCATCGCCGCGACATGGCGCCGGCAGAACGGACAGTGCAGGCCTCGGAACAAACCGATCAACAACGGGCTACGGCCTCGAAAATCGTCGAGCGCGATCTTGCCTTCGCGGGAGATCGCATCGAGAATAATATTCGGCGCCCGGTCGCCCGGCTGGAGCGGGCGTTCGACATTACTCGTGGACATGGACAACCTCCTCGCCCCGGATAAGCACACCCAGCCATCCGGAGTTGAGTCCATGCTGGGCAACGCCAGGGCAAAAATGCGTTCGACCTTTGCCATATTGCCGAGGTCGAGATTACGCGCGTTGCAAGTGCATCATAACACGAAAAAAGCCTCTGCGGGTCGCCCGTTTCGCGAGCTGTCGCGAGCGCTGTGGTAAAACAATGTAATCGTCTCATCCGTGCCATGGGACGACACAGCGGCGGGACCGATTGGATCTTCACATGCTCGCGGTGTTCAAGTCTTGAAACTTGGGCGGCTTCGATGTGCCCGGACGTCAAATGCCGACCGTACAGATCGCGGAACTCTGCCCTCAGCGGAACCGACCCGCCATGCAGCCAGTTAACCCGCATGAAACTTCCGACCAGCGCAAGGCCACGTCATGAGCATTTTGCAAACCACGAAGAAAGCCGTCGGGCAGGTCACCGGCGTCGCCAGGCCGGGCCGGCGAGAGGTCGCCGACCTCCTGAGGCCGCGCAAACCGAACGAGTTTCGGTTCAGCGATGATGGCCTGGTGCCCAACCATCCGTTCTGGCCGCTGGTCGTCTATCGCGGTGCCGTGACGCTGCCCGAAGACTTCGATCCGGCGGCTGTCATCGAGGCGCTTTTCGAGGCAAATGGCTGGGGCGATAGCTGGCGCAACGGCATCTACGGTTACGTCCACTACCATTCGCGGATACACGAGGTGCTGGGCGTTGCGCGCGGCACGGCCAAGGTCCGCTTTGGCGGCAGCAAGGGGCGGACGCTGTCGCTGAAGGCCGGCGACGTCGCGGTGCTTCCGGCCGGCACCGGGCACCAGCGTCTTTCCGCATCCGACGATTTTCTGGTTGTCGGCGCCTATCCTCCATCCGGCACCTATGACCTGTGTACGACCGCCGCCGACCATGCCAAAGCGGTCGTCACGATCCCCAGGGTCGGCCGTCCGCGCAAGGACCCTGTCTATGGAAGCAACGGCCCGTTGCTCGCAGCCTGGGAAAAGGATTGAAGCCGTTTTCTTGCAGGTTGGCTTCGGGGCTAAAACCGGATCCTTGACCCGCCGCTCAAGCCGCCAGCACCGCCGCATCCAGCCCGCGAATGATCTTCGCCAGTTCGACGCACTCGTCGTGCCGGACCTTGTTGCGCCGCCAGGCGAGGCAGATCGTGCGTTGCGGCATCGGTTCCTGGAACGGCACGATCTTCAAATCGGGGATAGTGCTGGCCGGCCCTGCCGCCATTTCCGGGATGAGCGTGACGCCGAGCCCGTGCGCCACCATCTGTAAGAGCGTCGTCAGGCTGGTCGCGCCATAGCTTGCCATCGCCACCGGCCGCACGTTGCCGCACACGGCGAGCGCCTGTTCGCGCAGGCAATGGCCTTCCTCCAGCAGCATCAGCCGCTCCAGTGCCGGGCTCTCCGGTGGCACCGGCGGCGAGGCGAAGGCGGGATCGCCGGCCGGCACGGCCAGGAAGAACCGGTCGGAGAAAAGTTCCTCGGTAATCAGGCCTGGGTAGTCGAGAGGCAGCGCCGCGACGAAGGCGTCGAGCTTACCCGAACTGGTGTCCTCGACCAGCGAGGCGGTCACCGCTTCGCGCAGTTCCAGCTGCAAGGCCGGGAAATGCCGTTTCAGCTCCGGCAGCACATGCGGCAAGAGATAGGGCGCCACCGTCGGGATGATGCCGAGCCGGAAGCGGCCTTCCAGCGCCGGGCGGCCGCGCCGGGCCGTCGCCTCGACGTCGCGGACGTCGGCAAGAATGCGCTCGATGCGCGGCAGCAGGGCCACGGCCTCGTCGGTCATCCGCACCACCTTTCCGCCGCGCTCGAACAGACGGCAATTCAGCCGCAGCTCCATCTCGGCGATCTGCGAAGACAGCGCCGGCTGGCTGACGCCGGCGAGTTTTGCGGCACGGCCGAAATGCAGCGTCTGCGCCAGCGCCTCGAAATAATGCATCTGCCGGACGGTTAAACCGATCATAAGGAAAACCTATCAGAATAAACAGCAAAGGCAATTTGTCTTTATCGGCTGGGCGGGCTAGTCTGGAACCATTCCAGGATGGCGCGGCCGCCGGCCCTGCCCGGAAAATCAACAAAATCCCGAAAAATCAACAAATCGGAGGCAAAGATGGACGCGAAAACCGACGACAACAGCGCCGGCAAATGCCCGGTCCCACATGGATCGGCCAGGAGAAGCAACCGTGACTGGTGGCCGAACCAGCTTGACCTTGGCGTCCTCCATCAGCAGTCCAGCCTGTCGGACCCGATGGACGAGGACTTCGACTACGCCAAGGAATTCAAGAGTCTCGATCTCGATGCGGTGATCAGGGATCTGCACCAGGTGATGACCGATTCGCAGGATTGGTGGCCGGCCGATTTCGGCCATTACGGCCCGCTCTTCATCCGCATGGCCTGGCACAGCGCCGGTACCTATCGCATCGGCGACGGCCGTGGCGGCGCCGGCGCCGGCCAGCAGCGTTTCGCGCCGCTCAACAGCTGGCCGGACAACGCCAATCTCGACAAGGCGCGCCGGCTGCTGTGGCCGGTCAAGCAGAAATACGGCAGGAAAATCTCCTGGGCCGACCTGTTGATCCTCACCGGCAACGTCGCGCTGGAATCGATGGGCTTCAAGACCTTCGGCTTCGCCGGCGGCCGCGCCGATGTCTGGGAGCCGGAGCAGGACGTCGACTGGGGATCGGAAACCAAGTGGCTCGCCGACGAGCGCTATTCCGGCGACCGCGAACTTCAGGGCCATCTCGGCGCCGTGCAGATGGGGCTGATCTACGTCAACCCGGAAGGCCCGAACGGCACGCCCGATCCATTGGCCGCGGCGCGCGATATCCGCGAAACCTTCGCCCGCATGGCCATGAACGATGAGGAAACCGTGGCGCTCATCGCCGGCGGCCATACCTTCGGCAAGACCCATGGCGCCGGCGATGCATCGCTGGTCGGCCCGGAGCCGGAAGGCGCCGACATCGAGGCGCAGGGCCTCGGCTGGTCGAGCAAGCATGCCACCGGCATTGCCGGCGACGCCATCACCTCGGGCCTCGAGGTGACCTGGACCACGACGCCGACCAAATGGAGCAACAACTTCTTCGACAATCTGTTCAACTACGAATGGGAGCTGACCAAGAGCCCGGCCGGCGCCCATCAGTGGACGCCGAAGGGCGGCGCCGGTGCAGGCACCGTGCCGGACGCGCACGATCCCTCCAAGCGCCGCGCGCCGGCGATGCTGACCACCGACCTCGCGCTACGCGTCGACCCGGCCTACGAGAAGATCTCGCGGCGCTTCCATCAGAATCCTGATCAGTTCGCCGATGCCTTCGCCCGCGCCTGGTTCAAGCTGACGCATCGCGACATGGGTCCGGCCGTCCGCTATCTCGGCCCGCTCGTGCCGAAGGAAGAGCTGATCTGGCAGGACCCGATACCGGCAATCGACCACGAGCTGGTCAGCGAGCAGGACATCGTCTCGCTGAAGGCGAAGATCCTGGCCTCCGGCCTGTCCGTCTCAGAACTGGTCTCGACCGCCTGGGCCTCGGCCTCGACTTTCCGCGGCTCCGACAAGCGCGGCGGCGCCAACGGCGCCCGCATCCGCCTGGCGCCGCAGAAGGATTGGGAGGTCAACCAGCCGGCGCAGCTGGCCAAGGTGCTCGAGACACTCGAAAGCATCCAGAAGGGTTTCAATAACTCGCAGTCCGGCGGCAAGAAGGTCTCGCTTGCCGACCTGATCGTTCTTGGCGGCGTCGCCGCGATCGAGAAGGCGGCGAAAGACGGCGGCCATGACGTGGGGGTGCCGTTCACGCCAGGCCGCATGGACGCCTCGCAGGAACAGACCGATGTCCAGTCCTTCGCCGCGCTCGAGCCGAAAGTCGATGGCTTCCGCAATTATGTCAGGGGCAAGCCGCCGATGTCGGTCGAAGCGATGCTGGTCGACCGGGCGCAGCTGCTGATCTTGACGGCGCCGGAGATGACGGTGCTCGTCGGCGGGTTGCGGGTGCTCGGCGCCAACACCGGTCAGTCGAAGCACGGGGTGTTCACCGACAGGCCGGGCACGTTGACCAACGATTTCTTCGTCAACCTGCTCTCCATGAACACGATCTGGGATCCGGCCGCCGGCTCAGATGAGGTCTACGAAGCGCGCGACCGCAAGACCAGGGCAGTCAAGTGGACCGGCACCCGCGCCGACCTGATCTTCGGCTCGCACGCGCAATTGCGGGCGCTGGCCGAGGTCTACGGCTCGGCGGACGCCGGGCGGAAGTTCGTCAGGGACTTCGTCGCCGCCTGGACCAAGGTGATGAACGCCGACCGTTTCGACCTCGCGGCCTGATCCGGGCATATTTCTCGACGCAACGAAAAAGGCGCGGGCCTCGACCCGCGCCTTTTTCATGAAGCCTTCGAAAAGTCAGTCTTTCTCGAAGATACCGGCCTTGGCGACCACGCCGGCGATGGCGCCGCCGATCAGCGGCGCGACGATGAACAGCCAGAGCTGGCCGATCGCCGCAGTTCCCGAAAACAGCGCCGGTCCGATCGAACGGGCCGGGTTGAGCGATGTGCCGGTCACCGGAATGATGGCGAAGTGCAGTCCGGCCAGCGTCAGGCCGATGACCAGGCCGGCGAAGGCCGTCGTGTGCTTGGCGTTGGTGACGCCGAGGATCACCGTGACGAAGGTGAAGGTGCCGATCAGCTCCCACAGGAAGGCCGAGCTGACGCCCCATTTCGTCACGTCCCAGCCATTGGCGCCGAAGCCGCCGGTGTGGCCGCCGACCTGTCCGGAGACGATGATCCACAGCGCCAGCGACGCGATGATGGCGCCGATGACCTGCGCGATCCAATAGGGAATGACGTCCCTGGCCGGCATCCGCCCGGCGAGGAACACACCGAGCGTCACTGCCGGATTGAGGTGCGCGCCCGAAATCGGGCCGATCGCGTAAGCGGCCGCTATCAGGCCGATGCCGAACGCCAGACCGATACCTTCCTGGCCGAGCGGCAGCGCGCCGCCGAAGCCGCCCGTCACCACCGAAGCCGTGCCGATGAACACCAATAGAAACGTGCCTAGAACTTCCGCCAGATAAGTTTTCATTGCCCTCTCCTCGTATCGACCCGCGGCTCCGCTTTTTCTGCGACGCGAATCACCGCGCAAAGAGTATTCGCAACCGGAAAACTTGCAAAGCAGAGCAGTTTCGCAAGCCGCTATGCTTGTGAGCGCCGGACACGAACATTAGAGACGTATAATATATTTATCGAATTGTTCGTTCCGCATGCCGGCGCCCGCCTGGTGGCCGCGGCTCGCGATGCATCAATCCACATTCGTCACCCCTCGGCATGGATCGTCTCGCCGTCGGCGAAACAGAACTGTTTCAATCAGGGCACGAAAAGCTCTAAGAGCAGGGCCAGAATTAATTTACTGAATAATGGAAGACGACAATGAGACTGGGCGGGCGGCTGGCGGCAGCCATTGAAGTGCTTGACGAAATTGGCCGTCGCCACCGGCCGGTGGCCGATGCGCTGAAGGACTGGGGCCTGTCGCACCGCTTCGCCGGCGGCGGCGACCGCGCCGCGATCGGCAACATCGTCTACGACGCGCTGCGCCGCAAGCGCTCGGCCGGCTGGCTGTTGGGCGAAGACACACCGCGCGCCATCGGCTTCGGCGCGCTGCTGCTCGAATGGGGCCAGACGGCGCAGTCGCTGAACGAGGCGCTCGAGGGCGACAAGTTCGCGCCGCCGCTGCTTACCGCCGACGAATTGAAAACGCTCGGCGGTCGCCGGCTTGCCGATGCGCCGCCGGCGGTCAGGGCAGACATCCCCGACTGGTGCATGCCGCTGTTCGAACGGGCGTTCGGCACGGCCTGGGTGGAAGAGGGTGCCGCGCTGGCGACGCGCCCGCCGCTCGACCTCAGGGTCAACACGCTGAAGGCCGATCGCGGCAAGGTGCTGGCCGAGTTGGCGGAGACCGGCGCCAAGCCTGCGCGGATCGCGCCGCACGGCATCCGCATCCCGCCGATCGAAGGCGACGGCAGGCACCCGAACGTGCAGGCCGAACCGGCCTTCCAGAAAGGCTGGTTCGAGGTTCAGGACGAAGGCTCGCAGATTGCGGCCGAACTGGCCGGCGCCGAGCCTGGAATGCAGGTGCTCGACTTCTGCGCCGGCGCCGGCGGCAAGACGCTGGCGCTGTCCGCGGCGATGGACAATCGCGGCCAGATCTTCGCCCACGATGCGGAGAAGGCAAGGCTGGCGCCGATCTTCGACCGCATCCGCCGCTCGGAAAACCGCAATGTGCAGATCGTCACCAGGCCGGCCGAACTGGCGCCGCTCGGCAAGCACATGGATATCGCCCTGATCGATGCGCCCTGCACCGGCAGCGGCACCTGGCGGCGCCGGCCGGATGCCAAATGGCGGTTGACGCAAAGACAGCTCGACGCCCGCAAGGGCGAGCAGGAGACGATCCTCGATGCCGCCAGGGACTTCGTCAAACCCGGCGGCCTGCTGGTCTACATCACCTGTTCGGTGTTCGACGAGGAGAATGGCGACCAGGTTTCGGCGTTCCGGGACCGCCATCCCGATTTTGTCCCGGTCGATCACCGCCAGCTTTGGGACAGCCGTTTTGCGGGCCACGAAGCGGCAATGCGCATTGGCGCCGCGGGCGGCATTTCGCTGTCGCCATTGCTGAGCGGCACCGACGGCTTTTACTTCTGCGCGCTGCGGCGGGCCGGCTGAATCGTTGCCATCGATACAGGGCTAAGCCGAATGCTGCAGTGCAGCATTTGCGATTGCCTGCCGCCCACCCCTCTGCGATAAATGCCTTTGCAATAAGATTTGCCGAGAAACAAAGGGCGACGGCCATGGCAGCAAAGATCGTTCCTGCTCCCGATTATGAGGACCGCGTCAGGACGTCCTTCGCGCGCCAGAACGCGATGATGACGATTGGCGCCGAGCTGACGCTGGTGACGCCCGGCATCATCGAGATCGAAATGCCCTATTCTGCGGCGCTGACGCAGCAGCACGGCTTTCTCCATGCCGGCGTCATTTCGACGGCTCTCGACTCGGCCTGCGGCTATGCGGCATTCTCGCTGATGCCGGAAAATTCCGGCGTGCTGACCATCGAGTTCAAGGTCAATCTGCTGGCGCCCGGCAGGGGTGAGCGCTTCCTGTTCCGCGGCTCGGTGACCAAGCCCGGCCGCACCATCATCGTCGCCGACGGACAAGCCTATGCGTTCGCCGTCGACGGCGAGGCCAAGCTGATCGCCACAATGACCGGAACGATGATGACAGTACTCGGCCGCGACGGCATCGAAGGCTGAGGAGCGGGTAGGGAGGATGGACGATCATGGCCGGCAAGACACCTGGTGAGCTCACCCCGATCTCCGGCAAGTCCGTTCTCTTCGTCATGGCGGCGGAGGCCGAATACGGTCCACACCTGCAGCGGCTGTTCACGCCGCTGATGACCGGCGTCGGACCGGTCGAGGCCGGTATCGGGCTCGGCGCCGAACTATCCCGGCTGCATGCCGGGATGGGGCTGCCCGATCTCGTCGTGTCGCTCGGGTCGGCGGGCAGCCGGACGCTGGAGCAGACGGAAATCTACCAGGCCGTTTCGGTTGGCTACCGCGACATGGACGCCTCGCCCCTGGGGTTCGAGAAGGGCGCCACCCCGTTCCTCGACCTGCCTGTAAGCGTGCCGCTGCCGTTCAGGATACCAGGCGTCAGACAGGCGACGCTGTCGACCGGGGCGGCAATCGTCTCCGGCGCCGCCTACGACGCGATCGCCGCCGACATGGTCGATATGGAGACCTTCGCCTGCCTGCGCGCCTGCCAGCTGTTCGACGTTCCGCTTATCGGCCTGCGCGGCATTTCCGACGGCGCGGCCGATCTGAGACACGTTGGCGACTGGACCGAATATCTGCACGTCATCGACGAGAAGCTGGCCGCGGCGGTGCAACTGCTGGAACAGGCGATCGCCTCAGGCGCAATCCGGTTTTGAATCATCGCCTAAGGCGCGGGATTGAAGTAAGGCCGCGACCTCATAACCTATTGCGCCGACTCGTTCTTTCTCCAAACGCTCGCCATGGCAACATGTCGGCTTTCATTGGTTTAGCAAAAACTATTATGCAGATTTGTTCCCACCTGTGCCGCCCAAAATAGATAGTCGGAAACCAGCCCGGATATGTCGCCAGACTTTTTTGTTAGGCCGGTATCGCCTACATATCGTGACAACCATGACATATCGATTCGCATGATGCTTTACGTCCCGATGACGGCGACCGAATTCCGCGCTTGCCTAGCCGCCATCCCACTTTCGCAACTGGCTTTCTCTCGATTGCTAAGTGTTGCCCCGCGCACGGTACGCTCTTGGGCGCTGGCGGAGCGGCAGATACCGCCGCATGCCGCCATGATCGCCCGCCTGCTGGCGACGAAGCGAATTACGGTGAAACAGTTGCAGCACGCGGCCATGACCCAACTTAACGGCTAGGCTTTTTCAGCCTTGTAGCATAGGCACTATCAACCTATATTCTCTGGCTGCCGGGCAGCCGTCGTTCCCGATAGGCGCGGCAACGGGAGTAAAACTTATGAGTGACGTCGAAAACATTACGGCGCCCACACCATGGGAGCCAAAATTCCATCTCGACCTCAAAACCGCCAATTCGGGCACATTCTATGCCCTGGTTGATCAGTTTGAGGAATGGAGGAAAACCCGAGCTGAAAACGAGGACAAGCTTGCCAATGGATGGCATATCATAACTTCGGAAATGGCCGAAGGGCTGTTGCTCAAGAATCCAGCCGGGTCCAATCGCAAGGCCGTATTAGCTAACATTGTCTACTACGCGGAACAGATGGCCGCGGAGGATTGGCCCGAAACCGGGCAGCCGTTGATCTTCGATGTCGATGGCAAGCTGCTAGACGGTCAGCATCGCCTCTGGGCTTGCTACCTTTCCGGGGTGCCGTTCGCAACTTACGTTGTCAATCAGCGCAAGCCTATCAAATCGGCCTTCGCCTACATCGATAACGTCAAGGCGCGCACGGCCAAGGATGCGCTAGCCACGGCGGGCCTGAATGGCCTTTCGGCTCTGACGGCGCAAACGGTGATGATTGCCCAGCTTTACGAAAACAAAGCCTATACTGCGACGAAGAAGCACCGTCTTCCGCGCATGTCGCCCAAACAATTCATCGACTACGTCGAGGCGAATCCGAACATTCGCCGGGGCGCCCAGTTGATGGCGGGTGAGCATGCCTCCGCATCCGCGATGATAGGCCATAACGATGTCGCGGCCTTTGCGGCGGTCAAGATTCTCGACCTCCATGATGAATTCACGCTCGACGAGTTCATGAACGACGTGGGTTCCGAGGGTGAAGAATTCGGCGCGGGAAGCCCGATTGCGGCTTTGCAGCATGTCCTGAAACTCAACAGCGTTGCCAAGGAGCCGATGCAGAAACATCAGGTCTTGGCGCATGTCATCAAGGCATTCAATGCTTGGATGGCTGGCGAGCAGGTCAAGAAAATCAGTCTGAGGGTTGATGAAACATTCCCGCGTTTCATGCCGAAACAAGCCGAGGCCGCATAAAAACGTTCAACGGGGAGGCGCGCGAATGCGCCTCCATTTTTCGCGCAAGGACAGAACCAAAATGGCTGTTCATTATCTAGACCATCCTTTCGCTGGAATCTGGCCTCTGTTGGGCGGCGAGGATTTTGCGGAATTCGTGGCCGATATCCGGGCCAACGGTATGCATATGCCGATCGTGCTTTATCAGGGAAGGATTCTAGACGGGCGCGCCCGTTACCGCGCCTGCATTGAGGCGGGCATTGAGCCGCGCTTTGAAAATACCGGCACGCTAAACGATGTTGGCGCGCTTGATCTGGCCGTTTCGCTCAACGACTATCGGCGGCAACATTCAACCTTTGAGCGGCGGGCTTTCGCGGCGGCAAGGCTGGCGCATTTAAAGCAACAAATTCAATTTCAAGAAACGATAGAAATGCCTGCCAGCGCAACGCGTGATCCTAGCCTTCCCGGTCACAATCGTTTCGTTAAACAAGCGGCCTTGATCATGGATGTTTCTACGGGTTCGCTTGCCCGCGCCCGCACCGTTGTGCAGTACGCGCCGGAACTGGAAAAGGCCGTCGTGGATAAGAGAATCGGACTTCAAACTGCGTCCGAAAAAGCGCGCCCGCCAAATGCCACGCACGTCAAGCGGACCGCTGCTAAGCGATCCGCAGCCAAGGAATCCGCCGCCGAGGAAATCTATCAACGCGGGCTGGAATTCCGCCGCAACATTCCGAAAACCAACTTTCTGACACCGGAAGAAGTTGATCCGGATTTCGAGGGCACACCGCTCGAATTCGCCACCAAATACGGTCACGTTCTTACCAAAACTGCCTCACAGCGCGAACAGGAGGCGGCGCAAGCACGCGGCGAGGATTTCGTGGCTTGGCTCCGTAAGTGTGCCAGCGGTGCGCCGGCTAATGTCAGTGAAACCGATTTGCTAGCCTATATCAGGGGCAACGGCGCCGAACCCGGTTATCGACTCAACAAGCTCACCGAACGTTGGGCGGCACTCGATGCCATGCATGCCCGCTTTGCCGCGCTGGTCGCGCAACTGGAATCGCATCTGGCCGGCAAGCCGATCGAAGTAAAGCGCTAGTTCACCCTGCCCGCTCCAGATCGAGAGGAGCTACGTTGCCTGCCTCGGCCAGAAGGGTTCGCGGCGCTGATGGGCGCCTTGCGGTCGCTCGGCGCGGAGCGGACCGAGGCATCGATAGAGCCGCTCGCATTTAAGACGGTACAGCGGAATCGGATTGAGGCAGACGCCCAGCAACCCATTGCGCCGACTCGTTTCTTTCTCTAAACGCTCGCCATGAAAACAGCCAATCATCCCGACACCGTCCTGATTGTCGATTTCGGCAGCCAGTTCACCCAGCTGATCGCCCGCCGCATCCGCGAGGCCGGCGTGTTTTCCGAGATCGTACCCTTCCAGTCGGCCGAGGCGGCGTTCAAGCGCATCGATCCGAAGGCGGTGATCCTGTCCGGCGGCCCGGCCTCGACCGGCGACATCGGCAGCCCGCGCGCGCCGCAGATCGTCTTCGATGCCGGCGTGCCGGTGCTCGGCATCTGCTACGGCCAGATGGCGATGTGCGTGCAGATGGGCGGCGTCGCCGAAAGCTCCGATCATCGCGAATTCGGCCGCGCCTTCGTCGAGATCGCCAAGGACAGCCCGTTGTTCGAGGGCCTGTGGGCGCCCGGCCAGCGCCACCAGGTGTGGATGAGCCATGGCGATCGCGTCATCTCCCTGCCCAAGGGGTTCGAGGTGCTCGGAAAATCGGAGGGCTCGCCCTTCGCCATCTTCGGCAATGTCGAGCGCAAAATGTACGGCCTCATGTTCCACCCCGAAGTGGTGCATACGCCGGACGGCGCCAGGTTGCTCCGCAACTTCGTCCACAACATCGCCGGCATCGAAGGCGACTGGACGATGCGCGCCTACCGCGAGCACGCGGTCGAGACGATCCGCAAGCAGGTCGGCAAGGGCAAGGTGATCTGCGCGCTGTCGGGCGGCGTCGATTCCTCGGTCGCGGCCTTGCTGATCCACGAGGCGGTCGGCGACCAGCTTACCTGCATCCTTGTCGACCACGGGCTGATGCGCAAGGACGAGGCATCAGGCGTGGTGGAGATGTTTCGCCAGCATTACAATCTGCCGCTGATCCTGGTCGACGCTTCGGACCGTTTCATCGGCGCGCTCGAGGGCGAGTCGGACCCCGAGAAGAAGCGCAAGACCATCGGGCGGCTGTTCATCGAAGTGTTCGAGGAGGAGGCCGAGAAGCTCGGCGGCGCCGATTTCCTGGCACAAGGCACCCTCTATCCCGACGTCATCGAAAGCGTCTCTTTCAGCGGCGGCCCGTCGGTGACCATCAAGTCGCATCACAATGTCGGCGGCTTGCCCGAACGCATGAACATGCAGCTGGTCGAGCCGCTGCGCGAATTGTTCAAGGACGAGGTGAGGGCGCTCGGCAAGGAGCTCGGCCTGCCCGACAGCTTCATTGGCCGGCATCCGTTCCCCGGTCCCGGTCTCGCCATCCGCTGTCCGGGCGGCATCACCCGCGAAAAGCTGGAGATCCTGCGCGAGGCCGACGCCATCTATCTCGACGAGATCCGCAAGGCCGGACTCTACGACGCCATCTGGCAGGCCTTCGCCGTGCTGCTGCCGGTGCAGACCGTCGGCGTGATGGGCGACGGCCGCACCTACGAGTTCGTCTGCGCGCTGCGCGCCGTCACCTCGGTCGACGGCATGACGGCAGACTTCTACCATTACGACATGGCATTCCTGGGAGCAGCCGCCACCCGCATCATCAACGAGGTACGCGGCATCAACCGCGTCGTCTACGACGTGACGAGCAAACCGCCAGGCACCATCGAGTGGGAGTGACGAGGAGTAGTGCGGAGTAGAAGAGGATAGAGCAGCACGTTTAAGGCGATGTTGGCTCGGCGATAATAGTCAATAGTCCCAGCCCCCGGCCACCCGGCGACGGCATAGACGAAGCATCTGGCCGATCGGCGAATGTCTGGAACGAACGTCCCACAGAGAAGGGTGGAGCAGCCTAGCCTTGCTGGGTTTGACACCCGGGGTCCGCGGCAACTGCCACCGGCGAGGCGTTGCATCTGCCGGCCACGTATCCTTTCGCTGGGTTCATCCGTCTTAGCTGTTCATGGGCACGGTCATCCTTAACATCGCCCTCCTGGACGAATTGGAGCGTGACAAATGAACAGCAAGCAGAGCCTAGCGAACAAGATACACTACGAAACGCTCGCGGAGGCTTTTCGCAGCGGTCGAGAATCGCCACAGGAAGCATCCGAGTGGTCCGTTTTGACGGCAGAACCGGGCGGCGTCGATTACGTCGAGACGAACGTCGGCGACAAGACCGCGCTGTGGGTTCAGCCAAAAACGGCGGCCAAAGACCGGGTCATGCTTTACCTGCACGGCGGTGGCTATGTCGGCGGATCGATCTGGACCCATCGCAAGATGGTCGGACACCTTGCTAAGGCGATCGGCTGTTACGCTCTGCTCGCTACGTACGACTACGTTTTCCAGAGCAAGTTTCCGCGCCAAATCGAGCAGGCCGTGACCGCGTTCGAATGGCTCGCCGAGCAGGGTGTCGCGCCGAAGCACACCATAGCTGCAGGCGATTCCGCTGGTGCTGGCCTGATCGTTGCGGCGGCGATGAAACTCCGCGATGCGGGACGGCCGCTGCCGGCCGCGATCCTCAGCATCTCTGGCTGGTATGATCTGTCGGCGAGCGGGCACTCCTACGAAAGCAACCGCGAGAAGGACGCCTTCTTCCAGAAGGCGGTCGTGGATATGCTGGTATCGCAAGTCCTTGCGGGGACCGATCCCCGGCATCCACTCGCCAGCCCGATCTTTGCCGATCTGAAGGGCCTGCCGCCGATCTATCTGCAAGTGGGTGGAGACGAAACCCTGCTCGACGACAGCCGAGCGCTCGCCGACCGCGCGAAAGCCGCCGGCGTCGAGATGCGCTTAGACGTATTTCCGGGGATGCTGCACTCGTTCCAGATGATGGCCGGCCGCGCTCCCGAAGCCGACGACGCGATCGCGCGGTTGGCACAATGGGTTCGCCCCAAGCTTGGTCTGGCCGCAACCGCAGCAACACGCGCTGAAGGTCAGGAGGTCGCATGACTGGCAAATTGAAACCAAGATGTGGCAGCTGAAGGACATGCCCAAGCGACCGACCGGCCTGTTCGATGCGCGATATCGCGCCTTCCTCGAGACGGTGTCAGGCGTCCGCGCCCAACTGCATCGCTACTGCGCCCGCATGACGGGCTCACGCCTCGACGGTGAGGATCTCGTGCAGGAGACGCTGTTCGAGGCCTACACGAAGATTAAGACCCTCGATGATCCCCGCAGGCTAAAACCCTGGTTGTTTCGCATCGCTCACAATCGCTGCATCGACTTTCTGAGGCGACGCGATGTGCGCGAGCGCGCGGAGCACGGCTATTCGGACGACATCGGCGTTGTCTCTGCAGAGCCGGCAGCGACCGATGCACGCCGCGCCATCGAACGGCTGGTTGGCCGCTTGCCGCCCAAGGAGCGCGCCTGCATCCTCTTGAAGGACGTGTTCGACTATTCGCTGGAAGAGACCGCAGAACTCGTGGGCTCGACGGTTGGGGGCGTCAAAGCCGCGCTCTCCCGCGGACGGGCGAAGCTCGCCGACTTGCCCGCTGAACCTGCCGGTGAACCGAACCGTCCGCTTGATCCCGACACCGCGCGGCTCTTGCAGCGCTATGTTGACCTCTTCAACCGCCATGACTGGGATGGCGTGCGGAGCCTGACCAGCGCCGATGCTCGGTTGCGGGTCGCCGACTGCTTCGACGGCCTGGTCAGAAGTTCTCCCTATTTCGTCGAATACGAGCGAAACCCGGAGACGTGGACCATGGAGTTGGGGGCGATCGACGGAGAGCCTGTCCTGATCGTGCTCTTCCAGCGAGGCGACCGGTGGCAGGTCGCGTGGCCGGTTCGTGTCCATGTCGCCGGTCGCGTCATCGATCGCATCGAAGATTATTATGCCTGTCCATGGATGTTGGAAAACGCCGCGGAATCCGACCTGAAACTCATGACTGGGCCGCTTTGGGAAGAGCATAAGGCGACGATTTCTCACTCTGGCTTGGCCGAGTCACGATGGTGAATTCTCAACGAAAAATCGTGGCGTGCCTCGGGTCGAGCAGCACGGCGGGCAAGGGCCAGGCATTCGATTGGATGGCGGAGCTCCGCCGGCGGCCGGGCAACGGGCAATTTGAGTTCCGGAATTTTGGTGTCGGCGGCGACTTGGCCTACAACGCGCTGCAGCGCTTGCCGGATGTGCTCGCCTGTCGTCCCGACAAGGTCATCGTCTGGGTCGGCGGGAATGATGTTTTCACGCTCGTGTCACGCAAAGTGCGGCGGTTCTTTACGTTTTGGAAGCGTCTGCCCCGCACGCCTTCGCCCGATTGGTTCCACGAGAATCTGGCCGAGATAGCACGCAGGCTGAGGCGCGAGACGGCGGCGGAGATCGGCCTTTGCTCGCTCCCTCCGATAGAAGAAGCGCCGGATTCGGACGACCCGTTCCAGAGCGAGCTCAACCGGCGGATCAAGGAATATTCTGCGATCGTGGCGGCCATCGCGCACGAGGAACGCTGCGGCTATGTCCCGCTCCATGAGGCGCTCACCGAGGCGGCTCGCGCCTCGCCTGGCCGGCCTACACGGCGTTCATCTTTCTTCCATTCTATCGCGATGCTTTTCGCGTACTGGTGCTGCGGCAGCGTCCGGATGATGTCGCCCGCGTAAATGGCTGGCTATTTCACACCGACGGCGTGCACTTGAACAGCCGGGCAGGGCTGATCGTGGCGGATCGCCTACAGAAATTCGTTCAGGCCTGAACCCTGAGCGGCAAGGCTGTATCCGATTTGCGCACCTATCTGAATGTCTTATCGCGCAGGCTGGCGGCCGGTTTATCGACCTAGCAACATCGCCACGCGCGATGCCAAAAGTTTAACGACGAACCCTAGAGGATAACCCCGGTGGCTCGGCACGTCGTCAGGAATGACATCGCTGTTCGACTTGAACTTCGTGCAAATCCGCAGCTGCAGTGGCGGGAGTTCTCCGTGAAACCGCGCTCTGTATACCGAGACCCAATGTGGACCTCTATCGAAGTTCATTAACATCGCTGAATTGCAGCACATGGCGATGACCCTATTCGTAGCTGAAGTTTCCTTAAGCTTGTAACCCCTCAGCAATTCGGCCCCCTTGGAGCACTCGATGCGGTCCTTTCGATAGAGGATGTATGCGGTGCCGCCATCGGGATCGCGTATAGCGCCAGCACCTGGCAAAGCTTCGATCTGATCAGCTCCCTTCCGGCAGTCGTCGCAGTAGCAGGCACTGCTCACGATCGGCCTGCCAAAGGCTTTGAGTTCGACGCCACCGCAAGAGCAAGTTGCGGTCATGATAGGTGAGTGCGTCATCTGCTGGTGATCATCATGCGATTGCCCTCGCTGTCCCGAAATTCCGCGATCGTGCGCCCCGGTTGCCATGGCGCGGGGCGCGGTTCTGCTATGATCTCGGCGCCTCGCGATTTGAGTCTCTGAACGGTGACTTCGATTTCGTTGTCAACCAGCACGAGGACGGGCCCCTCAGATGGTGTTTCGTCCTTGCGCCTTAGGAAGTGGAGGGTGGTTTCGGCCCCTGGAAATCCGAGTTCGATCCATCGCCAGCCATCATTGCTCATGGGCTGATCGGCGACGATGCGGCAATTCAGGTGATCGATGTAGAACGCCTTGGCGCGTTCCTGGTCGAACACTGGAAGCTCCGCGAACTGGATGTGCATTGTCGATCTCTCCCCGTTGCATCTCGGTCCAAATCAAACTAGACGGTACAGTACCCATGAGTCAATCGGCAGCGGACACGCCAGGAGCATGACCACGACGCGTTCAGCAGGTGCTACAGAAGAACTCGAACCGCACGGACGGTCGGCGAAAAAGCGCCGGGCCATCCTCGATGCGGCTACAGAGGTGTTTCTGCAAAAGGGCTATCTGGCCACCAACATGGACGAGATCGCGGCGCTTGCGGCGGTGTCGAAACAGACCGTCTACAAGAATTTTCCGAGCAAGGAGACGCTGTTCGTAGAGATCGTGAGCAGCGTGACCAATCGAGCCAGCGATAGGGTCCACAGTAAAATGCCCGAACTCGCCGAGGGCGAAGATATTGCCGATTATCTTCAGCGCTATGCTTACCGACAGCTTGCCACCGTGCTCACGCCGCGCGTCATGCAGCTGCGCCGTCTGGTGATCGGCGAGGTCGGCCGCTTCCCGGAACTGGCAAAGGCACTCTTCGATGGCGGACCCGGGCGCGCAATTGCGGCGATGGCAGTGTTGTTCGAGCGTTTGGCTGATCACGGCCTGCTTGCGATCGATGATCCGGCCGTCGCCGCTTCCCAGTTCAATTGGTTGATTATGGGCGAGCCATTGAACAGGGCCATGCTGTTGGGTGACGAGTCGATTCCGAAACCGGCGAAGCTTCGACGGCACGCCGCGGCCGGCGTACGGGTGTTCCTTGCGTCATACGGCAAGTGAGGCACGCCACGGCGACGAGCGAATGCCGGGCGCAACCGTGCGGACCGCTCGGCCGTGTTTGACGGTCCTTTTTTTGGTCCCCAGTGGGTCGCGGCTTGTTGCGGCGCGGCTGTCGAAAATAGACCGATTGTTGTCGATAGTCGCCGAAACCGAGCCGATCCCGAATCGCCGAAATTCCCTTTTGAAATCAAGAGCGCAGATTTCTGACGGATCGCAGAGTCGGTTCTTTAGGGCGTGCAGAAAAGTTTGTGCTGCCGCGTCAACGCGTTACGATGGCTCAAAACGATCGAGTGGGAGTGAGGGGAGCGTAGTTTCGGATACTGCGGGAAACTGTGTCGTAGTGTAGGCGGCTCACACATCTCGATAGATACCGAGTAATGTCCGCTTGTGGTGCCGTTCACGCTTTTGGATTGGTCAGGGCTGGGCGTGCCATCACCTGCTCTCATCGAAGTAGGCATGATGATGCCCCGGGGACTGCAATCAAGGCCCTGAATTCAATGCATTTCCCTTTCGATAGACATCTCGATCCCCACTGCGTCCCTTATTGAAAAGGCAGCCGCAGCCTCATGGTGTGTGCCCACACAATCTTCATTCGAGCTTGGTCGGTATGGACCGCGAAAGATGCGGGGCTACATCCCTTGACCAATCTCATGCTATTCCCTATATAATCGAGTATGTACTCACTCAATGTCGTTGGACGGAAATATGGCGCGTCCCCTCAGTGAAGAAAAGCGACAGGCACTGCTCGATGCAGCGGCCGAGTTCGTCGCCAGCCTGGGCACAGGCGCGTCCACGGCCAAGATCGCAAAGGCTGCTGGCGTGTCTGAGGGAACGCTGTTCACTTACTTTCCAACCAAGGACGATCTGCTCAACCAGCTCTTTCTCGAGATCGAGGCCGACTTGGTAGAGATGATGCTGGCGCCATATCCGGCGGACGCCTCCCCCAAAGACCGACTATTCGCGGTCTGGAACCGTCTGATTGACTGGGGACTGGCTCACGCCACGGCGCGCAAGGCCCTTCGTCAGTTGAAGGTCTCGGATCGCGTGACAGCGGAAAGCCGGAACCGGTGTCACGCCATGCAGCGGGATGCGCGGACGATGGTGGAGGAGTGTCTCGCCGGCCATGCCGCGCCTGACAGGATCGCCTTCTACATCGATACCATTCTCTTCGACTTGGCCGACATCAGCATCAACGCGGTCACAGCCAAACCTCAGGAAAGTGACGCCATCCGGCAGGCCGGGTTCGACCTTTTCTGGAAGGGGTCTGCCGCCTGAGTTTTAGCCCCTAAATGAGTATGTAGTCACTCATAGATAAGGATCGAAAATGTCGAATTGCAAGGGTTTCACCGAAGCTAACGTTCCCAAGCAGACGGGAAAAAGCTTCATCGTCACAGGCGCCAACGCCGGCGTCGGGTTCGAAATCGCGCGGGTGCTTGCCGCTAGGGGCGCGCGCGTCCTGCTTGGCTGCCGCGAGCAGACCAGGGCGCAGGACGCCATCGCGCGGATCAAGCGGATCACGCCGAATGCCGATCTCGTCTGGTTGCCGCTCGACCTCGGTGACCTGGACAGCGTTCGCACCGCAGCCGAGATCGCGGCGAAGGAGCCACGGATCGATGCGCTCATCAACAATGCCGCGATCATGAATCCGCCGCTGACGCGCACGAAGCAGGGGTTCGAATCGCAGTTCGGCGTCAATCATCTCGGCGTGTTCGCGCTCACCTCGCTGCTCCTGCCCAAACTGGCGGAGACGCCGGGATCGCGGGTGGTCGTGACCTCGAGCATCGCGCATCTGAAGGCCAAGATCGACTGGGACGACCTCAACGCCGACAAGAGCTACATCAAGACCGATCGCTACGGCGGCAGCAAATTGGCGAACGCGCTGTTCTTCTTCGAACTGGATCGTCGCCTGCGCGCCGCGAAGTCGCCCGTCACAGCCATCGGCGTTCACCCTGGCTTCGCCAATACAAGTCTTGGCCGCCACATGGGGATTGTCCAGATCGCAGGCCCAATCGTCGGCCTGCTGCTCAATAGCTCCGACAAGGGCGCGTGGCCGGCACTTTTGGCTGCGACCGGCAAGGTGAAGCCCGGAGGCTATTACGGTCCCACCGGCCTTGGCGGAATCCGCGGTGTAGCCGGCGAAGCAAAGCGCGCGCCGCATGCCGAAGATCCCGCGCTTGCGAAGCGGCTCTGGGACGTCTCCATCGCCATGACCGGCATCGATCCAGGCTTGCCGGCCACCTGACTTCACGGCGACACGGTGCGTCAGGCCCTCGTGTAGGCTTGCTCTGGGGCGCGGATTGGACGAGCCTCGCCCGGGCGACGAAACCTTGCTATAAGAGACATGACGGTACTTTTCCGCTGTTAGCGGAGCGGCTCCCAGCCGCTAAAAATCGGTTCTCAGAGGCAATCGACCTCGATAGATGCCGAAACCATGCGAAAAATATTCAGTGAAAAGTCTGTTTAAAATCAATAGCGTAGATTTTTGACAGCCCCCATGTCGGCTATTGTCATCTAAACTGAGAAATTTCGAGCGAAATCAGCTGCTTATGGTCCGTCCGAACAATCGAGTGGGAGTGAGGGGGCGTGCGGTAGAGTAGGTTGGAGTACTGTCGGATATATTCGGAAATTGTTGGTCAACGATAGGAGGCGATAGTTCGCGGGCGATTCTGCAAGAACAAGCAGCCGTTTTGCAGGTCGGCGATAGACCTTCGATTATGTGTAGAGATGCTCAAAGGGATCGATCCACCGCGCCGTTCACAGCACATGCTTTGGATTGGGATCGGAGCGCCGATCCAATTCCTCGGACAATAGACATCATGTTCCGTGGATTTGTATCATGGTCTAAGCCCCGGGGCGGGACCAACGAGACGAGCACACAGCCGCCGAGCACAGCGGGGACGGCGCCGTAGCTGAATACGTTCTCGTGCCTCGCATAGTTTCAGAGTGCTCCCGCAATGCGTGGATCGTGCGCATGCCGTGCGCCAGATCCCTGTAGACTTAAGCGTGCCATGCTTCAGCAGCTTGGCCGACAGCGGACCCGAGTTGGCGAACGGAACAATTTGGTCGTCCTGCTACGCGACGAAGCGGACCACGCCACCATCCACCCGCAAAGCCGCGCCGGTGGTCGCCGAAGCCTGCTCCGAGCATGTGTAGATGATCATGTTGGCCACCTCATCGGTGGTCGCGAAGCGGTGGATGAGGCTCGTCGGACGCATCGCCTGCAGGAAGCCCTGCTCGGCTTCGTGCTGCGTGATTCCATTTGCGTCAGCCTGTTTCGCCATGAAGTTGCCCAGGATCTCAGAGCGGGTAGGTCCCGGCAGGACGGCGTTGACGGTGACGCCCGTGCCCGCGACCGCCTCGGCAAGCCCGCGTGAGACCGCGAGTTGAGCGGTCTTGGTCATGCCATAGTCGAGCATTTCCTTAGGGATGTTGACTGCGGATTCGCTACTTATGAACACGATGCGGCCCCAGCCTTTCGCCACCATCCGCGGCAGGTAATGACGGCTCGCGCGCACGCCACTCATTACGTTCAACTGGAAGAGGTCAAGCCAGTCCTCATCGGGGATATTTGCGATATCCTCGACGCCGTTGTAGCTCCGGATGTGTGCTGTACCGACGTTGTTCACAAGGATATCGGCGTCAGGCGCATGCGCGATCAAGGCCTTTGCCCCCTCCGCTGTCGCAAGATCAGCGGCGATACCCGAGATGTCGCTGCCGGGGAAGGCCTGCCGCATCTGCCGCACCGCCTCATCGACCCGAGCGTTTCCACGGCCGTTGACGACGACCGATGCACCGGCACGTGCCAACCCCTCCGCCGTCGCGCGGCCGATACCGGCGGTGGATCCGGTAACAATGGCCTTGCGGCCTTTGAGTTCGATATTCATCTCATTCATCTCCAAAATTAAACAGGAAGCGCAATCAATCCACTGTCGTCTTCGCTGTTTCCGCCTCCGCTGCGTGGGCGAGGCTTTCGACCCAGTCTTGGTGATACCGATAGAGTGCGCCGGGATGTTTGCGCCCGAGTTCATCGAGGAAGAAGGGGCCCTGCTGCGTTTCCTCGGTCAGCACATGGCAGCCATGGTCCGTAGGCGTGATGACCCAGCCATGGTATGCGCTTGAGCCGGTCTCGTCGCCATCAACTGTCGTCGCCCATGCGAGCCTGCGAAGGGGCTCGCATTCCGTCACGACCAGACTCATCGGAAATCCAACCGTCACACGGCTGTATCGCGTTCCGAGCGCCAGTTCCGGCTCCCCCGTCAGAATCTTGACCTGATCCTCGGCGGGAAAGTAGCTCGACCAATTCTCGGCTTCGACGAGCAGCTTCCAGACCGCTTCAGGCGGCGCCTTCACGTCAATGTCGTTGAGTGCGTAGATGGCCGACGTTTTCGGATCATATCGCTCGGGCCAAGTCACATGGTCGTACATCGATTACTGCTCCTTCTTGAACAAATCCTGGAAGATGAGCTGGCCCCAAGTGCGGCCGCGCGCGTGCACCAGCGCGCCACCCTCGTTGAGCTTTCCCAGCTTGACGGGTGCGAACCCGAGTTGTTTGGCCAAGGCCGCCACGGGAGCGGTCGCGTCCTCGTCGTCGCTCGACAGAAAGACGACACGGTGCCCGCCCTGGACGATCGGATCGGCAGCCAGAGAGGCCGCACCCAGATGATTGAACCCTTTGACGAGCTTGGCGCCGGTGAACGCCTTCGCGACGAAGGCGGAGGACGGGAGACCGTCCAGCTCTTCAGGCACTGGAAACGCGTTCATCGCGTCGATGACTGTCTTGCCTTCCCAGCTCGGCAGAGCCTTCGCAACCTCGCGATGCTCCCCGAACGGGACTGCCAAGATGATTGTGTCGGCCTCGAGTGCATCCCGCAGCGACTTGGCGACTACCGTGGGTCCAATCGCCCGAGCCTGCGGCGCCAACGCCTCGGGCGGTCGGCGGCTCGCGACGGCCACGTCGATGTTTTTACGGGCGAAGGCGTGGGCGAGGGCCTGGCCTATCTTACCGAATCCTACAATTGCGTAGCTCATGATCTTCTCCGATCCGTGTTGGTATTGATTTCCCCGGCCTTCAACGGCGCTGGGTTAGCGCGTCAGAGTTGCGCAAGACCGCCGTCAACGGCGACCTCGCTGGCAGTCATGAAGCTGCTGTCCGACGACGCGAGAAAGGCCGCCGCCGCCCCGATCTCCGCCGGATCGGCCATGCGCTGGAGCGGAGTCATCGAGGCGAAGACCTTCTGGCCCTCCTCGCCTAGCGCTTCCTTCGCTAGCTCGGTCGCAGTGGCCCCGGGCGACAGCACGTTTACCCGGATGCCGGTGCCCTTTAGGTCCTCCGCCCAGGTCCGCGCGAGGTTGCGCACTGCCGCCTTGCTCGCGCTGTAGGCGCTCATCCCCGGGGCGCCCGTGGTGCCAGCGCTCGATCCGGTCAGGATTATCGAACCGCCCTCGCTCATCAGCGGCAGCGCCTTCTGGATCGTGAAGATCGTACCCTTCACATTGGTGTCGAAGGTTTCGTCAATGTGCTCGGCGGTGATCTCGCCGAGCCGAAGCTGGCTTCCCGCCCCGGCATTGGCAAAGACGATGTCGAGGGTTCCACGCTCGGCCTTCACCGCAGCGTAAAGTCGGTCGAGGTCGGTCAGATCGGAGACCGAGCCCTTCACCGCGCGGGCATTGGGCCCGAGGTCGGCCACAGCGGCGTCGAGCGCTTCCTGCCGACGGCCGAAGATGAAAACGAAGGCGCCCTCCTCGATGAAGCGCTTTGCTGCGGCGCGGCCGATGCCGGTAGCGCCGCCGGTGATGACTGCAACCTTCCCTTCAAGCTTTCCCATGACTTATCCTTCCAGGCCTTCGCCTTTGGTTGTGCGGGGACACCCCCGAGAACCTCGAAATGGGTCCGCCGGCGTCAGTTGTTGAGTGCGGAAGCGCGCACATCGGTGGTGCGAAATCGATCCGGCTGGACGACTGACGCCAGCCGCGACGATCGGCGTCCGCCGTTCGGAATTGAGCCGCGCGCGTCGACATAGGCTATGATGACCGCCCGTACTGCTGTTCGATGTGTTAGATACGGGCTTTGGAAGGCGCACCGCGCGGTGCCGGATTGCACCATGATCGACTGGGATGACGTTCGCTACTTTCTTGCCGTCGCGCGCGGAGGCTCGGTGCGGGCCGCCGCCGAGCGCCTCGGTGTGAACCACTCGACCGTGCTGCGACGTGTCGCCCAGCTCGAGGAACGCCTCGGGGTGCACATGTTCGAAAAGCTGCCTTCGGGCTACCGCCTGACGACTGCGGGCGAGGAGGTCCTCGAGTTCGCGGACCAGATGGAAGTGTCGTCGCACCTGCTGGAGACGCGCGTCTTCGGGCGCGACCAGAGCGTGCGCGGGCTTCTGCGGGTGACGCTGGCACCGCCCCTCGCGACACACCTGCTCATGCCGGACTTCGCCGACTTCGCGCGTCTGCATCCGGACATCGAGATGGAAATCTTGTCGTCCGGCGAGCTGGCAAATCTGACCAACCGAGAGGCCGACGTCGCGATCCGCGTCGTCTACGACCGCAAAACCCTGCCGCTCAATCTTCACGGCCTGAAGGGACCGGAGCTGTTCGGCGGCGTCTATATGTCCTGCGATCGACTAGCCGCGTGGCGTGCGGGCGCACCTGATCCCATCCGGTGGATCGTCATAAGCATTCATGGAATTCCGGAATGGGCCAGCGAGGGTGAGGTTCGCACCACGGCGGTTCCCTTCAGGACCACGGACGCCGAGGCGCAGATCGTTGCTGTACGGCAAGGGCTCGGGATCACGACACTGCCCTGCTTCGTCGGCGATGCCGACCCCCTGCTGGCGAGGGTGCCGGGCACCGACCTGCACATGTACGGAACGCTCTGGCTTCTCACACAGGGGGAGACACGCAAGACGAAGCGCGTACGGCTCTTCACGGAGTTCGTATCCCGCAGGCTCGCCGCGTACGCGCCGCTTCTCGCGGGGCTGTCCATATCGCGCGACTGACGCCTGGCAGGTCGCCGATGGCGCTGTCTCGAGCGGTCGGCGGCCGTCAGAAAGAAATCGACCGATTGATACCGATAGTCGCCAAAACGAGCAAATCGTGGACCGTCGAAATTGGTGTTTGAAATCAAGAGCGCAAATTTCTGACGGATCGCAAGAGGGTTCTTCGTCATGCGCAAAGGATTTGCGATAGCCAAATCAGCGAGTTACCATAGCTATGAACCATCGAGTGGGAATGAGGGGGAGTCTTAGCGAGCTGCCGAGAGCAGAGTGGCGGAAGCGATAATACCCCGGCAGATGTAGGCGATTGTCCTTGCATGGTGGCCTCTAGTCCCTCAAGGCGACGAGAAGGGCCATTCTCGGCGTTGAAAAACAATTGCTCTTTGAAGACTGTGGCGCGTACAGCTATTTCGAAATCCCATGATTGGTATGAGAAGCTTTGCCCGAGCACCGCGCCGCACGAATGATGACGCGCAGCGCAACCAAATTGGGGAGGATTCAAAATATTAGTATGCGATGTTTGATTGTCACGGCTCATCCACTCAATCCAAGCCTTTGCCAAACGCTTTCGAACGCAGCTATCGACACCCTGGTGGATGCGAAGCACCAGTGCCGACATGTTGATCTGTATCGATCTGGCTTCTTCCCGGCTCTTACACCGGCGGAGCGTGCGAGCTACTATTCCGGATTCGAGACCACAGAGGTAGCTAAAGAGATTGAGGATCTTCTCTGGGCCGAGACTATCGTCTTGATTTTTCCCACGTGGTGGTTCGGACCTCCAGCTATATTGAAGGGCTGGTTCGACAGGGTATGGGTGCCTGGTATTGCATACGATCACGCAGCCGATCTTGGTGCCATACAACCGCGACTTCACCAGTTAAGGAAGGTGGTTGCAATAACAACTTTGGGCTCACCTTGGTGGGTCGATTGGCTGATCCTCAGGCGGCCAATGCGGCGTGTTCTCAAGACAGCTATTCTGAATACCTGTGCTCCTCAAGCCTCGCTTACGTTCCTTTCATTTTACAAGGTTGAAAGTCTGCCTAGGCAAGGCGTCGATGCTGCGATAAATCGCATTAGATCAACGCTACAGCGTCTATAGCTAAGCCCCGTCACAATGCTCCTTTTCCTTGAAGGGCGCACGTAGAGCAATGCCCGTGGGGACAGCGCGGCTCGTGACCGCTGCCCTTATCGGTATGTACGCGCATCACCATCGGTAGATGGCAGCACCGCGGATATCTACCGTCACGACATGGCATTCCTGGGCGCAGCCGCCACCGGCATCATCAACGAGGTGCGCGGCATCAACCGCGTCGTCTATGACGTGACGAGCAAACCGCCAGGCACAATCGAGTGGGAGTGAGGGAAACGGCGATGATAGGCGGCTCTAGCGTAGAATTTCGCAGAAAATACAATGATTTGCGGGCAGAGAAGACTGCTAGCCAGGGCACATTATCAATGGAATTGACAAACCTATCAAATCATTGAAATCGTTAAGTTTATCGGAGCGTCTGGCGCGGCTCGCAGCTTGTAGCAGATCACTCTGACGGTACTTTTGACGGTACTTTTCATATCCGACAGAGCATTCTAAAAAGTACCGTCATTCGTTTTTGAGATTTGACGGTACTTTTCTGTGCGTCAACGCTTTGAAATATAACGAAAATTGCCCGTAGCATGACATTTCTGCGCTGACGGTACTTTAGTTATCGACATACATAGTTTCAGCTTTGGCTGCGGTACCGATCGATGTTCCGGACCCGATAGCATATCGTCGGATGGCACCGTCGCATCACCTATCAAATGTTGTCCCGACTGCTGCCGGATCTGCGATGGAGAGAAGCGTCGACCGCATCTAGGCGGGAGCTTGGACCGCGGTAGATGCGAGCGTCTTTTGTCGTTGGGAGAAAGATGAGGTGCCGCGATCTGTGCAAGCTCGGCCGCGCGCGCCGGCCCAATATGACGAAGCGCCTGGACGACGGTCCCGGCCAAGCTGCCCGGAGCAATCAAATGCTTATCCGCCCGCGTGGTCGTTGCCACCGTGCGCGGCGATGAACATGGCGACGGCCGACCGGCAATAGGATTCGATTTCGTTGTCGTCCTCTGCTCTCGCCTCATCGAAGCGTGCGATAATCAGGAGATCGGATCCTTTGAAAAGCGCGGCAAACAAGCGGGCGGACCGGAGAGGATCGGGCACGTTCAGAACCGCCTTCGCGTGCAAGTGACGCAACAGCGCCTCGATTTGGGCGATGACATGGGCGGGGCCGGCTTCGTAATGGAGCTTGCTTGACGACTTTTGATTCGTCTTGTCGGCCATGATCATGGCTTCGACACTGCGGACGTCCGAGCTCAACAGCGTGCGAAGCAGGGATGATCCCACCGCCATGAGCTGATCTTCGGCCGAACCGTCGACGCCTTCAAGAAGGGCCTGTGGTGCAAACAACTGATGGCAGCCGGCCGCGATGGCCGCGCTGAACAGCGCCTCCTTGTTCTCGAAGTGCCGATAGATGCTGAGCTTGGATATCTTCGCCCGCTGGGCGACCTTGTCCAATGTCGTCGCTTGAAAACCCAATTCCACAAAGAGTTCGCACGCGGCGTCGACTATCGTTTGGCCAAGCGCCTCGTTGGCGGGCCGGCCGCGCCGGCCCTGGCTGTTTACAGTCACGACAATTCCAGTACTTGACAGTATCCTAATTCTTGCATTACGATACCATGTAGTATCTGAAATGTGCAAGCCAATGGGTAGGTTTCAACCTGTCCTCCAAATCAAATTTCCCGGGGCGCCCGGCGATATCGAATGCGGCATTGTCCGGCCGGTCAACACAGTGATGGGCGACTTTCTCGTCGATGCCGAAGCCCTGCTCGCTGCCCGTCTCGAGCGCGTATCGCCGGACGATATTTCGCGCTAGGCCCAGCCCAACCCCCTCCATCGACAACACGGAGCTTATCACCATGGATGACGTCATCATCATCGGCGGCAGCTTTGCCGGTCTCGCCGGCGCCCTGCAGCTCGGCCGTGCCCGCCGCAAGGTCACAGTTCTCGATACCGGCCTGCCGCGCAATCGCTTCGCCGGCCACTCGCATGGCCTGCTCGGTCACGATCACAAGCCACCGCTGGACATCCTGGCCGAGGCGCGGCAGCAGCTGGCGCGTTATCCCACGATCAGGCTGGTCAGTGCCCGGGCCGACAGCGTCTCCGGCGCCATCGACGATTTCTCCGTCCTCACTGGCGATGGCGAAAGCCTTGGGGCGCGGCGCCTGATCCTGAGCTATGGCGTCGCCGACCAGATGCCTGATGTTCCGGGCTTTGCCGAAAGCTGGGGCACGTCCATCGTACCCTGCCCCTATTGCGACGGCTTTGAAGCCGCCGGCCAGCATTGGGGCCTCGTCTGGTCCGGCCCGCAGTCGCACAATTATGTCAGGCTGTACCACGATTGGACCGACACGTTGACGCTCTTCGCCGATGGTCACGACATTCCACCCGATATCCGGGCCGATCTGGCGCGCCGCAACATACCTGTCGTCGATGGCCGGATCACCGAGATCGCCCATCACGGGGGCCATATCGCCACCGTCAATCTCGATACCGGCCGCAATGTCGCGGTCGACATCCTGTTCGCCCATCCGCGCAACAAGCCGTCCGCAAGCCTGCATGAATCACTGGGCCTCGCCACGGTCGATACGCCCCTCGGCATCGCCCTCAAGGTCGACGAGCGCCGCGAAACTAGCATTCCCGGCATCTACGCTGCCGGCGACCTCGCCAACCCCCTCATGGCCTCGGTCACCCTGGCAACATCGCATGGCGCGACGGCGGGTATCTCCGCCCAGCAGTCGATGCTGGTTTGAGAGCACAGATTCCCTTCTCCGGTTGCCGCGGGCTATCATATTCTGAAGGTTGCGGGCCGGTGCCACGGAACGCGGGGCCCCTCTCCCCTGAGGGACGTCTTTGGCCGGTCAGCCGTCTCGAAGGGGCAGTTGAGCAAAACGATTCCTAGGCTCAGGCCGGTCCGCAAACGGTCCCAAAAAGACCCACAGGCTTTCCACAGGTTATTCAACCTCCCCCGGCCCCCTCCGGGAAGAAGTTCAGCAAGTGGAGGGCGCGACATTGCACCTTGAACCGTGCTGTCGCGTCCTCGGAGCGGGTGGGTCTTGAGGTGTCCAGTTTATGCTGCCGGGAGTGTCCAGTTTGCACTGCCAGCGGTGTCCAGTTCACCTACAAACGGAGAGGGATGGCGCTTGGATGACGCTGCCGCGGCGGGTCGCGTTGTGGCGCGCTGTGCTATGAAAGTTAGTGACGGTACTTTCTTGGTTCGCTGTGAAACCCACCTGAGTTGCCCAAAGTGGGTCGGGAAAGGCGATCGACTTCGATAGATGCCAAAACCGCACAAAAAATTTTCGTGCTATTTTTCCATTTGAAATCAAGACTGTAACGTTTTGACGGCCCATGGGTCGGCTTCTTGCGCGGCAACGAATAAAAAACCTAGCTATATCAATGGCCTAACTAGATTTGGAACAATCGAGTAGGAATGAGCTCAAATTCGGTCCGACGGACGTTAGGGTGTCGGGTGGGTTGTGATCAGGCGGGAACGTACGTCACTCTGATCGCGTCCTCGCCAACCCGGTCGCTGGCCACGAGACGCAGCGGCGGCCGCGGGCCGGCGAAGAATGGCTTGCCGCGACCAAGCACGATGGGACGGAAGTAGAGCCGGTACTCATCGACAAGGCCAAGCTCGGTCAGACTACCCGCAAGCTCCGGTCCGGCGACTTCGATCTCGCCCTCGTGTTCGGCTTTAAGCGCCCTAACGAACCCTTTGAGATCGTCGTCCACCAGCGTCGCGTTCGGCCCGACCGACTTCAGGGTGCGAGAGACGACCCATTTCGGCTGCGCCCGCCAGGCCGCCGCAAAGTCGCGCCCGACCTGGTCCTGTCCTGGCTGACCCTCGTCCCAATAGCGCATTACCTCGTACATGCGCCGGCCGTAGAGGCTGCCGGCGATCCCGCGCACATGGGCGTTGAAGTGGCGATGGAGCGCCACGCCCGGCATCGGCAGCCCGGGCCCGCCCTCGGCGCCAGCGACATAGCCGTCGAGCGACTGCATCATTCCGAACA
Source organism: Mesorhizobium sp. M1182 (assembly GCF_040318335.1). NCBI lineage: Bacteria > Pseudomonadati > Pseudomonadota > Alphaproteobacteria > Hyphomicrobiales > Phyllobacteriaceae > Mesorhizobium > Mesorhizobium sp. M1182. The sequence continues at coordinate 128,504 of NZ_JAMYMD010000013.1, forward strand.
CAAGCTTCGCCATGCACAGGCTCCTATCGATCGACGACGATCCGAAGGGATCGCATTCATTTATACCTCGCCCTTACTTCGTCGGTTCGTTGGCTGCACACATTCTCTGACCTGTTCACGTTGGCCGGTAAATCTGCGCCACCGCGGCCCCCGGAAAGGCTTTCGAGCTCACCAGCTTGAGAGACATCGGCGCGGCGAGTTCGGAGAACAGCGGCAGGCCTTTGCCCAGCGCCACGGGGCCACCATCAGGGCGAGCTGGTCAACCAGTCCTTGGGCGACGAGACTGCGGGCGAAGCTCACTCCGCCGTGGGCGATGATCGGCTTGCCCTCTTGGGCTTTCAACTTCGCGACTTCCTCCGCCAAGTCACCGCTCGCCACATAGGCCTCCGCCCAACTTTCACCACCGGGCTGCAATTTCGCCGGCTGGTTGCGGCTGAGGCAACAGCCGGTGCACGCCGACTGATTTGATTTCCCAAGACCGGATACGGGTCTTTCCGTAACGGCGCCAATCAGCTTATCGATTTTTCTCGGCCTGGTTCTCCTTTCGTCGCACCGAGGCGGGTAAGCAGATTGAGCGTGATCCTGCCGACATCGTTCATGGCGCCTGCGGCTGGCAGCGCGCCGCACCAGGCAACCGAGCTTGCGGAAAAGATCAAGCCGCCTGCTGCGAGCTTTCGCAGGGTCATTTCGGCGCAGCGGCGGGCGATGCGTTGCTTATCCCCGCCCTCATACCAGCGCGTCGGATCCTGGAAGAAGCTGTCGGGAAATCCCGTCGCCCGCGCGATCACGACGGTGTCAGCGGAAGTGCCGAGGGCTGGATACGTCGCATCCACTTCGTAGCCCGCGGCACCGCCCAGCACCATGCCGTCGGTGCCGAAGGTCGCATTTTCAACGCCTTCGAACAGCCATGCGCATCCTGCTTCATGGCTTTCCTCAGTGCGCGTGAAGGGGCGTGCGCCATCGAAACCCATCAATGAGATTGCACCGCCGATCAGCGAGAATTCGCCTCGGCCGCGGCAGCGGAGATAGCCGCCTGGTTCGTTGGTGATCGACAGCGCCTGTTCGGCGACAGGGCCGTCCCAGGTGCGGCCGGCCTCCAGCGGCGAGCGCCGCAACTCCATCAGGTCGTCCTTGAAAGCCACAGTGGCAGCAAAGCCGTTTCCGCCGAGATAGGCGATGCTGCCGCCTTCGGCTACAAACTGCCGCAGCGCCTGCTCCATCTCGATCGACATATATTCGGGATGACTGCCGGTGACGACGGCTTGATGTCGACGCAAACCGTCTATGCCGCATTCGTGCAAATCGTGATCGGTCATGACGTCAAACACGATTCCATTGTCGTGGCAGAATCGGAGGAAATGCAGATCGACCGGCAAATTGTGTGGGCAGCCGCAGAGCGGATAATCGTAATCGTCCCTGAGCGTCACTTTCGGCTTTTTGTAGGAGCAGATGGAAACACCGCTAAGGTCGGAATGGTAGTCGTAAAGGGATTTCAGATTGTTGGCGATCGCGAAGCGATGTCCCCGGTCGTCGCCTTTCCATTCATAAAGATGATCCGGGAGATATTCGTCCGCATAAGCGAGATAGGTGGCCGTCGGCACGAGATACAACAGCGGCGACGAAACCTGTGAAGAGGTGACGAAGAACACCACGCGTTCGTAGCCACCCTCCCATTCGGCCTGGAACGCGTAGACGCCTGGGTGTGCGTTTTCGGGGATCGTCACGCGGTGCGAGATCGGCCACTCAAGCGGGCCGATGTCGTCGTCGTGGCAATGGATAGCGTCGTAGTGCGACGGCACCAAGCGAGGCTCGAAGCTCGATCCGTCCCAGCGTGCCGAAGTCACGCAGAAGGCTGGCTGATTGATCACGTCGAGGAGCAACGGATCTGCTCCGCCCGACGTCAGGATCGCCTGCGTTGGTAACAGCGTCGGGAAATCCCAGGCAACAGTCCCCTGTGGGGTGTCGAGCCGGATCGCAGCAAATTTCGCGTTGAGGGTAGGTTCGTGGTTGGTGGCGCTTGCGCCGAAATGGATGTCGTGCGCCTGGAGGGTCCGCTCAGGGCCGGCAAAACCTTCATGGAGTTCGTAAGGCGCGAGACGGTCATGGGATTTGATGCGCAGGCGCAACTGCTCCTGCCGCAGGTCCAACTCGACAGTGAGCCACACACCAGTTGGCGCCTTCTTCTCGACAAGGGTTTCGCCGCCGATTTCCACGACAAATGCGCCGTCGCGGAGGCGCAGCCCGAGGGCGCCTGCTTCCAGGATCGTGCGCGCACCTTCGTTGCGAGTGAGGAACAGCTCGAAACGTATGTCGTGGACGGCTTGTACTTTGGCCAGTTCGCCGGCTCGCACGAACAGGAACGACCCTTGGTCGAAATGCCGACGCCGTGCTTCACCTACCGTTTCGATGGGCCAGGCGAGAAATTCCGGAACCGGCTTGTCGAGCCGGCAAATTCGTGTGGCCTTTATCGGCCGGTCGCATGACAGGCTGAGGGTGATCCGCTGGCCTGCTTTGGCACTCCAGGGGGTTGTATAGCCGACCACGCTCATCGCGTCGTGGTTTACTGCGCGCTTCATCTATCCCTCCCGATGAACTCCAGATGGGCCGGGGCGAACCGCGTAGACCGGTCCGATGTCGGCCAATGCGCTGCCGCTCTGACAAGCAGAGTTCCGCATGGCGCACTACGGCCATGATGTACATGCTTGTATAGATAAGCTGCATTCGGATAGTCTCGACGCGATCGGTCCAAGCGCGACATTACCAAGGACGATGACATGCGCAACGCATCTCTCTTCGATCTGTCAGGCAGGAAGGCGCTTGTAACCGGCGCAAGCCGTGGCATCGGGCGCAGCATCGCCGAGGCGCTCAGCGCGGCCGGCGCCGACGTCGCGGTCACAGCGCGCAGCGTGGCCTCGCTCGAGAAGACGATGGCCGCCATCCGCACCGCCGGCGGGGTCGCGCATGCCATCGCCCTGGATGTCACCGATGTCGACCGCTGCCGGGCTGCGACAGCCGAGGCCGGCAGCCTGCTCGGAGGTCTCGATATTCTCGTCAACAATGCGGGGGTGGAAGAGGTCCGGCCTTCACTCGATGTCGACGAGGCCTTGTGGGACCGGATTGTCGATACGAATCTCAAAGGCGCCTTCTTCTGCGCCCAAGCCGCCGCGCGGCAGATGAGAGACGCCGGACGGCCCGGCGTCATTATCAATCTCTGCTCGCTGACCTCCGAGGTTGGGGTTCCCACGGCGGTGCCGTACGGCTCGTCGAAATCAGGCCTCCTCGGCATGACGCGGGCGCTTGCTGCAGAGTGGGCCGATCTCGGGATCCGGGTCAACGCCATTGCGCCTGGCTATTTCAGAACAGCGATGACAGACGTGTTCTACAGCAACGAGGCATGGCAGCAATCGATGCTCGCCAAGATTCCGCAGCGCCGTTTTGGTGATCTCTCGGACCTGCACGGAATCGCGGTGTTCCTCGCTTCGGATGCGGCAGCCTACATAACCGGCCAGTCCATTCCCGTGGATGGAGGCTTTCTCGCATCGATTTGAAGGCTTCAGGGGCCGGAGACGTGTCCCAGAAGTGATCGACAAGCGCTAATCGTAATTGCGTCTAAGAAAAGGAGCCGCCATGTCTGACGTCAGCTTCCACCGCCTGTCATCCCTCAGTGTCGATCAGCGGGCCAGTTTACTGAAACGCGCCGAAGGAGATCTGTCTTCCTTCATCGAAAAGGTCCGTCCAATCATCCAGGCCGTCAAGGATGAAGGTGACGCGGCACTGCTCCGGTTTGCACGCGAACTCGACAAAGCCGATGTTGCCGACGGTGGACTGAAAGTTTCGGAAGCGGAGTTCGACGCGGCATTCGACAAGGTCGAAAAGGACGTCGTGGAGAGTATCCGGTTCGGCATTGAGAACATTCGGCATTTCCACGAGGAGCAGCGCCCGGAAACGATGTGGCTCAAGGAAGTTCGGCCGGGCGCCTATGCGGGCGACCGATACACACCGATTGCTTCCGTTGCGCTTTATGTTCCGCGCGGCAAAGGCGCCTTTCCCTCGGTGACGATGATGACTTCGGTTCCGGCGGTGATTGCCGGGGTTCCCCAGATCGCGATCGTGACGCCTGCGACTTCGGATGGTTCCGTCGACGCCGCGACGCTGGTTGCTGCCCGCATCGCCGGCGTGGAGACCGTGTACAAGTGCGGCGGCGCCCATGCGGTCGCCGCCGTCGCCTATGGGACCGAGACCGTGAAGCCTGCCGTCAAGATCGTCGGGCCGGGGAGCCCCTGGGTGGTGGCGGCAAAGAGCGTGTTGTCCCCGATCATCAACACAGGTCTCCCCGCCGGTCCTTCCGAAGCGATCATTTTTGCCGATCACAGCGTCGACGGCGGCCTGGCTGCTCTTGACCTGTTGATCGAGGCCGAGCACGGGCCGGATTCCTCGGCCTACCTGGTGACGCACAGCCGCAAGGTCGCCGAAGCCGCATTGATTGCGATACCGGAACATTGGTCCCGGATGAGCGAACAGCGTGTGGAGTTCTCGCGCGCGGTGCTGACTGGGAAGCGCGGCGGCATCGTGCTGACCGAGTCGCTGGAGGACAGCTACCGGTTCATCAACGACTATGCGCCGGAGCACCTCGAGATTCTGTCAGCGGAGCCATTTGCGCATCTCGGACGTATCACGGAAGCTGCCGAGATCCTCATGGGTCCGCATACGCCGGTGACCCTCGCCAACTTCGTCCTGGGACCCAATGCGGTGCTGCCGACCAGCCGGTGGGCGCGAACCTTTGGACCGCTTTCCGTGACGGATTTCGTCAAGAGATCGTCGGTCGGCTATGTGACCTCGGCGGCCTATCCGGAACTCGCCCTGCATGCCCGCAGGCTCGCCCGCTACGAAGGATTCAGCTCGCATGAGAACGCGGTTTCGGAGATCCGCGATCGCTATCTCGCCGGCTGAGCGGAAACGATGACGATGAGGGCGGCGCGGCTCCATGGACCCGGCGACCTGCGCGTCGAGGATATCGCCGCGCCAGGCGCTCCCGAGCCAGGCTGGGTGAAGCTGAGGGTCGATGCCGCAGGCATTTGCGGTTCCGATCTCCACAACTTCCGCACGGGCCAATGGATAAGCCGATCGCCTTCCACGGCCGGCCATGAGCTGACAGGCACGGTGATTGCCATCGGCGAGGGCGTGGATACCGTCGGTGTTGGCGACCGAGTGGTCGCCGATTCCCGTTTCTGGTGCGGAGAATGCGCGCAATGCCATGCAGGCAAGCGGCATCTTTGCACGTCGCTGGGCTTTGTCGGCGAGATATGCGACGGCGGATTTGCCGAACAGGCGGTCCTGCCCGCACGCCTCCTGCACATCGTCGATGCCGTGCTTGACGAACGGGTCGCGGCGATGGCCGAGCCGCTGGCTGTAGCGTTGCACGCAGTGCGGCGTCTGCCGAAAACGGCCGGTTCCGTTCTTGTCGTCGGCTGCGGGACCATTGGCGGGCTTGCCGCACTGCTGCTTTCCCGGACATTCGCAGGTACCGTGCTCGTCGCCGACCGCAATCAGGGCCGCTGCGCCCGCGTGGCGCGGGTCACCGGCGCCAGCATCGTCGATTTGAACTGGAACGCCATCGCCGCCGCCACCGCGGATGCCCCCTTGCTCGCTGCCGTCGAAGCGACCGGCAGCATCGCAGCACTCGGCCAGTTGCTCAGCGTTCTCGACGCCGGCGGCACCGTTGCGATGGTCGGCATATTCCACGGCCGCCTCGATATCGATCCCAACATCCTGGTTGAACGCGAAATCGCATTGCTGGGATGCCACGCCTTTGCCGATGAGCTTCCCGACGCCATCCGGATGCTCGGCGAATTGACCGAGCCCATGGTCGAACTGATCGACCGGGAGATCGGCCTGGATGATGTTCCCGCAGCCTATAAGCGGTTGTTGGCGGGACAGGGCGATGGCTTGAAAACAATCATCCGGATGCGGTCTGCCGGGCGCGTGTGATTTCCGAACCTTGCCGGAAAGGATTTTTGTAATGATCACTTTGCCCGACACCGCCAGCCCTCTTTACGAGAAGGTCAAGGACTACATCCTGACGAATATCGGAACGGGGCGATGGAGCAAGGACCGCAAGCTGCCGTCCGAAAATGAATTCGTGGCGACACTCGGCGTGTCTCGGATGACGGTCCATCGTGCCTTGCGGGAGTTGACCTCTGCGGGTTTTCTGATCCGGCTCCAGGGCGTCGGCACATTCATCGCGCCGCCTCGACCGCAATCCGCACTGATCGAGATCAACAACATCGCGGCGGAAATTGTCGCGCGGGGAAACAGGCATCGCTCCGAGGTTATCGTCCTCGAAAAGATCACGCCGACAAAGGAGCTCGCGCTTTCGTTTGAGTTTGCAAAGCGCGTGTCGGTCTATCATTCCATCGTCGTCAACTTCGAGAACGACCTGCCTGTGCAACTGGAAGAGCGCTTCGTCAACCCGGGCCTGATACCCGACTATGACAAGCAGGATTTTTCCAAGACAGCGACCTACGACTACCTCATGCAGAAAACCCCCGTGACGGAGGTCGAGCACATCATCTCGGCGACCCCTGCCGATGCCGAGACGGCGCGGTATCTGGGCATCGACGTCGGCAGCTGCTGCCTGTTTCTGCATCGCCGGACATGGACGGGCGCCGTCGTTGCCACGATCAGCAAGCTGACTTACGTTGGCAGCCGCTACTCGCTTGGCAGTCGATATTCTCCATCCAAAAAAACCTGATCGCAGTGAGGCGAATCAGAGTCGGAAGGAGGGGGGCTAACTTGTATATGCATGTATGTATTTAGCCTTGACATCCGCTGTTGCTGACGTTGAAGTGTCGTCGCACTTTCGTTGAACGGACAGCTAAGATGCCGAGGCACGGTGCCGCAAGAGCAGAAGCCCGCATTCTCACCAGGCCGGATGTTGGCTCAAAAAAAGCGGCCTGATCATCAAGGGGAACAAGATGATGCGTAACCTAGCAGGACAATTTCGGGCACTCGTTATGGCTGCTGCCGTCGGGTTTGCCCCGGCGGTCTACGCGGCCGACACGACAATTCCGGCGACGCCTGAGGCAGGAACATTCAAGATCGGCATCGAGCCATGGCTTGGCTACGGCCAGTGGCACGTCGCCGAAGCCAAGGGTCTGTTCAAGGCAAACGGGCTGTCTGACGTGCAGATCGTGAACTTCGCCGAGGACAAGGACATCAACGCCGCCCTGGCGAGCGGCCAGCTCGATGCCGCCAACATCGCGACCCACACGGCTATGGGCATGGTTGCGGCCGGCCTGCCGGTGAAGATCGTGCTTCTGCTCGACGTCAGCATGACGGCGGACGCCATGATCGCCGGCAAGGACATCGCCTCCGTCGCCGACCTCAAGGGCAAACAGGTGGCTTTCGAGGAAGGCACGACGAGCGACATCCTGCTCAAATACGCGCTCGCCAAGAACGGCATGTCCATCGCCGATGTCCAGCCGGTTCCAATGCCGGCGGCGGATGCCGGCAGTGCGTTGATCGCCGGCCAGGTCCCGGTCGCGGTTACCTATGAGCCCTATCTCACCGCGGCCAGGGCACAGAACAAGGACGTCAAGCTGCTCTTCACCGCAGGCGAAGATCCCGGCCTGATCAGTGACGTGTTCGTGGTGCGCGATGAGGTGATCAAGTCGCGTCCCGGCCAGGTGCTTGCAATGATCAAAACCTGGGATGCGGCCCTGAAGGCTTACAATGCCGACACGCCCGACGGCCGGGCGATCATCTCCAAGGCGGTTGGTTCGAGCGTCGAAGACCTCAACACCGCCTTTGATGGCGTGCGTTACTATACTCTCGCCGAAAACAAGGATGCGCTGACGGGCGAATTTTCCACCAAGACATTCGCCGATGTCGAGGCAGCCGCCAAGAACGCCGGGCTGCTTCAGGCGGACGTGACGCCGGAGCAGATGATCGACCCGTCATTCGTCAAGGCCGCGAAATGACGAGGGCCGGCTCGCGGTGGTGACGCAAATGTCCGAGCAGCGTGCGACCAAGCCAAGCCCGTCTCACGCAGCGCCGGGGCCGGTGATCAAACAGCCGATGCGCCGTCGCCCAAACTCCGGGATCGGCGCGCCCATCGCACGCTCGCGCTTCCTGATGATAGCAGTGGCGGTTTTTGCCGGCCTCGGTCTCGCCTGGTGGGCGGCAACGGGGCTGGGGCTGGTAAGGCCGATTTTCCTGCCCTCGCCGGGGAGCGTGGTGACCCAGCTCGGCAAGCTCTCGGGTGACGGCACGCTGTGGCTGGATCTCAGGACCTCGATATACCGTATTTCTGTTGGCTTCCTCATCGCCTCGGCATTGGCGATTCCGATTGGCGTGCTGATCGGCAGCTTCAGGACTTGGGAAGCGGCGATCGAGCCGCTTGTGGATTTCATCCGCTACATGCCTGTGGTCGCTTTCGTGCCCCTTTCCATCCTGTGGTCGGGGACCGGCGATGCCCAGAAGTTCCTGATCATCTTCATCGGCACCTTCTTCCAGCAGGTGCTGATGATCATGGACAATGTGAAGCGGGTTCCCGCTGATTTCATCGGCCTTGGCAGGACGCTCGGCCTGCCGGATCGCAGGATCCTGACGCGCATCGTGGTTCCCAGCGCCTTGCCAGGCATCTGGGATACGTTGCGCATCAGTCTCGGCTGGGCATGGACCTGGCTGGTGTTGGCGGAACTTGTCGCGGCGACATCAGGGCTCGGCTACCGCATCACCGTGTCCCAGCGTTATTTCCAGACAAACACCATCATCGGCTACATCTTGCTGCTGGGCGTGCTTGGCCTCATCACCGACCAGGTCATGAAGGCACTGGGAAAAGTGCTGTTCCGGCAGGAGGGCCACGTGCAATGAGGCCGGGCCGATGAGTTTGCCCAAATTGGGGATCAAAGGTCTCCACAAGAGCTTCGGCACGGGCGCGCGGCGCACGGAAGTGCTACGCGATATCAATCTCGATCTTGCCGACAACGAGTTCGTCTCGCTGGTAGGCACGTCGGGTTGCGGCAAGAGCACGCTGCTGTCGATCGTTGCCGGACTGCAGGATTTCGACGCGGGAGATCTTGCCATCGATGGCGCGCCGATCCTGCAGCCGGGCCTCGACCGCGGCGTCGTCTTCCAGTCCTACACCCTGCTTCCCTGGCTGACGGCGCAGCAGAACATCGAGTTCGCGCTCAAGGCCGCGGGTCATGATCGCGCGACCTGCCGCAGGATAGCACGCGAGCATCTCGATCTGGTCAAGCTCCCGCACAGCGCCAATCGTTATCCGTCTGAGCTTTCGGGCGGCATGAAGCAACGGGTGGCCATAGCGCGTGCTCTTTCGTATCGACCCAAAATGCTTCTGATGGACGAGCCCTTTGGCGCGCTCGATGCCTTGACCAGGCATCAGATGCAGGAACTCCTGACGCAGATCTGGGAGGAGCACAGGCTCACCGTGCTCTTCGTCACCCATGATGTGGAAGAAGCCGTCTACCTTTCGGACCGCATCGTCGTGATGGGGATCGGCCCAGGACGCATCATGCAGACCTTCAATGTCGACATCGAGCGCCCGCGCCGGGAAGAGGTCATGGAAACCCCGGCCTTCATGGATTTGCAGCGCAGCGTGCACAAGGCGATCCGCGAGGCCTCAAAACGTCCCGAAATGGTTTAGGCGAGCCACTCAATTACTTACAATCGGCGACCAGCGTTGCGCCCAATCTCGATATCGCGCCATCGCAATTCCTGACTAGAGGAGCCGCGATCGGCGGCTTTCTCCTCAACCTCGAAAAAAATTTGCAGGACAATGTCGATTTCCTAAACTCCGTTCGTCGTTTCGATGCCGGCCGGTGAGTTCGGCTCAACAAGGAGACAGACGATGCGTGTGATGGTGCTCGTGAAGGCTACCGAGGACAGCGAAAAGGGCTTTGTCCCCACGCCCGAGGCGAAGGAGGCGATGGAGGCGATGGGCAGGTTTAACGACGAGCTGCGCAATGCCGGCATCTTGCTCGACGCCGATGGCCTCAAGCCCTCCTCGCAGGGCAAGCGCGTTGCTTTCGATGGTCCCCGCCGGACGGTCATCGACGGGCCTTTCGCCGAGACCCGCGAACTGGTCGCCGGCTTTTGGCTCTGGGAAGTCAAGGACATGGACGAGGCGGTCGCCTGGGTGAAGCGCTGCCCCAATCCCATGCCGGGACCGAGCGAGATTGAAACCGGCCGCTGTACGAGATGGCTGATTGGCAATGGGAATCTGACGCCGGAGGTCACGGAAATCCATGACCGGACGCGCGAGAAGCTCAGCGGCAACTGAACCTGTCGGCCGCAACCTGCTTTGCCTTCGTTATGGCTTTGGCCGATAAGGCAGCATGACGGCAGGCGAGACGCAGCAGGCGATCGAGGCGATTTTTCGCATTGAACGGGCCCGGCTCATCGCGGGCCTGGCCCGCCTCGTGCGCAATGTCGATCTTGCAGAGGAACTGGTGCAGGACGCCCTCGTCATAGCCCTATCCGAATGGTCCAGGACCGGCGTTCCGGCCAATCCTGGCGCTTGGCTGATGACAGTCGCCAAACACCGCGCCATCGATGCGATCCGTCGCGACAAGATGCGCGAGCGCAAGCATGAGGAGATCGCGCGGGAGCTGGACGGCGAGTGCGACGGTACGGCCGAGGGAAACGAAATGACCATGAACAACGATCTTGGCGACGAACTGCTGGGCCTCATCTTCACAGCCTGCCACCCCATACTTTCGGCCGACGCCCGCGCGGCCCTCACGCTGCGTGTCATCGGCGGCCTGACGACGGACGAGATCGCCCGTGCTTTCCTGTCGAGCGAGGTGACGATCGCCCAGCGCATCGTCCGCGCAAAGCGGACGATCGGAAAGGCCAGGCTCAGCTTCGAGGTGCCGCGCGGCGCCGAGCGTGCGGCGCGTCTGTCCTCGGTGCTGGAGGTCATCTATCTCATCTTCAATGAAGGCTATGCCGCCACGGCAGGCGACGACCTTGTCCGGCCGAGCCTGTGCCTGGAGGCACAACGGCTCGGCCGCATGCTGGCGGGGTTGATGGCCGAGGATGCCGAGGTGTTCGGCCTGCTGGCTCTGATGGAAATCCAGGCATCGCGCCTGCCGGCACGCATCGGGCCGGACGGCGCCCTCTTGACCCTGACCGAGCAAAACCGCGCGCGCTGGGACCAGCTGCTGATCCGCCGAGGCCTTGACGCGCTGGCCCGTGCCGAAGCCCTCGGGGGCGATGGCCCCTATGTGTTGCAGGCCGCGCTTGCAGCCTGTCACGCGCGGGCGCGCAGTCCGGCCGACACCGACTGGCCCCGCATCGCAGCGCTCTACGACCGGCTGCGTGCAGTGATGCGCTCGCCGGTGGTCGATCTCAATCGAGCGGTCGCCCACAGCATGGCCTTCGGGCCCGAAGCGGGCCTGCGGCTGGTAGACGAGATTGCCGACGCCGCCGCCTTGCGCAATTATGCGCCATTGCCGGCGGCGAGGGGCGATTTTCTGTTTCGGGCCGGCCGGCTGGCCGAGGCCCGCGCCGAATTCGAGGCTGCGGCCAAGCTCACCCGCAACGTGCGCGAGGCGTGCCTTTCTCCTCGCCCGCGCAGACGCTTGTGGTTGACAGCATCGCTCTCCGTGCCCGACGCGCCGCTCGGCAACATCGAAAGCCGCCAGTTCGCTCCCGGCCAGCCCCCTTCAATGAGCGTGATCAGCTCGCAACGCGAAAGGGATTAACGATGCGCAAGCCTTCGTCGAGCGCCATTCCGTGCTGCATGTCCTCTGACCAGAGTGTATCGCAGCCAGCGTGAACCGCCGCGGAGACGATCATCGCGTCATAGGTGGAAAGGCCGTACCGCTCGGCGAACCTCAATCGGTTTATTCATTTTGGAGGAGAGGGCCTCGATCATGCCAGCAACTGCGTCGGCACGCCGAGAATCGGTCCTGCCTCGGCGAGCCGCTGGTCGAGGGTCCACACCGTGGCGCCATGCTCCGATGCCGTCGCGAGGTGCAGGGCGTCGCCAGCACGAAGCCCGAGCATATGCTGATCGGCGAATTTCGCGGCGACCCGAAAATGCCCGCCCGTCACCGGCAGCACGGTGAAGCTCTCAGCGACAAGCCTATTGAACATCGCGAGCGCTGCCGCGCGTTGCTCCAGGTCGATCTGTCCGGTCCGAAGCTTGATCGCCATGGCGGAGGACATCTCGGTGATGGTCCAGCCGCTGATCACAAGTTGCGCTGGGTCCTGCTCCGCCAGCCAGCCCTGAACGCGCGCGGTCATGGCTTTGTTGGATAGCGCCGCGATGATCAGCGAAGTATCGAGATAGGACGTCAATAGCGATCGCCATCTCGCATCGATCGCACCAGATCGGTGGCAGCCTGAGCCTGCAGAGACATGGTTGCGGTCAGGGATTGGAGCAGGACGGCTCGATCCGTTTGCGAGGGCGGGCCACGGCCGTGAGCCTGGCGACCGGCTTGCCACGCCGGGTTATGTCGATCGAGTCTCCAGCTTCAACCCGGTCGACGAGCTCACTCAGATGTGCCTTGGCGTCCGCCAGATTGACTGCATCCATGTCACTCCTGACCATGTAGATGGTCATGTAGCGCATAACGCGTGACAATTCCAGTGCAGAGCACGGCGAATAAGCAACTGGCTGCGTGAGCGAAGCAGGTGACCTGCAACGAGAATTATGCCGCTTCCCGCTTGACTCACACATATCCCGGCGGTTATACATCGATCAATAGCCGAAGAGTTATCGATCCCAATGCCAAACGCTCACGATGTACTCTTCAGAACGCTTGCCGATCCGACTCGGCGCGCTATTTTTGAGCGGCTGTGTCGCGAAGGAGAGCAGACGGTCGGGGCTCTGACGGCTCAGGCCGGAATTTCGCAACCGGCCGTGTCAAAACATCTCGGCGTTTTGAGGCAGGCCGGGCTCGTGCGCGACCGCCATGCAGGGCGACAGACCCATTATAGCGCGCAGCTTGCTGCGCTTGCCCCCCTGATCGACTGGACAAGCCAGATGACCGGGTTCTGGCAGAGCCGGTTCGACGACCTCGAAGACCTGCTCAAAAGGATGGACCAGTGAACCGAACGTCGACCGAAACGCTCTCCGTCGTTGTCGAACGGGAAATCGCTTATCCGCCCGAGAAGATCTGGCGCGCGCTCACGCAACCACACTTGATCGAGGAGTGGCTCATGAAAAATGACTTCAAACCTGTCGCGGACCACCGTTTCAATCTTCACGCAGACTGGGGCGCTGTCGAATGTCAGGTGCAGACGGTCGAGCCGAACAGAACACTGACTTACACGTGGGATACCAAGGATCTCAAGAGTGTCGTCTCCTGGACCCTCACCCCCACGAGCACCGGAGCCCGCTTGCGCATGGAACAGTCGGGCTTCCGGCCGGATCAGCAGCCTTACTTCCGGGGTGCTAAAGTCGGCTGGCCGAGGTTCTTTGACGATCTGGAGCAGGTTCTGGCGCGGACGGACTGAGATCCGCTGGGCTATCCAGGCAAGGGCTCTGTTACAGAGCGACATCACGAGGCGATAATGGAGGCAAGCCAATGAAGATCAAGTTGGCCAAAGTATACGTGGACGACCAGGAAAAGGCACTGGGCTTTTACACCGAAACGCTCGGCTTTACCAAGAAGGCCGATTTCAGCAATGGGCCGTTTCGCTGGCTGACCGTCGCATCACCCGACGAGCCGGACAGTGCCGAGCTGCAACTCGCGCTCAATGACAACCCCGCTGCAAAGACCTACCAGCAAGCCATTTTCCAGCAGGGCCAGCCCGCGGTCATGTTCTTCACCGATAACGTCAAGGGCGACTACGAGCGCATCAAAGCGCGCGGCGCCGAGTTCACGATGCCGCCGACCGAAGTAACCGGCTCGACCATCGCCCAGCTGAACGACAACTGCGGCAATCTCGTTCAAATCACCCAACTGGCGCGCTGGTAAAGCATGCGTTCAGTGGCGTGGCTGCCCGGCGGGAGTCGCCAAACGGGCTGCCCGATCCGCTTCGGTTCGTCTTCAGAGGAGGTCTCAATGGATTGGAACAAATGGGTTCGGCAGATCCACCGCTGGCTGTCGATCATCTTTGCGGCGGTCGTCGCCGCCATCTTCATCAGCCTGGGAGTAGGCAAGGAACCCGCCTACTGGGTATACCTCTTGCCGCTGTTTCCACTCTGCTTGCTCCTGCTTACCGGACTGTACATGTTCGTGCTGCCTTACGCTCCCAAGTGGCGCAACGCAGGGGGCACCGGCGCATTGGAGTGACCGCATGGCCAACAAGACGTCCATCAAGTCAGCGGCGGTCGCGAAGAAGCCCGCCGCCAAGCCTGCAGCCGCCAAGCCGGTCCTCCTCGCAGGCGGCAACCCGCAGATCCCGAAGGGTGATGGTGACGCTCCTGTGCAGGCCTACATCGCGGCCATGCCGGGCTGGAAACGCGACGTCGGCCGCCGCCTCGACGCACTCATCGAGCGCAACGTTCCCAACCTGCAAGGCCGTCAAATGGAACTCGCCCTTCTATGGCGTAGAGGGTCAAGGCTGGTTCCTCAACTTCCATTGCTTCACAAAGTACATCAAGCTGGCTTTCTTCCGCGGCACGTCGCTGCATCCTTTCCCTCCAGGCGAGTCCAAGCACAAGGACGTGCGCTACCTCGACATCCGCGAGGACGACCAGCTCGACGAAGCTCAACTCACCGACTGGGTAAAGCAAGCCAGCCAGTTGCCTGGCGAGCGAATGTGAGTGGAATGCCAGTCATTCCCGCAAACCCGGTGCCGACTAGCGGTATTCATGTGACGGGCGAGCGGCAACAACCCTAGGGAAAGCGACAATGGTGATGAAGAGTGGCTCTATGGAAGGAAATGCAGAGAGCTCCCCCTCGCAGCTGATAGATGCGAGGATCAGTGAGCTGGGCGATTGGCGAGGCAAGACGCTTTCCCATGTCCGCGCTCTCGTCAAGCAGGCTGACCCGGAAGTGGTCGAGGAGTGGAAGTGGCGAGGCGTTCCGGTGTGGTCGCACGCCGGAATAATCTGCACCGGCGAGACCTACAAGAACGTCGTGAAGGTGACCTTCGCAAAGGGCGCCGCCCTGCAGGATCCTTCAGGCCTGTTCAACTCCAGCCTCGAAGGCAACACCAGGCGCGCCATCGATATCCGTGAGGGCGAAGACATAGATGAGAATGCGTTCAAGGCGCTGATACGCGCTGCTGCCGCCCTGAACACGGCCCGATAGTCAGCTCCGGCCGATATGGTCGGCTAGCGGGCCGAGAGCGGCGAGCAAAGCTTCGCCGGTGGCTTGCGTCGCGTTCTCATGCGGCGCGCGCAGGTTCAGCCAGCGTCTGTCGCCGGACCGTACCGCCAGCACTGCCTTCATCGCGGAGATGAGGCCGGCGTCCTGGATGATTTTGCGGAACGCCTTGATGGCGGCATCCGCGTCAGTAATGTCCTCTCCCGCCAGCGCTGCGTCGTAGAGGGCCCGGATCGCTGCGGCATTCAGATTGACCGTCGCCGAGATGCAGCCCGCAGCACCGTTGGCGAGGCCTTTCGTCAGCTGTGCTTCCGAACTCGGGAACACCGCGACCCCTGGAGCTGCCGCAATGACCGCCACGGTGTTGTTCCAATCGCCGGCGCTGTCCTTGTAAGCCACCACGACATCCAGAAACGCTTGGCTCAAGCGGGCGGTCAGCGCCGGGCTCACCGGTACGCCGGAATTCTGCGGGATGTGGTAGAGGATCATCCTCATCGCCGGGTTCGCCACCCGTTCGATCAGCTCGCCATAGTAGCGGGCCTGTCCGTTGTCGCCGGCGGCCGTATAGAAGAACGACGGCAGCACCATCACCCCGGCACAGCCGAGCCCGACGGCATGCGCCGTCAGCTCGACGGTCTCGGCAAGTGCTGTGACACCGGTGCCGGGCATCAGATGGCTTGGCGAAATGCCGGCCTCGACCAGCCACTCCAGCGCTTGCATGCGCTCGCGCAACGAGACGGACAACGCCTCGCCCGTGGTGCCGAACGGCGACAGGAAATGCGCTCCCTGATCCAGCACCCACTTGGCGTGTGATATCCAGAGGTCGCGGGCAATGCGGCCGTCGTTTTCGAACGGCGTCAGGATCGGTGCGATGGTTCCTTGTGGGCGGATCATGTGCGTCCTTCTACGGGTGAAAATCTGTGCTGTGCTCAAAGCCGGCATCAGAAATGTCGAGCAAGCTACATGAAGCAGTGTTGCTGAGTACCGGCCGTTCGACCTCGAAATCAAGCCGCTCGCGCATAGGCGCGCGATTGTGATCGGGCGGCGGTTCTGAGGCTCTCGAGGTATATCCTTGTCACGGGACAACCTCGTCCGGCCGAAAGGGGGGTGACAAACGAGTTCTGCTGTTTCATCAATGCCGCCTTTTGAGGAGAAGCCCATGCGCAGCATCGGCGTCGGCGTTATCGGCTGCGGCAACATTTCGGATGCCTATCTGAAGGCATCGCCACAATTCCCGGTGCTCGACATTGTCGGCGTCGCCGACGTCAACCGGACGGCGGCCGAGGCCAAGGCAGCGACCTACGGCCTGGCTGCCATGCCGGTCGACGCGCTGTTGGCCGATCCGCGCGTCGAGATCGTGCTCAACCTGACGACGCCGCAGCATCATGTGCCGGTCGGCCTGCAGGCTGTCGGGCAACGCAAGCACGTCTATTCCGAGAAGCCGCTGGCAACGACGCTCAGCGACGCCGAGCGGCTGGTCGCGGCCGCGCGCGAAAAGGGCGTGCGCGTCGGCTGTGCACCCGACACCTTTCTTGGCGGCTCCCACCAAACGGCGCGGCGGCTGGTCGATAAGGATACGGTCGGGACCATTGGCGCCGGCTCTGCCTTCATGCAGGTGCCCGGCCACGAGCTCTGGCATCCCAATCCGGATTTCTACTATCAGCCCGGCGGCGGGCCGATGCTCGACATGGGACCGTACTACCTGACCTGCCTGGTCAATCTCCTGGGTCCGGTAAAATCCGTGACCGGGCAGGCGAAGTCATCCTACGCCACCCGCACCATCGGTTCTGGACCGCGCCAGGGCGAGACCATCCGGGTCGAGGTGCCGACCCATATTTCCGGCCTGCTCGCATTCGAGAATGGCGCCGCGGTCTCGATCACCACCAGCTTCGACGTCTGGAAGCATGAACACAATCACATCGAACTTTACGGAACCACGGGCTCGATGATCGTCTCCGATCCCAACCAGTTCCAGGGCGACATCAGGACCAGCCAGCGCAAGGGCGACTGGACGGTGGCCGATCAGATCCATTCCTATGGCGACGGCAATTACCGGGGCCTCGGCCTTGCCGACATGGCGCAGGCGATCGTCTCGGGCAGGCAACACCGCGCCAGTCTCGACCTTTCCCTCCATGTCCTGAAAATCATGGAATCGATCATCTCTTCAGCAGACGTAGGGCAGCGTATCGATCTCCGATATGGCTGCGCCCGGCCGGCGCCGATGCGCGCCGATCTGCCTTTCGGAATTCTGGAATAGGGAACAATGCGATGAGCAAGACGGCACTGATTTTCTGGGGCGGCTGGGAAGGTCACACCCCGGCTCGAAGCGCCGAAATCGTCAAGGAGATGCTGGCCGGCAACGGCTTCGACGTGCAGCTGGAGCAGGGGACTTCGGCGCTTGCCGATCCGCAGCTGGGCATGCTCGATCTCATTGTCCCGGTGATCACCATGTCGACGATCGAAAAGCCGGAACTGCAAAACCTGACCAGCGCCGTCGGGGCCGGCACCGGCCTTGCGGGCTTTCACGGCACGATGTGCGACAGCTTCCGCAACGAGCCGGAATACCAGTTCATGACCGGCGGCCAGTGGGTCGCCCATCCCGGCAACATCATCGACTATCACGTCGATATCACCAGGCCAGACGATCCGGTCATGCAGGGCATCGACGGCTTCGCCTACCGTTCAGAGCAGTATTACATGCATGTCGATCCGACCAACGAGGTGCTGGCGACGACTACTTTCACCGGCGAGCATCTCGATTTCATCGCCGGCGTCGTCATGCCGGTCGTCTGGAAGCGCCGCTACGGCAAGGGCCGCGTCTTCTACAGCGCGCTCGGCCACACCGCCGACGAGTTCGCCGTGCCGCAAATGCGCACGATGTTCGAACGCGGCGCGATTTGGGCCAGCCGAAACTCGGACCTTGCATAGCCGTTCAATCTGAACGCCACGTACCGTTGTAATCTCTCATAGGGCGGCCGCCCGAACGCGGACACAGGACCGGGCCGGCAAGCAATTGACTGCCATGGTAGTATCCAATACACCAGCGGTTCTCATCGAGAAATTCCGCAGCTGGAGGTCGAATGGAGCAGACGTGGCGATGGTTTGGCCCGAGCGACGCAGCAACGCTTGCCCATGCCAGGCAGGCCGGCGCGACCGGCATCGTGACGGCACTGCACGACATCCCTTACGGCGAAGTCTGGCCGATCGACGCCATCAGGCAGCGCCAGGCGCTTATCGAAGCGGATCCGGCGATGGGCCTGAAATGGAGCGTCGTCGAGAGTGTGCCCGTGCACGAGGACATCAAGCTCGGCCGCGGCGATCTCGACCGGCTCTACGACAATTTCAGGCAGACCTTACGCAATCTCGGCGCCTGCGGTGTGCGCACGGTCTGCTACAACTTCATGCTGATCCTCGACTGGACCCGGACCGACCTGGCTGCGCCGCTGCCGGGCGGCGGACGGGCGCTCCGCATGAACATGCACGAGCTTGCCGCGTTCGATTGCTACATGCTGCAGCGCAAGGGATCGGAGCGCGACTATGCGTCCGATGTTCTCCAGCGGGCGAGCGAATGGTTCGAGACGACGCCGGATACGTCAAAAGAGCGTCTGCTCGCCAACATCATGGCCGGCCTGCCGGGCGCCTTCAAGCGCTACGACATAGCAGAATTGCGCGAAGTGGTGGCCGAGCAGTCGGGCCTGTCGCACGACCGGCTGCGCGAGAACCTCGTCCGTTTTCTCGAAAACGTGCTGCCGGCGGCCGAAGAGGCGGGCGTCACGTTGGCGATCCACCCGGACGATCCGCCGCGCGATCTCGTCGGCCTGTGCCGGATCGTCAAGAACGCCGACGACATCGCCCTTATCCTGGACGCCGTGCCATCGGCCCATAGCGGCCTCACCTTGTGCACCGGGTCGCTGGGCGCCAACCCGGCCAATGACGTGCCCGCCATCGCCAGGCGCTTTGCGCACAAGATAAACTTCGTGCATCTGCGCAATGTCAGCATGGACCCGGACGGCTCGTTCATGGAATCCGAGCATCTGAGCGGCGATGTCGACATGGTCTCGGTGGTCTCGATCTTGCTCGACGAGCAGCAACGCCGCCGCGATGCCGGTGAACCGGCGGCGCTGCTGCCGTTTCGCCCGGATCATGGCCACGAGCTGATTGATGACGCCGCGCGGCACACCCATCCCGGCTACCCCGTGATCGGCCGTCTTCGCGGCCTTGCCGAATTGAGAGGCGTGATGACAGCGATTGCCCATCAGCGCGGCTACCGGCTGCAATGACGGCGCCCCGCCTGCTCTGCGTCGGCGCGCTCACCTACGACACGATCTTGCGCCTCGATGTCCTGCCCTCCGGCGCCGGCAAGTTCCTGCCGAGCGAGGCCGTGCAGATCGCGGCCGGGATGGCGGCAAGCGCCGCCGCGTCAGCCAGCCGCCAGGGCGGGCAGGTCTGGCTATGGGCAAGCGTCGGCGACGATGCTGTCGGCCGCGATGTCATCGGCCAGATGGAGGCGGAGCGGGTCGACTGTTCGCTGGTGCGCAGGGTTGAAGGCGGTCGCTCGGCCATTGCCACGATCCTGGTCGATGCCGCCGGCGAGCGTATGATTGTGCCCTTCTACGATGCAATCACGCAAGCCGATCCTGACCGTCTTCCGCCCGCGGATTTTTCCCGCTTCGACGCCGTGCTGGTTGATGTCCGCTGGCCCGGAGCCGCGGCCCTGGCGCTGGCGAAGGCTCGCGAGTGCGGCATCCCGGCGATCCTTGACGCCGATGTCGCGTCGCGACCGGTGCTCGACCGGCTACTGCCGCTCGCCTCGCATGTCGTTGCTTCGCTGCCGGCGGCACGCATCCTTTGCGGTCCAGAGGTTTCCGCCGGTTCCGCCGTCGCCATTCTCGGCGAACGGACCGGCGCCTTCGTGGCGGTCACCGATGGCGCGAACGGCACCGTGTTCCGCTACTCGGGCAGCAATGATGTCCGTCATCTGCCGTCGCCGCGGGTCGAAGCCGTCGACACCCTGGCGGCGGGCGACGTGTTTCACGGCACCTTCGCTCTCGGCCTGGCCGAAGGTTGGGACGAAGAGCGGGCGATAGCAGTGGCCAGCGCCGCCGCCGCGCTAAAGTGCCTGCGCTTTGGCGGACGGCTCGGCGCACCGACGCGCGCGGAAACGCTGGCTTTCATGCAAGGATCGACATGACGCCGAACACGCTTGGGCCGGTTCGGCAAAGAAGGGCACGTCAAGTGGCGCCGATCGACTACCATGGCAGTCGCTGCGCAACTGTTCGAGGGAGGATAAATGGCTGAGTTCAAAAAACGCGCACTGGTCACGGGAGCGGCCATGGGCATCGGCCGTGCTGTCGCCGAAAGACTGGCCGGGCAAGGCGTCGACCTGATTCTGTTCGACCGGGCGGGCGATCAGCTGGATGACGTCGCGGCGCAGCTTTCGGCGCGCGGCGTGACCGTGCACACCGTGCTTGGCTCGACCGCCGACACTGAAGCCTGTGGCCGCGCCGTCGAGCTTGCCCGGTCCGCGTTCGGCGGGCTCGACATGCTCTCCCACAATGCCGGCATCCAGCGTTACGGAACGGTGGAGACCACGGACGAGGCGCTTTGGGACGAGGTGATGAACGTCAACCTCAAGGCTGCCTACCTGCTCTCCCGCGCGGCGATGCCGCTGCTGCGGCAAAGCCGCGGCGCCATCGTCCATATGAGCTCGGTGCAGGGTCTGGCCAGCCAGGAAGGGGTTCTGGCCTACAGCACGGCCAAGCACGGCCTGATCGGCCTGGTCAAATCGATGGCCGTCGACTATGCGCCGCTCGGCGTGCGCGTCAATGCCGTCGCTCCGGGTGCGGTTGACACGCCGATGCTGCGTAATGCGGTCAAGCTCAACGATAAGCCCGACGAGATCCTGCGCATCCTCGACAATATGCATCCGCTCGGCCGTACCGCCCAGCCGCAAGAGATTGCCGCAGTCGTCGCCTTCCTGCTGTCCGACGATGCCTCCTTCGTCACCGGCGAGGTCGTACGCGTCGATGGCGGCCTGCTGGCGCGCATCGGCGGTTCTCCGCGCAAGGAATAACGTCGGCGCTGCTGCTTGCGCAGGCATTTCATGAACGGCTTGAAGCTGCAGAGCCTATAAGGGTCGCCGATGGCACGGCTTTTGGGAACGCGGACTATCACCGAGGGGCGGCTCGACGAAACCGCCCCCGGCGCTTCAGTCGCGGCTAGGACGTTCGAGGTTTTGCTCGACCAGATCCTGACCTTCCGCCTGAAGCCGCACGAGCTGATTTCTGAAAAGGCGATGTCGGAAGCCCTCGGCGTGAGCCGCACGCCGGTCAGGGAGGCGCTCGCCCGGTTGGCCGGTCTTGGCTTGATCGACATTTATCCGCAGCGCGGCAGCATGGTGGCGCCGCTCCGGATTGCCGATCTCGAGAAATCGCAGTTTCTGCGCGAAGCGCTCGAAGTCGGCCTGATCAAGCGCGCGGTCGAGAGCCCGCGCCGTGCCGACTTGCTTGCCGTGCTCAAAGGCGAACTGGCCGTCCAGGAGACGTTCGCCTCCATCGCGGACGACAGGCGCTTCTTCAAGTCGGACGAGCTGTTCCACCAGCACATCGCGAGTCATGCCGGGTTTCCCGGAATCTGGGCCGACATCAGCGCGGCGAAGCTGCACATGGACCGCTTCCGCTTCCTGTCTTTTCCGCGCCTCGACAGCATGTCGGTGGTCCTCGGCCAGCATCGGCGGATTGTCGATGCGCTTGAGCAGGCCGACGCGTTTGCGGCGGAAGAGGCGATGCGAACGCATCTTCGCCGCATCTTCGAGGTGCTCGAAATCGTCCAGGAGCGCTATCCCTATTATTTCGAGGCAAACGGCAGTGTGAGCCCGCTTTCGGCCGGCTCAATCCAAGCCTGAGCCTTTCTTGCGCGCTTCCGAAGGTGTCTTGGTCTTGCTGCCGGATGTGTCGGAAGCTGGCTCGGCTTTGCGATTTTGACCCTCACCGCCTTGCTCGTTGCGGAGCTGCTTTTCCACTATCGATCGCGATCCTTCCGCCGGGTCTTGTTCAGGATGAGTATCGGTTCCCGTCATGTCGGTTCCTATCCATTTTGATCAATTGCGTGCGGCGTGGGCTGACCTCCGCCGCCGGTTCTGTCGCGCCCGATCATCAGCCAGGCGGCGAACAGCACGACCAGTACGACCACGATCCAGGCGACGAAACGAGGCATCGGCCTCATGTCCCTCGCCGCCGCTTGCTGCCGCGTGCCTCCGGATCGGAGCCGGCCTCGACCGTTGGATCGGGCACGACCGGGCCGCGTTCGGCCTCGGAACCCTCAGCTTCGATCTCCTGCACGGCCTGATCCCAATGCTCGCGCTCGCGTCCTTGCGGACGGCCTTCGCGCTCCCAGATCTCATGGGCTCGCTGCCTGATACGCTCTTCCCTGTCCATGGCCTTTGCCTCGTCATCCCCTAATCCGGCGATCGCTGGTTTGTTCCGCGGTGCCAGCGCCGTTCATCGCGATTCAGTTGACCTGATCACCCAGCGCTCTAGATCAAACTTCGCGCCGAAGTCGCCTGGTGCCGGGGAGAACAATCGTGTGGCAGCAACGCTACAAGCACGTATTGTAAATGCCGTTACAGCCGTCGGTTCTCGACCAGACCGCCTGCGCTTGCTGCTGATAATATTTGTAGTGACGGCATGCTCGCCTTCCGGCCAGGTCGAGCAGCAGTCGAAAACCGCGGCTTCCGCCACACAGACCGCATCGCTGGTCCTGGAGAGCTGGATCGCTGGGGAAGCCCCGTCGGAATACACGTCGCGCACTTTGCAATCGGCCGGCAAGGCGCTCGCCGATGCCGATGCGCAAATCCAGTCCGGCAAGTCGCCTGAGTCCAGCGGCCAAGCCGGTCTGAAGATGGCGGTTGGACGGCTTTCGGCAGCGGTAATTCGCGCGGCGACGGCCGTGCAGAACGGCAACCGCTCGGAAGTGGAACACGCGCAGCAGGATCTGCGGGCCGCCGCCGCCGACCTGAGCACGTCCTACGCGAAATATTTCGCGCCGAAATCATGAAGAAGCTGCTCGAAATATCGCTCGGCGTCGTCACCAGCGTTGGCGGCTTTCTTGAGGTCGGATCAATGGCGACCGCCGCTCAGGCCGGCGCCGCGTTCAGGTTTCAGCTGATATGGGCCGTCGTCCTGGGCACGATCTGCATCATCTTCCTGGTCGAAATGGCCGGACGCTTCGCCGCAGTTAGTCATCACACCATCGCCGACGGGATCCGGGAACGGTTTGGCTTCAACGCCTTTCTGTGGCCGTTGCTCGCCACTTTGCTGGTTAACTTCCTGGTCATGGCAGCCGAAATCGGCGGTGTTGCGATTGCGCTCGAGCTCGCCACCGGCATCGGCTTTCAGTGGTGGGCGCTGCCGGTCGCTTTTCTGGCATGGCTGTTCCTTTGGAAAGGCACGTTCGGATTCATCGAAAAAGGCGTCGCGATCCTCGGGCTGGTCACGCTGTGCTTCGTGGTTGGCGCCGTCATGCTGAAGCCCGATTGGGGGCAGGTCGCGGCCGGGGCCGTGCCAACACTGCCGGATCACGACGCGGCCAACTACTGGTTCATGGCAGTCAGCATTCTTGGTGCGTCGATCTCGCCCTATCTGTTCATGTTCTATTCGTCGGGAGCGATCGAGGACGAGTGGGACAAGAGCTATCTCGGAGCCAATCGGGCGATTGCCGGCCTGGGCATGAGTTTTGGCGGCACAATCGCTATGGGTGTGCTGATTGTGGCGGCGCTCGTTCTGGCAGCACACGGCATAGTGCAGGTCGACGACTACCACCAACTGCCGCTGATGCTGATTCAGATCTTCGGTTTCTGGGGGTTCGTCCTGTTCGTTGCGTCACTAGGCATTGCCTGCTTCGGCGCCGCGCTCGAAATCGGCCTGCAGCAAGCCTACCTTGTGGCGCAGGGTTTCGGCTGGACCTGGGGCGAGAACCTGAAACCGCGCGACGACCCGGGTTTCAGCACCGTGTATACGGTCTCGCTGTTTCTCGCCGCCATTCCGATCGCACTGGGTCTCGATCCGCTGAAGCTCACCATCTTCTCCATGGCGCTGACGGCCGCCAGCCTGCCGCTAACCGTGGTGCCGTTCCTCTTCCTGCTGAACGACGAGCGTTATATCGGCGAGCACCGCAATGGCATCATCGCGAATGCCGCGGTTATCTTCATCATCGCGCTCGGTTTCTTGCTCGCGATCGTGACCATTCCTTTGCAGATGTTCGGAGGCACGTGATGGATTTGCTGCGTGACATCCTGGACAAGCAAGTGGTCGACCGCGAGCAGGTCAAGATCGGCAAGGTTGACGGGCTGGTGGCCGAACTCAGGCCAGGCAAGCCGCCAAAAATCATTGCGGTCGAGCTCGGCTCGATCACGCTGGCGCGCCGGCTTGGCCAGCGGCCCGGGCGCTGGATGGCGCGGCTTGCGGCAAGGCTCGGCGGCAAGCGCCATGCCGAGCCGCACCGCATCGCCTGGAACAAGGTGCGCGACATCGGCGTCGACATCGAGTTCGATATCGACGTCCGCGAAACGGCGATTTTCGACTGGCAGGACTGGCTGCGCGATCATGTCATTGGGCGTATCCCGGGAGCTGGATGATGGCTACTATCAATCTCGAGCAATTGGCTGGCAGGAATGTGCTTTCGCAGCGCGGCAAAAGCATCGGTCATATCGAGGAGATACGCGCAGAATCGGATGGCGACGACCTGGTGATTGCCGAGTACCATGTCGGCATCTACGCGGCCTTCGAGCGTCTGTCCGCTTCGGCCATCGGCATTGCGGTCCTCAATGTCTTTCGACTGCGCAGTCGCGACAGCATGTACCGCATCCCTTGGGACAAGCTCGACATCTCCGATCCGGCGCGGCCGCGGTTGTTATGCACGACGGAAGAACTTTCCGGTATGAAGGGGAGTATCGAGGGCGATAAACCGGAATGAACGATACTTTCCCGCCGTCGGAGAATCGGGTCCAGTGAAAGTCCTGGTTACCGGCGCCACCGGCCTAATCGGTGCCTCCGTCGTGGCACGCCTTCTTTCCGAAGGACATGAGGTGATCGGATTGGTCCGCAGCCCCGGCGCAAACCGGACCGGCAATTATCAATTGCTGGTGCTGGACATGGCGGTGGCGCTGCAGCCCGAAGACTGGCTACCGCATCTCAGGGGCATAGACGCCGTCGTCAATTGTGCCGGCGTTCTGCAGGATAGCCCTCGTGAAAAGACGCGCGAAGTCCATCGCGAGGCGGCGGCAGCACTCTTCCTCGCCTGTGCGCGGGCAGGGGTTGCCCGGGTGATCCACTTCTCGGCAATCGGCGTCGATCGGGCGCAGCCTTCGGCATTCTCGGCGACGAAGCTGGCTGGCGACCAAGCGCTTATGGCGCTTGATCTGGATTGGGTGATCCTGCGCCCGTCCGTGGTGCTCGGCCGGCCGGTGTTTGGGGCCAGCGCATTGTTTAGGGGTCTCGCCTCGCTGCCGGTGCTGCCGTCCATGCCCGGCACCGGCCCGCTCCAAGTGGTGCAGCTCGACGACGTGGTCTCAACCGTCGTCTTCCTTCTCGATCCCGCCAGTCCGTCTCGCATCGTGCTGGAACTTGTCGGTCCCGAACAGCTGAGCATGGACGAGGTCGTCGGCAGCTATCGCCGATGGCTCGGCTGGGCTCCTGCAGCCAGGTTTGTCTTGCCGGCGGCTGTTGCAAGGCTTCTCTACCGCCTCGGCGACCTTGCCGCGATGTTCGGCTGGCGTCCACCGATGCGCACCAACGCGGCCAGAGAGATTGCCCGAGGAGCGGTTGGAGATCCCTCGGACTGGACCGCCACGACCGGCATACGCCCGCAAACCCTGGCGGGCTTCCTCGCGCTCAATCCGGCAACGGTGCAGGAAAAATGGTTTGCCCGGCTGTATTTCATCAAGCCTGCGATCTTCGTCGTCCTGCCCTTCTTGTGGATCGTGACGGGAATTGTGTCGCTGACCACCGGCTACCGCAGCGGCGTCGATCTGATGCAAGGCACGGGGGCGGGCATCTTGTCGCCGCCGATCGTGATAGCCGGTGCTCTTGCCGACATCGCCGTCGGCGCGCTCCTAGCCTGGCGGCCGGCGGCGCGAAAAGGCCTCTATGGCGGCATCGCGCTCTCGCTCTTCTACCTGGTCGTCGGAAGCTTTCTGAGCCCCGAGCTGTGGAACGACCCGCTTGGGCCGTTCCTCAAGGTGTTGCCGATCCTGGTGCTGCACTTTGTGGCCTTGGCAGTGCTGGAGGAGCGTTGATGCTCTATTTCCTGCTGAAATTTCTGCATGTCATCGGCGCATCCGTGCTGCTTGGTACCGGCGCCGGTATCGCTTTCTTCATGTTGCTCGCCCACAGGACCGGCAATGCCGCGACGGTTGCGGCGGTGGCGCGTGTCGTCGTCGTCGCCGACTTCCTTTTCACCGCGACGGCCGTGGTCGCGCAACCTTTGACCGGAGCCGCGCTCGCCTGGCAGGCCGGCTACTCGCTGTCGGAGGGCTGGATCGTACTTTCGATCGCGCTCTATATCTTCACCGGAATGTTCTGGCTCCCGGTCGTCTGGATGCAAATGGAGATGCGCAAGCTGGCATCGCAAGCCGCCGCTGCAGGCGCGCCGTTGCCGCCGCGCTATCATCGGCTCTTCTGGCTGTGGTTCGCCTTCGGCTTCCCCGCCTTCGCTGCCGTACTCGGGATTTTCTGGCTGATGATCGCGCGGCCTGCGATCGAGTGGTAGGTCGCAGGCAGGTCCCACTGCGATAATGCCCAGTCAAAGCACTACGGAAAGATTCCGGCCCATGCAGCGCCATGTGCCGGAGCGGACCTGCGCCTCGACCTGTAAGTCGCACCGGAGTCCGGTCTCGTATCATTTCCAACCGCGCGCTCACCGCCATCGGCACAGGACAACATCCCGTCTTGAGGCTGGTTAGGCTTCGCTTACCAAAAAAGATGACGCCTGAGGGGAACACGGGAAGCACAGGCAAGTTCGGTGCGCAGTGGAGGAGATTGCGCCATGAACAGTGTTATTTATCTCATCGGCTTCGTCGTCGTCGTGCTTGCGATCCTCTCCTTCCTCGGATTCCACTAGGAGACACCATGCAGGACCAGGACGATCAGGGCCGTCAGACGGCCGATTTCGAGACAGCCAGAAGCGAGCTTTCGGAAAGACTACAGCGAGAAAAGCAGACCGCGACGGAAGCGCTCCACGATGCGCGTGACGAGATCACCAGGAAAGCCGGAGACTACGCATCGGAAGCAAAGCAAGCATTGTTCAACAAGGCGGAGGGAACGCAGCGCGACGTGAGCGCCAATCTGAAGGCCTTCAGCGGCGCATTGCGCGCGGCAAGCGAGCATCTTGCCAATAATGATCAACGGACCGCTTCGAAATTCGCCCTTGACGCCGCAGGCGGGCTCGAGCGGCTTTCCTCGTCCCTGAAGGATAAACCGTTCGACGAGGTGCTTGGCGAAATTCAGTCGTTCGGCCGCGAAAACTCGGGGGCGCTGATCGCCGGTTCGGTATTGGCAGGCCTGGCGCTGGGGCGGTTCATCAAAAGCTCGCCGCCCTCTGCCCAAGCCGGAGCACCGCGCCGGTCGGGAGCAGGCCGGGCGCCCGAGACCGGTCCTAGCTCGAATGAGTTCGGAGGGCGATCGGCAGAGGCAGTGGAGCCGGCCCCGCTAGTATCCGATCAGTCCGGCGATGACTGGGCCAATGCAAGCCTGGAGCAAAACCCATGACTGACAATCAGGACACTCGCAGCCTGACAACCCTTGTCAGCGATCTGGCACAGCAGGTCACAACACTGCTTCAAACCGAAAGCAGGCTGTTGCGGGCTGAAATGTCGGAAAAGGTAAGCAAGGCCGGCGCCGGCGCCGTGGAGGTAATGGGAGGCGCCATTTGCCTGCTCGCCGCCCTGATGGTGCTTTTGCAGGCGCTGGTGATTGCCTTGGCGAGCGCCGGGCTGGGAGCCGGATGGTCCTCGCTGCTCGTCGGCGTCGTGGTGGCAGTACTGGGCGTCATACTCTTGCGCTCCGGCAAGGCAAGCATGGCTCCCTCAGAGTTGACCCCCGACCGGACACAAGACCAACTTAAACGCGACGCACGCGTGATCAAGGAACAGATAAGATGACCGACAAATCCGCAGCCGAGTTGGAACGCGATGCTGATATTGCTCGCGCCAGAGTGGCAGATACCGCAGACTCGATCCGCAGCAAGATGACACCGGGCCAACTGATCGACGAATTCACCGGGATGTTCAGCGGCGAGGGATCCGCCATGCTCAGCAATCTTAAGACTCAGGTCAGGGACAATCCGTTGCCGCTTACATTGGTCGGCGCGGGCCTGGCCTGGCTGATGCTTGGCAAGGGCACGTCGGTAGACAGTTCAGCACTTGGTGCCTATTCGACCAGCAGGGAACCTGACGGCAGCCGAACCTTCTCTGACCAGCGGAGCTTGGGCGGGGCCTGGCAGGACTCAAGCGGCGATGAGTACGGTGCCGAGAGCGAAGATTCCGCCGGCTCCATGCTCTCCGATGCCGCTCGTTCGGTTGCTTCCGTGGCAGGCGGTGGGACTGAGGCTGTCGCAGACGTTGCGAGCGGCGCCAAAGAAAGATTAAGAAGCACGGCCGGGCAGTTCGGCTCGAGCGCCAACGATATGGCGGGGCGGGTGCGGCAGTCGACGCGAGACCTGTTCCAGCGCGAACCTCTGGCAATGGCCGCGGTGGGCCTTGCCGTGGGCACCGCCATCGGCGTGATGCTGCCTCACACCGCCGCGGAAGACGAACAACTCGGCCCCTACCGCGACAAGCTTCGTGACAGTGCCGAGGAGCTCTTTGAAGAAGGCGTGGAACAAGCCAAGCAGGTCGCCGCCGAAGCATATGAGACTGTAAAAGAAGAGGCTGACCGACAGGGTTCCAGCAGCGACGCCGAGACCTTGGTCGACCGCGTCGAGAAAGTCGTGAAAAAGACGGCAAGCAAAACTGAGGAAGCGATTCGCGATCGTTTGCCGGAGACCGACGAGGTTCCCAGTTCGAACGATTCTCCCGAAACAACGTGATAGCGCTGCGGTCGTTCGTGGCGATTCCGACCACGGGCCGCCTCGCGGTTGGCACATCGAAGTCGGCTAGGAGTCCGCAACCTTCCGCAGACAAATATGATCGCGGCGCTCAAGTCATTAGCCGAGGCGCTCCGGTCCGTTCCGATTCTTCGCTCTGAATCCGTTCGGTTCGTCGGGCTGCATGAAGCGTGTCTGGCCAACGGGCCTCAGCAGCACTGTCCATTCTGAAAAAAAACAACCACATGGGGTAATCGCGGGAGCGACGCGCCCTGGAACCGATCATAGCCTTGGAGGGTGGCTGTTCCCCGATAAGATGAAATACGGGCTCACGACTGGACGCCGGGCCCAGCATCAACGGAGAACAGCCATGGAAGAACATATCGGTCTCGACGTGTCGATGAAAGAGACGGCGGTGTCGATCCGCCGTGAAGGCGAACGGATCTGGCGCGGGAAGTGCGCATCTGATCCCAGGATCATTGCCGAGCTTGTCCGCAAGCGGGCGCCGGCCGCAAAGCGCGTCGTGTTCGAAACCGGCCCGCTGTCAGTTTGGTTCTATCATGCGCTGCGCGCCGAGGGATTGCCAGCCATCTGCATCGATGCGCGCCATGCCAAAGCCGCTCTCGATATGGCGGCGAACAAGACGG